>JACRDU010000030.1 GCA_016218495.1 Elusimicrobiota bacterium
CCCCCAGGCCCGCAGGCCGCGGGCCGGCCCGCTTCGTCAACCCGAGCCAGGCTAAGGCCGCCGCCGCGTCCGCCGCCGCCCCGCTGACGGCGGGCGGCGCCGTCAACCCGGACCAGACGAAGTTCGCCATGGAAGGCAGCGTCCGGAGGGCCGGATTGCCCGACGCCCCTCCCGGCGGGCCTGCCGGTCCCGCCGCCCCGGCCCTCACGCGCCCGGCCGACCCGAACGCCCCGGCCGGCGCCCTCTCGCAGGGAGGGCGCCAGCAGGCGCCGGCCGCCCTTGCCAGCGACCTGGCGGCGATGAAGAACAGCCCGGTCAACTCCTTGAAGGCGCCTGTGGCCGAGCCCGCCCCCGGCCTGGTGGATTCCTTCAACGCCCTGAAGGGCTGGCTGGGCGAGAAGTGGCAGGCCTTCCGCGCGCCGCCTGCCGCCAAGCCGGCAACGGCAGCTCCGTCTCCGGTCGAAGTCCCGCCGACCCCCGCAGGGGCGGCGCCGCACCCCGGGGGGGCTCCGCCGGCCCCCGGCGAGGGAAAGCCGGTGACCAGGGAAGAGCTGCTGGGCCGCTTGTCGGAGGCCCGGGACCTGCCCCCCAACGTGCAGGCCGGCCTCATGGATATGGCCCAGCGCCTGATGATGCACGACACCGCCTTGCTGGGCCTGAGCGACCGCTTGACCCGCGGCCGCCCCGACCCCCGCCTCCAGCTTGAGTATTTCCTGCTCAAAGGCGACGTGCAGTCGGCGGCCCTGGTCTACAAGGCCCTCTTGGCCGGGTCCGGCCAGGGCCCGGCCTTGGACCCTGACGAGGAGCAGGCTTTGGCCCAGGCCATGGCCCCCCTCGGGGCCGAGCGCGAACGCCGGGCGCCCGAGGTCGCGCGGGAGGAAGCCAGCCGACAGGTCCGCGAGGAGCGCCGGGACCTGGCCGCCAAGCTCATCACCCTCTCGGCCAAGCTCTCCCGCGGGCTCCAGCTCCCCGACGACGACGACCTCGCGCTGCTGCGCCGGCTCGACCCCGCCGCGCTGGCGACGCTGAAGAAAGAGGGCATGCTCGAAGACCGCTTCGCCGGCCGCGTCGAAGAGGCCCTCTCCGCGTTCAAGTCGGCCGATTCCTCCCCTGGCGCGGCCGAACGCCACGGCGTCCTGGGGGCCTTCTCCTACGAGGCCAAGGCCGCGGGCGCCTGGGAGCGCCTGGGTCGCGGCGAACGGCTGAGCCCCGGCGAAGAGGGCGAGCTCCACCGCGCCGTGACCCGTTCGCTGATGCGCAAGCTCGACGCGCTGCGGGCGGCCGGGCCTTCCGCCGAGCTATCGCGCCTGGAAGGGATGCTGGCCGCCTACCGCTCCCACCGGGCCGACTACGCCGCCGAGGCGGCCCAGCGCATACCCGCCCTGGCCAACCCGGTCGAACGCATCCTGGCCCGCTACCGCCTGGCCGAGGAGCAAATCGCCCTGGAGCCGGACGCCAAGAAGCGCCTGGAGCTCCAGCGGACCCTCGGTCTGCGCTACGCCGACTATGCCAGCGCGCTCGAGCCCTTGGGGCAGACCTTCCTCAAGCGCATGGAGGGCAAGCGCGCCGAGTACGAGGAGACCCTGCTGCGCCCCGCGATGGACCTGCGCTCCCGCCTGGCCTTGCTCGAGTCCTCCGGCGGCGCCCCCGCCGAGGCGGCGGCGCTGCTGGCCGAACGCGACGCGATGCGGGCGCGCATCCTCAAGGCCGCCGACGAGCTCGACAACCGCCGCATGGGCACCTCCCGCCCCATCTACGAGCACGACACCGTCGACTGGCTGGTCCGGGGCCTGCGCGAGACCGCGGCGAACCTCTCCAAGCCCGCCGCCGCCGCGGCCCCGGACCCCGCCGCGGCCCTGTCCCGGCTCGAGGACCTGCAGGCCGGCGTCCGCTCGCTGCGCCTCTCCGACGAGGAGAAGAAGAAGGCGGCGGCCGGGCTCTTCGACCCCGTGCTGGCCGAACTGCGCAAAGGCCTCAAGCCGGGCCCTCTGGCCGGCGACCTGGCCGCGCGCAGCCAGGACGTCCGCCTGCGCTCCGAGCTGCTCCCCGACTACGCGGCCCTGCTCGAGTCGGCGTCGCGCGGCGCGCTGAGCGCCGAAGAGCTGCGCCGGCGGCTGGACGCCCTCGACGAGCGCTCCCGGGCCTTCTTCGCCCAGACCGACGGAGTCAACGACCTGGGCCTGCCCAACACCGAGCTGGCCGCCGGGCCGGAGACCCTGGCCCTGCACGCCCGGCTCCGGGCGGCGGTGTCCGCCTGGCTGGAGCCCCCCCCGGACGCCCTCGAATCGGCGCGCGGGCTATGGGGCCGGCTGTCCGGCGGCGAAGACCCGGGCCGCTCGTCGGCGCGCAGCCTCGTCGAGCTCTATGCTGGCCGCGTCGCCGAAGGCCGCACCTATGACCCCGCCGCCTTGGGCCTGGCCGGGGCCTTCCCGGAGGGGACCCGCCTCGAGAAGCGCACCTTCAGCGACCCCTGGGGGGGCGTCCACGAAGGCCTGGCCATGCTCGGCCCCGGCGCGAAGGACGACGACCCGCGGCCCTTCGAGAGCCTCGACGGCCGCTACCGCGTCACGGTGACGCCCGGCCCCGACGGGAGGCCGCGCTTCGTCGACACGGTCCTGAGCGAGGAAGGCGGCAAGCGCCTGCAGCGGCGCAACCTCTCCCCCGGCCCGGACACCCCCTGGGGCCTGCTGCACGGGCGCATCGGCAAGGACGGCGCCTTCGTCCCGGAGGCGGCCGAGTTCTTCGACGGGGCCGGCAAGCGCAAGAGCGCCGAGGTGGTCGCCGAGGGCCTCTTCGGGCGCAAGCTCGTCTCCGACTCCGAGCTGCGCGACGAGAAGCAGCGCCGCGCCAACACGGTCTACATCGGCGTCCGGCCCGACGACTCCACCCCCCCCAAGCAGCGCGACCGCGACGAGCAGGTGGCCCAGGCCCACGCCGCGGCCAAACGCCTGCTCACGCTGAGCGGCCCGGAGCTCTCCAAGCACGGCACGCCCTCGGAGGAGCTGCTGGCCCGGGCCCTCTATCTCTCCGACCGGGTCGGCGAGCGCGACTATGCGGTCATCGGAAAGGACGGGAAGTACGCTCCCATCACCTCGAAGTCCCTGACCGTCCAGGGCGAGTGGGTCATCGTCGCCAACCGCTTCGACGGCGGGGTGGTGCGCTACGACACCTACCGCTTCGAGAAGTCCTCCAGCTTCAAGAAGGAGGGCGGCGGCCAGGACGCGCTCATACGGCATCTCCCGGTCTATGTCGTGCCCCCGGAGCTGCAGGAGACCGCGGGGCTGCGGGTCACCGCCCAGGTCCATCGTGACAAAGACGGGGCGAGCATGACTTCGCAGCAGCGCCTGGACCTGCGCCCGGCGCCTTCCGCGCCCGACCCGGCGCGGCGCCCGCTCAAGGACGAGCAGGGTCGCCCCCTCACCGACCTGGCCCTGCGCGGCACCGGCCGGGCGGCCGAATTCCTGCCCGGCGGGACGGACCTCGAGTGGATCCGCCGCGAGGCGGTGAAGTCGAACGCCGGCATCTCGGACTTGTGGAGCTCCAACAAGCATGTGCGCGAGCTGTTCTTGTGGAAGACCGCGCGCGACGCCGACTGGATGTACACGCCGGGCAGCGCCACCGAGAAGGTCCGCGCCACGAGCGAGGACATGGCCGGCACCTCGGGCCTGGCCCAGCTCGGCGCCCTCGTCCACGACGTGCCCGTGGCGGGCCACATCCTGGGCGGCCTGGGCTGGGTCGGGTCGAAGGGCACGGGCCTGGTCATGGGCGGCCTCAACATCGCCGCCGGCGACGCCCTGGGGGCGGTGGGCTACAACTCCGAGGGCCTCGTCCACGGCCCGGCATATCTCGAGCGCATGGCCGGCTCCGACCCCAAGGACCCCGCCGTCATCGCCCGGGTCAAGTCCTTCTACGACGACCACCCTGAGGCGCGCAAGACGCTGGACACGGTGGCCAAGACCCAGCGCCTGCTGCGCATCAAGGCCCTGCTGGTGGAGAGCGGCTCCACCCCTGAGAGCTTCGCCGGCTACAAGGACTACGGCCCCGGGAAGAAGGGCTACGAGTCCATGCTCTGGGACGCCCTCAACGACAAGGTGACCGACGGGGAGCGCGCCGCGGCGCTGGTCCAGAGCCCCTATCTCACCGCGCGCGGCATCGCCCGCGCGTGGAGCGAGCATGGCGCGGAGACCGGGCAGTGGGGCTGGTCAGCAGGGGCGGTGGCGCTGAACATGGGCGAGGGCTACCTGGAGTCCCTGCCCACCCTGCTGGCCCTTGGCGCGGCGGGCCGCCTGGGCGCGGCCGCCGGGGCGACCACCACGCCGTACGCGGCCCTGAACGTGGGCCTGCGCACCGTGGCCGGGGCCAACACCCTGATGTCTGCCTACGTGCAGGCCAGCTTCGTCATCGGCTCGGCCGACGGCGCGGCGCAGGCCGCCGAGGCGTGGACCTCGGACCCCGCGCGGCGCGACGAGAAGCTGGGCGAGGCGTTCCTCAACGCCGGCTTCGTCCTCTCCCACAAGTTCATGGGGAAGAAGAAGCCCAGCGCCGACGAGCTGGGAGCCGCGCGCGGGAAGCTCGAGAAGCAGATGTCCTACTACGAGGTCGAGCGGGCGCGGCTGGCCGCTATCGAAGCCCAGGGAAAGGCGCTCTCGCGCTCCGAGGCGCGCTGGCGCGACCATCTGGAGTCCTCCTTGCCCGAGCTCGCCGCCCGCCACACCCAGCTGGGCTCGGCCCTGGTCGAGATGAAGCTCAAGGAGGCGCTGGGCGCCGCGCCCGAGACCCTGTCCGCGAAGGCCCCCGGCATAGACGCGGCGGGCAGGACGCCCGTGACGACGCCCGCCGGACAGGCCTGGGCCTATCTGACCGACCCGGCCTACCGCTCGAACGTCCCCGCCTACGACGTCCAGAGGGCGCGCTCCGTCGTGGCGGAGGCGCGCGGGACGCTGCTCAAGCAGCTCGACGACCCGGCCTACGCGGCCCGCCTGCGCACCCTGCTCAAGGCCCACGGGGTCAAGGAGCGCGTGGTCGACGGGGCGCCGGTCGACCTCATCGCCACGCTCCGTGCCGAGGTGGCCAAGGCCGACATAGACTTCGCCAAGCCCCGCGAGATGGCCGCGATGGACGAGCTCTCGCTCGCCAGCCTCTTCACGAAGACCG
The DNA here is from genome assembly GCA_016218495.1 of Elusimicrobiota bacterium. Lineage (GTDB taxonomy): Bacteria > Elusimicrobiota > Elusimicrobia > UBA1565 > UBA1565 > SCTT01. The sequence goes on from JACRDU010000030.1 coordinate 5,155, forward strand.
GGAAGATCCGCTTCAACCCGGACCCCGCCTTCGCCACGCCGACGGAGCTGCTCAGCGGGGTGGTCCTGCACGAGGTCACCCACAAGGTCTTCGGCTTCGGGGAGAGCGGCGCGCACACCCTGGAGCTCTTCCATTACACCGCGCGCCGCAACGCGCTGCGCGCCGAAGGGCGCGCCCCCGACGGCCAGCCGCTGCCGGCCGAGGGGATGGCGCGCACGATGAGCCCGCTGGAGAAGAAGATCACCGGCCTGCTGGAGGTGCGGCGCAAGGGCGCCCTGACCACCGAGCTCGACCGCATCTACGACGAGAAGCTGGCCAAGCTCGGCTACAAAGACGATTTGCTGGCCCTGGCCAAGGCGGACCTGCGCTCCGGCGAAGGCCGCCTGTTCCGGGAGATGCAGGGGCCGCTGGAGCGCCTCAAGGCGATGCGCGAGAACGGGGAGTGGAACGCGGTCCCGGACAAGGCGGCCAAGCTGCGCGAGCTGTTCCTGGGAGAGGACCCCGCCGCCCTCGACCCGCGCACCCGGGCCGTGCGCGAGGGCGCCCTGACCGCCTTCGAGCGCCTGCGCGACCGGCATACCACGGCCGGGGACCCCGTGGCGGCGATGCTGGCGGAGGTGAACGGCCAGGTCGCCGCGCGCGAGGCCGAGCTGTCGCGCCTGAGGGCCCTGCCGGCGGGGCGCGCGCCGCGGCCCTTCTGGGAGAGGCTGCTCGAGTCGCGCGCGGAGAAGCCCGCCTCGGCCGAGGGCCGCCTGCCCGAACCCGGAGGCAAGGACGCCTCCTTCCTCTCCCGCCTCTTCGACGGCATGGCCGGCCTCAAGCGCTTCGTCCCGGTCAAGGAGGCGGTGGTCGGGGGCGCGGGGCGCGAGGCCAGGCGCCTCCCCCCCACCGCCGCCGAGGTGCGGGCCGTCTATGAGACCCTGCCCGAGAGCCTGCGCTCGCACGTCTCGAAATCCTACGGGGAGACCGCCGCCGCCGCCCTGCCGGAAGCCATCGCCCGGCTGATGAAGACCACCGAGATGGACCCCGCCTGGTGGTCCGACCACGGCATCAACCACATGATAAACATCGTGGCGAACATGTCCGGCCTGCTGTCGGACGTGCAGGGCTCCGGGCTGGTCGCCCAGCGCGACGTCGGGCGCGCCGCCTTCATGGAAGGGGCGGGGAAGGTCAACGCCGGCCTGCACGACATGTGGATGAAGGTCCTGACGAAGAAAGGCCGAGACCTCCATCCGTCACGGGCCGCCCGCGAGGCCTTCGCGGCGGAGCTCGACCAGGCCGCGGCCGACATCCTGGCCATGAAGCTCGCCAACGGCCGCACCTTCCGGGACGCCCTGCTCAAGGAATACGGGGTGCCTGAAGCCGATATTGCGCGCGTGACGCGCGAGATCATGGCGATGTCCTACGCCCACAGCAAGTCGAACGTCCCGTTGGAGGTCCTCAACGACCCCGCTCGCCTGCGCGAGGCCATGAAGGACGTGACCCTCAGCCGGGACAAGAACACGGCGGAGTACAAGGCCAAGGAGGGGGTGGACGGGGAGGCCCTGCCGGGGGAGCTCAAGCCCTACCGGCGCTTCTACGAGCGCGGGGGCAAGGACCTCTTCGAGGCGATGGCCTTCGACTGGGTGGAGACGAACCCCAGGCTGGCCCAGGACATGATCGACGTGTCGCGCTCGCTGCGCCTGGCCGACGCGATGCGCTGGCGCGGCTCGGCCGACTTCCGCGGCTCGCAGGGCGCCAGCATCGTGGCCGCGGAGCTGGGCGGCCAGATGCGCGCGGTGATGCGCCTGGCCGACCCGAAGTCGGGGAGGACCTACCTGGTGGCCTACGACTCGAAGCTCGCGCTGGGCGAGGCCAACATCGCCGCGACGCGCATCGCCCCCGACGGCAACCTCGTCGTCGGCCTGGAGAAGGGCTCCTTCGGCTCGAAGGCCAACGACGCCCAGATGGCCCAGGCCACCGCCAAGGTCATCGTCGACATCTACCGCGACTACGTCGGCAGCTTCAACGACGCGGCCGCCAGGCGGCTCGTGCTGGAGCGGGCTCCAGGGGAGGCGCGCGGGTTCTCCGAGAGCGTGGTCGAGGCCCTGCTCAAGGAGGCCGCCAAGGAGGAGGCCAAGCATCCGGGCCTGACGGCCATGGTGAAGAAGGCCGTCGGGGTCTCGGAGGCCCCCGCCGCCTTCGAGGTCCTGGCCGAGGCGCAGCGCAGGGCCGGCGAACACGAGGCTCAGCGCTTCGACAAGGCCGAGAGGGCTTTCCTCAGCGAGCGCGAGATGGGCGTGCTGCGGCGCGCCCTCTCGCGCGGCGGGACCGACGTGGAAGCCTTGGACCTGGGCAAAGCCGTCGAGGGAGCGCGCATGATGACGCTGGGCGAAGGCGACCTGCTCATGGCGCGCGGCGCTCCGGGAGAGTATGTCTACATCCCGCTGGCCGGCGGCCTGCGCGCCCAGGTGGGCAAGACCTACGCCCCGGTCCCCACGCTGGCGGGCGTGCCCGTCGGGGAGCTGGGCGTCCTCACCGGGAACCCCCGCGTGGCCGACATCACGGCGGGCAGGGACGGCGTGCGCGTCCTGGCCATCCCCAAGGCGACCTACCTCCGGGAATGGACGCGGTCCATCTACACCCACGAGACCATCCTGGACCGCCTTAAGCGGGACTACCCGACGGGACGCGACGATTCCGGCCGGGCCCGGCGCGAGTAGAGCGCCTTCGCCCACAGCGCCCCCACCGCCAGGAACGGCAGCAGGTAGAGCCACATCCCGGCCCGCCCCAGGTCGGGCGGCGTCACGTCGACCGTGCCCGACACCGACCCCGTGCCGGCCGGGCCCCGGATGAGGGCGCGGAAGCTCCACACCTCCTCGGCGTCGAACTCGGGGCGCGCCACGAAGCGCAGACCGCGGCGGGAGGGCTCGCGCAGAGCCGGCCAGCGCGCCTCCGGCAGCCGGCCGGAGGCCGGAGCGACGAAGAGCTCCGCCTCGGAGGCCTCCGGACCCTCGGCCAGCAGGACGAAGGTGCCCGTCCCGGTGTCGGGGTCGGCCCACACCGACATCGTGTAGGGCCCGGACCGCGCGTCGACCGCCACGGGGAAGGGCGGGCCGTCATGCGCGGCCGCCGCGACCGCAAAAAAAACCATGAAAGCCCGACCGGTCATATCGGCATCACCCCGCGCATGGGCATCGGCCGGGTCAGGACCCAGGAGGCGGCGCCCCAGAGCGCCGCGCACAGGGCCATCCACGGCCAGGCCCGGACCGCGCGGGTCCCCAGGTTCCAGGCCGCGCCCAGCGAGCCGAGCAGGCCAAGTGCGAGCAGGCCCTGGCCGACGGCCTGGGCCGAGGCCGGGGACATCCCCCCCATCCCCCACGACGGACGGCCCAGGACGGCGGCGCCGAACAGCCCTTCGGCGGCCGACTGCAGGGCGGGGACGATGGTGCCTATGCCGGTCAGGAGATGGAAGCCGTAGTGGGCGCCCCAGACGCCCATCCCCAGAGGCACCAGGCACGGCGCCGCCGCCAGGAAGGCCCCGCCCAGCGTCCCCTCGCGGCGAGAGGCCAGGGCCGTCCCCCAGAGGAGTCCGGCCGGCAGGGCGGCCAGGCCCAGGACGAAGAGCATCCCCAGCACCGGCGTGGCCCCGCGCAGGCCGGTGGCCTCGGACAGGCGCTCGGCCAGTGCCGAGGCCGGCGCCGTCATCGCGAAGGCGTTGAGCAGGGCGCCGAACAGGAACAGGGCCGACAGCGCCCCGAGGTCCGCCCGCTTGGACGGCAGGCCCACGCCCGAGCGCCAGCGCCCGTCGAAGAGCTCGGCCCCGGGCAGGCGCAGGGCGAGACCGGCGTTGCCCGCCGGGCAGGCGGCGACGCAGTCGAGGCAGAAGGTGCAGTCCATGTTCCCCACCTTGCGCGGCAGGAACAGGCCCAGCTCGCAGCCGCGCCCGCCGGCGTTGCCGCGCAGGCAGTCTTTGGTGCTGCAGGCGGCGCAGACCGCGGGGTCCTTGACCGCCACCTCGAAGGGCGACAGCGCCGAGGCGGCGAAGTTGAACTGCCCGAGCGGGCAGACCCATTTGCAGAACGGGGCGCCCGTGAATGCCGCGTCGACGAGGACGGCGGCGGCGAAATAGAGGAGGATGAGGCCGGCGGTGGCCGCGGGCAGGGACCACAGGCCCCAGCGCTCGTAGACGAAGAGGACGGCGACGAAGAGGCCCAGGGCGGGGGCCTTGGTCCGCCAGGAGCGCGGCCAGCGCCGCACCGGCCGCGTCAGACGGCGCGCCCAGTCGCGCGCCAAGGTGAACGGGCAGGCCATGCAGAAGGCGTTGCCGAAGGCCAGCAGGGCCAGCACGAGGAGCCCGCGCATGTGCACCCAGACCCCCAGCGTCGCCAGGTTGCGCGGGGCGAAGTCGGGGCCGAGGAAGCCGTGCAGGACGAGGACGACGGCCACGGCCAGGGCGCCGGCCTGCAGCGCCCGGCGGGCCCTCATCGGAGAGAGGCGTCGGTCTTCATTCGCGCGTAATCGTAATATTGGCGCTGCGCTCGACCCGCGTCCCATCGGGCCAGCGCGCTTCGAAGAAGACCTTCCAGTCGCCGGGCATGGTCCAGGTGACGACGCCCGCATAGCGCCCCGGAGCCGTCTCGGAGGCCTTGACCACGATGGGCTTCATCCCGGGATGGGCCATGTCCGCCGTGAAGAGGGCCTCGGCGCCGGGCCAGCCCGGCACATCGACCTCGAAGCGCATGGCCCGGGCGGGTTCTTCGCCGGCGACCATGGTCATAGTGGCCACGCGGTCGGCTTCGGCCTTACGGCAGGAGCCGGCGGCCAGCCCCAGGGCCAGGAGGGCCGCTAGGCGTGGGAGGCGTGATGGTGCCAGGCGCATGCGCAGCGCTGGACCGCGGCGTCCTGCGCCTCCGGGAACATGTGGTAGTACATCGCCGCTATCATCGGCACGAACACCACGGCGTTGTAGAAGAGGTGCAGCTCGACGCGCGGGACCCAGAGCTGGGCGATGCTGACGGGCACCGGGGAGCCGAAGAGGTTGTAGCCGGCCAGAGCCTGCCCCTGCAGGAGGCCGTGCTCGATGTGGTGCCAGAACTGGATCCAGAAGGCGGCCATCCACCAGGCCCGTCCCTTGCCGACGAAGCCCTGGCGCAGGACCCAGAAGCCGATGAGCATCACCAGCGCGTAGGCATAGTGGAGGAACTCGGACTTGACCATCCACGGGAACCACAGGCCGAGCATGCCGCCGGCCTGGGGACGCGGCCAACGCAGGTAGAAGACCTGCCAGGCCTGGGCGAGGTGCTCGGCCCAGTGGGCGAGGACGATGGCCATGAAGAGCTGGTTGGCCGGCTTGTGCAGCGTGGAGTTGAGCTTGTCCATCATGGAGGTAGCAGTATAGGCGGAGGCGCCGGCCGAGTCAATGCTCACGCGCTCCAAGTTCACACACTTTTAAGGGCGTGGTTGTTCCCCTCCAACGGATCGCTCGGCCCTCCCGCGGGGAGGGCCTCACGGCCTCGCAGGCGAACGCGCCTGCGAGGGGATTTCTGGCACGGCAGAATGGGTAGAATC
>JACRDU010000031.1 GCA_016218495.1 Elusimicrobiota bacterium
CTGCCCCGGGTCCACAGGGTCGCTGCTTTGCTCAAACGCTGGATTCTTGGGATTCACCAGGGCCGCGTCTCGGCCGAACACCTGGACGCCTATCTTGAAGAATTCGCGTTCCGATTCAACCGCCGGACCTCCCCGCACAGAGGACAGCTCTTCTACCGACTCGTCCAGAACGCCTGCTGCGTTCAGCCGCTGCCCTACAAAAAGCTGGTCAAGGCGAGAAGGAGCGCCAAATTGCAGCTAACTTAACTCAAGTGCATATGCCACCCACGCGGATGGTCGTTCCCGCCGCTGCGAAGCGTTTCGGTCAGGCCTCCGGTCGCCGGGCGCCGTTTGAGGGCGCCCTCGGGGCTCCGCCGGGCTGTATGCCTAGGCCCGGCTGCGCACGCGCCCTGCGGCCTGCCCGAAACGCTCCGCGGCCGTGCCGATGGCTGGCCACGCGGCCAGTTCCCGATTCCGGGGGCCTTTAGTGCATAAGCATGCGCCGGCGAATGCAAAGAACCCGCGCTCACGCAGCTGAGTTTTCGGAGTACAATAACCGGGTCGGCGCCGCAGGAGGTGGGATGACGAACCGGTCACTGCGCTGGTTGTGCCTCTCCGTTCTATTCTTCGCCGCTCCCCTCACGGCCCTCGAGGCCCCTCCCGCTCCGCCACTCGGTCCCGTCTCCGTCCAGGCCATCCCGCCGGGCAGGGACCTCGCACCCGCCTTCAGCGACCCCGGCCGGGTCGGCCTGCTGCTCGACATCGTGGCCAGGGTCTACAACCATAGGCCGCTGCCTTTCCCGAAGGACGGCACCGTGTTCGCAAACCGCGAAGGGCGCCTGCCGGCCCAGCCCAACGGCTACTACCGCGAATACACCGTGCTCCCTCCCAACGGCTCGCCCGACGTCGTCACCGTCGGGAACCAGACCTTCCGCATCAGCCCGGCGCAGGGCCGCCGCGGGGCGGAGCGCCTCATCATAGGCGGCGAAGAGTTCCTCTATTACTCCCCGGACCACTACCGGACCTTCATACCGCTGACGGTCCTGCGCTGAGGTGAAGGACTGGGCGCGCCTGCTGGGCGACCCCGCCGGCGAAGCCGTGCTGAGGGTCTCTCCCGGCGACGCGGCGGCGGCCGGCAGCGCCGCCGCCGCCCTGGGCTTCCATGTCGCCCGCCTCGACGGTCCTTCCCTGGAGGACAAGGCCGCCCTCATCAAGGCCGCCGCGCGGGCCCTGCGCTTCCCCGCCTACTTCGGCGGCACCTTCGACTCGCTCTTCGATTGCCTCGGCGACCTCGAGGACTGGCTGCCCGCCCCCGGCTGGGTCATCATCCTCGCCGATTCCGCGGCCGCCTGTCCCAAGGACCCCGAAGCCCTCACCGCCTTCCTGGACACGGTCTCCGACGCCGCGAAGGCCTCCAAGAAGCCCCTGCGCATCGTCGTCTCCTGACCCGCCGCGTCGAAATTGGTTGAATGCCGCGTGGCCAGACGGCGGACACGCGACAAGGACGGCTCCGGACCCTCGGTGCTGAAGCGGGCGCTCTTGCTGCCGGCCGCGGCCTGCGCCCTCTACCTCGCCTGGCTGCCGAACCCCGCGCCGCTGCGCTCCAAGCCTCCGAAGTCCACCGCCTACATCGACCTGAGGCGCGCCCAGGCGGAGGCCCGCGGCAAGAAGTTCCGCTTGTCCTGGACCTGGGTCGGCTACGGCGACATCGCCCAGCCGCTCAAGGACGCCGTCATCATGGCCGAGGACGGCAGCTTCTGGCGCCACGACGGGATCGACTACGAGGCGGTCTGGGAGGCCGTGAAGATCAACGCCGCCAAGGGACGCTTCGCCTACGGCGGCAGCACCATCACCCAGCAGCTGGCGCGCAACCTCTACCTGTCGCCTTCGAAGAACCCGCTGCGCAAGGCCAAGGAGGCACTCATCGCCTGGCGCCTTGAGCGCACGCTGGGGAAGAAGCGCATCCTGGAACTCTACCTCAACATCGCGGAATGGGGACCCGGCGTCTTCGGCTGCGAGGCGGCCGCCCGCCACTACTACGGGAAATCCGCCGCCGAGCTCTCCTACGACGAAGCGGCGGCGCTGGCCTCCGTGCTGCCCAGCCCGCGCAAGTGGAGCCCCGTGGCGCGCACCAAGCGCGTCGAGCGCCGCGTGCAGCGCCTCATGGCCCGCCTGCGCGCCTCCGGCAAGCTCCCCGTCCCCACCGAACCCCTCGAATCCTTCGAGGAATCCCAAGAGCCCGACGAACCGACCCTCTCTCAAGGGTCTGACCCTAACTAACCGCTACTTGGAGGTGAGGTTGAAGACGGGCTCCCAGCCTTCGGGGGGCGGGAGGACGGAGTAGTCCTGGCAGACCGACAGGTAGAGTTTGGTCGTCTTGTCGCGGGGGACGCTCTCGAGGACCTTTTCGAAGAGGACCTTGGCTTCCTCGAACTTGCGCTGCTCATAGAGCGCGATGGCTTCGTGGTAGGGCTTCAGGGCCTTCTGCCAGCCCGCGTCCAGGTCGCCCTTCTTGGCCAACAGCTCGAAGACCTTGATGGGGATGTTCTTGCCGACCACGCGCACCGAGCCCAGCAGGCGCGCCTCGACGACGTCGCGGGCGCCGTTGTAGGTGTCCTCCGAGGCCATCAAGGTCGAGCCGAAGAACTTGTTGGCGCCTTCTAGGCGGCTGGCGAGGTTTACCTCGTCGCCCAGCACGGTGTAGGCCAGCTTGCGCGCCGAGCCGGTGTTGCCGACGACGACCTCCCCCGAGTTGAGCCCGATGCGCACGGCCGGGGTCTCCGGGATGGTGGGGTCCACGTACTCCCTGTTGAGCCTCTCGATGGTCCGCACGCAGGCCACCGCGGCCAGGCATGCCTTGCGGCGGTGCTCCTTCTCCTCGAGCGGGGCGTTCCAGAAGGCCATGATGCAGTCGCCGATGTACTTGTCGACCACCCCGTTGTTGGCGAGGATGTCGTCGGTGAGGGCGGTCAGGTAGTGGTTCAGGAACTGGATGAGGTTCTCGGGGGACATCTTCTCCGAGATGGTGGTGAAGTGGGCGATGTCGAGGAAGAACATCGTCATGTCGCGCTTCTCGCCGCCCAGCGAGAGCTTGTCGGGGTTCTTCACCAGGATGTCGACGACTTCGGGGGCCACGTACTGGCCGAACATGTTGCGCACTTCGGCGGCCTTGCGGTTCTCTTCGATGGTCTTGTGCACGATGAGGACCAGGAAGGCCGTCGCGAATCCAATCAGCGGCGCGGCGATTTCACAATAGAAAAGCCGGAGGAAGAGGGCGTAATGCAGGCCCAGGATGGCGGCAAGGGCCGCGATGAACGCCAAACCGGAGGCCAGCGGCGTCAATCCGACGATCAGGTAGGCGAGCAGGATGAACGGAGGGATGAGCAGGAACGGAGTCAGGGCGTTGCCGCCGGTCAGGTAGCGGTTCTGGAGGATGTTGTCGGCCAAGGACACATGGACCATTACCCCCGGCTCCTGGCCGGAGAAAGGCGAAGGGAAGTGGTCGAACGCGCCAAGGGCGGTCGACCCGATGAAGACCACGCCTCCTTTAAGGCGCTCTTTCTGGGCGTCGAGCAAGTCGTCCTTGAGGATGCGCCAAGCCTGGATGCGGGGCACCCCGAATTCAGTGACCTTTATTTCCTCGACGCCCCCATCAGGCGACTTCTGGATCCCGAGGATCTTCTCCCCGTCGCCGGGGATATTGAGGCGGATGGCGACCCCTTCGTCGAGCCCGGGGAGCTTGAGGTATTCGCGCGGGTCCTTGCCTTCCAAGATTGAAATCGCGGCGGCGCCAAGCGAGGGCAGAGCCTCCGGGTCGCCCGCCCACTCTTGGAGGCGGGTCCGCGGGGCGCGTCCGATTATCACCCCCTGCATGCGGATCGAACCGTCGTCGTTCTTGAGGGGCTGGGTGACCTGACCGAAGTGCTTGGTCACGGCCCTCAACGCCGGGAACGGATAGACGGCCACATGCTCATTGGCGACCTGCGGGTCCACGGTGACCGCATGGACTATATGGTCCGCGTGCCTCCGGGTGACATCGATCAGAGCTTTGTCCTCGGCCGGGCGGGAGGGGTCGATGAACATCACGTCGAGGGCCACGACCTTGACGCCCCGCTTGATGAGGTTGTCGATGAGCGTCCTATAGGTGCTGCGAGGCCAAGGGAACTGTCCGACCTTCTTGATCGAGTCGTCGTCGATAACGACCATCGTTATCCTGTCATCGACCCGCTGCATGCCCCGTTGACGGAAGAGAATGTCCGAATGCCTGAGGTCGATCCAACGGAAGGCGTTGATGAGGTGCCCGCTCATCACCACGAAGGCGAAGACGACGCAGAAGACGACCGGGAACTTGGACGCGACGGCGCGCCCGATGTGGGTCTTGGCGGTCTGCAGGGCGGTCTTTTCTGCCATGGTTCTCCTAGAGCGACAAAAAGGCTAGCAGGAATCGCGCCCCGAGTCCAGACCGGGGCGGACGGCTAGAGGCCGAGCCCGGCGAACATCTTCGCCCAGCCGGGGAACATCGAAAGGATGCCGGTCGAGACCCGCCCGTACCAGCCGCCGGCCAGCACGATCCCCAGCGCCAGCAACAGGGCCCCGGTCGCCCTCTCGATGACCGGCAGCCAGGGCTTGATGCGGTCCAAGACCTTGACCGCGCGCTCCACGGCCACGGCGCAGAGCAGGAGCGGGATGGCGAAGCCCACCGAATACGCGGCCAACAGGAGCACGCCCTTGCTCACCGAGCCCGAGAGCGAGGCCAAGGACAGCGCCGCGCCGAGCTGCGGCCCGACGCAGGGCGTCCAGCCCGCGGCGAAGGCCCCGCCCACCAGCATGGAGCCCGCCAGGCCGGCGGGCTTCTCCTGGAAGTGGAAGCGGGCTTCTTTATAAAGGAAGTCGGCCTTCAGGACCCCCAGCTGCCAGAGGCCGAACACGGCCATAGCCGCCCCGCCCAGCCGCTCGACCCAGACCCTGTAGGTCATCAGCGCCGCCCCCAGCGCCGAGGCCGAGGCCCCCATGGCGATGAAGACCAGGGAGAAGCCCCCGGTGAAGGCCAGGGCGTTGATGAGGACCAGGCGGCGCGGGGTCTTGGTGGTCAGCTCCGCGAAGGAACTGCCGGTCAAGAACGCCAGATAGACCGGGATGAGCGGCAGGACGCAGGGCGAGAGGAAGCTCGCCAGGCCCGCGACGAAGGAGAGGCCGAGCTCCTTCAAGCCGCGGCCAGAGCCCCTATGGGAGAGCTCGCCACGGTCTGCCCGATCTCCGAGAGGTTCTCGACGACCTTGATGCCGACCCGCTCGAGCGCGGCGACCTTGTCCGAATGCTTGCCGGACCCGCCTTCGACGATGGCGCCGGCATGGCCCATCCGGCGGCCGGGAGGGGCGGTCTTGCCGGCGATGAAGGAGAACACGGGCTTGGACATCCTGCGCTTGTAGAACTCCGCGGCCTCCTCCTCGGCGGACCCGCCGATCTCGCCGATCATCACGACGGCCTTGGTCTGCGCGTCGGCCTCGAAGAGCTCGAGGCAGTCGATGAAGTTCGTGCCGTTGACCGGGTCCCCGCCGATGCCCACCACGGTGGACTGGCCGATGCCCTTGGAGGTCAGCTGCCAGACCGCCTCGTAGGTCAGCGTCCCCGAGCGCGAGACGATGCCGACGGGGCCGGGCTTGTGGATGTAGCCTGGCATGATGCCGGCCTTGCACTGCCCGGGGGTGATGACGCCGGGGCAGTTCGGGCCCACGAGCCGCAGGTCCTGCCCCGCGGCCCGGCGCCGGCTGAGGTCCTGCTTGACCCGGGCCATGTCGAGGACAGGGATGCCTTCGGTGATGGCGATGACCACCCGAATGCCCGCGTCGAACGCCTCGAGGATGGAGTCCCCCGCGAAGGGCGGAGGAACGAACACCAAAGAGACGTCGGCCCCGGCCTGCCTGACCGAATCCGCCACCGTGTCGAAGACCGGGACGCCCAGGTGGGTCGTGCCGCCCTTGCCCGGGGTGACCCCGGCCACGACCTGCGAGCCGTAGTCCATGCACTGCTTGGCATGGAAGGACCCGGCCGAACCGGTGAGGCCCTGCACCACGATGCGGGAATTCTTGTCGAGAAGGATGCTCATCCTAGTTCCTCCCTGCCGCCGCCACCGCCTTCTTCGCCGCGTCCCACAGGGAGTCGGCGACCGTCATCTTCACGCCCGAGCGCTCGAGCAGCATCTTGCCTTCCTTCACATTGGTGCCCTCGAGGCGGACGACCAGGGGCACGCCCATCTTCACCTTCTTCAGCGCCCCCAGCACGCCCTCGGCGATGACGTCGCAGCGCATGATGCCGCCGAAGATGTTGACCAGCACCGCCTTGACCTTCTTGTCCTTGAGGATGATCTGGAAGGCGCGCGTCACCTGCTCCACGTTCGCCCCGCCGCCGACGTCGAGGAAGTTGGCGGGCGAGCCCCCGGCCAGGTTCACGGAGTCCATCGTCGCCATCGCCAGGCCGGCGCCGTTGACCATGCAGCCGATGGTCCCGTCGAGCCCTATGTAGGAGATGCCGACCTTCTTGGCCTCCTTCTCCAGCGGCGTCGCCTCGTGGTCCTCGCGGGCCGCGGTGTCCTTCTGGCGGAACAGCGCGTTATCGTCGGTGATGACCTTGGCGTCCAGCGCGATGACCTCGTTCTTGGGGGTGATGATGAGCGGGTTCACCTCGACCAAAGAGGCGTCGAGCCCCAGGAAGACGTTGACGATTCCGGTGGCCAGCTTGGTGAAATCGCCGAGCTTCTCGGCCGGGATGCGCAGCGCGAAGGCGAGCCGGCGCGCCTGGAAGGCCTTCAGGCCCGAGGAGGGGTCGACGGCCTCGCGCAGGATGGCGTGCGGCTTGTGCTTGGCCAGCTCCTCGATCTCCACCCCGCCCTCGGCCGAGGCGATGACGACCGGGCAGCCCAGCTTGCGGTCGAGCACGACCGAAATGTAGATCTCCCGGGTGATGTCGGAGGCCTTGTCGACCAGCACGGTGTCGACCTTGATGCCCTTCTCCCCGGTCTGCGGGGTGATCAGGCGCATGCCGAGCATCTTCTTGACGATTTCGGCGGCCTCCTTGGGGGTCTTGGCGATCTTGACCCCGCCGGCCTTTCCGCGGCCGCCGGCCAGCACCTGGGCCTTGATGACCCACGGGCCCTTTCCGGCGCGCTTCAGAGCGGCCGTCAGCTGGGCCGGCTTGGCGATGACGCCGCCCGTCGGCGGGACGGGAATCCCGTAGCGCCGGAAGATTTCTTTGCCTTCGTGTTCGAGGAGCTTCACTGGTTGCCTCCAGGGGGTCCAAGCCGGCCCGGCCGGCTTGATTCTAACAAGACGCGTAAGGAGTAGCAACGCATCAGCCAGCGCCGCGGGCGCGAGGCAACTGTGTTGCTTTGGCGTATAATGGTAGAATCTGAAAAGCTCCCCTCACTCCCATGGCATCCACCGACCCCTTCCTCCGCCCCCTCTCCGAACTCGCCGACGAACCGTGGCTCTCCCTCGACGAAGCCACGGGCTACGGCGCCGTCCTTGAGAAGCTCCGCGAGCATCATACGGGCTCGCTGGTCGTGACCCGCGCCGGCAAGGTCGTCGGGGTATTCACCGAGAGGGATGTCCTCAACAAGTGCTTCCTGGAGGGGACCCGCCCCGGCACGCCGCTGCGCGAGCTGATGACGCCGGCGCCCGCCACCCTCCCCCTCGGCGCCACCGTCAAGGAAGCCATCGCCCTGATGAACCAGCGGCGCATCCGCAACCTCCCCCTGGTCGGGGAGAGCGGTACGCCCCGCGGCCTGCTGACCGTCGGCCGCCTCATCCGGTTCCTCGCTTTCGCATTCCCGTCCGAAGTCGTCAACCTTCCCCCCCGTCCGGGACAGGTGGTGGAAGAAGTCGAAGGAGCGTAAGGAGCGCTTTGTGAACACCGACACCCCCGCAAAGACGCCGTCTTTGGAGCCCAAAAGGCGGCGCGACGTGCCCGTCGAGGAGCTGGAAGCGGTCACCATCCGGTTCGCCGGCGACTCCGGGGACGGAGTCCAGCTGACCGGCGGACAGTTCACCACCACCACGGCCATCGCCGGCAACGACCTCTCCACCTTCCCCGACTATCCCGCCGAGATCCGCGCCCCC
>JACRDU010000032.1 GCA_016218495.1 Elusimicrobiota bacterium
CGTCCCGGAAAAGCCCCGTTCCGTCACCGTCAGGCGGGAGAATTCCTGTATGGGCGAGACGTAGGCGTCCCCCGACGGCGGCGGGAAGAAGTTCTTCTTAGACAGGTCCCCGCCCGTCCAGCGCACCGCCCCCGAGGGGCGCAGGAACAGCGTCTGGTCGTGCATGCTCGACCAGCCCCAGCCCCAGACCGAGTCCTTGGGCGACTTGCTGTGGAAGGCCGTCGCAATGTTCAGCGCCGGCGACTTCGGCGGCTCACTTAGTTGGTTCGACGCGATGGCCGCGCCGCCGTAGATGGGATTCACGTCGAACGAGGAGAACGGGGCCTGCCGGTCTAACCGTTTCGGGCACGCCTGCCCCGGCGCCTCGTGCCCGAGCACCTCCCGCAGGTTCCGGGCCGGGACGATCAGGGCCTTGGTGGAGGCCTCGGCGGTCCGGCCGTAGACGTCGGTGACGCGCACACGGACCGTCCAGAGGGCTCCGGTGAGCGGAATCGTCTCCGTGAAGCCGCCGTAGGACCAGTCCGCCTCCGTCCCGGAGACCGCCCCCGCGTCGCGCCAGTCCAAGGCGCCCCCGGCCCCGGTCTGGAGCGCCACCTCCACCTTCGCCAGGCCCAAATCGTCGGAGGCCGTGCCGCGGATGGGGAGGAGGACCCCGTCCGGCGAGGCCAACAATGGCGTGGAGATGGAAACCTTGGGCAGCTCGGCGTCCACCGAGAACTGGGCGTCCTTCGAAAACTCGTTGAGTGGATGGTCGAGCACCCGCGCATGGAGGTTCTGCGCCCCTCGCTTGGCGCTCAGAGGATACGGAACGGAGACCTTCTTCCTGGCCGGGTCGTAGACCGGGTAGTTGAAGACGTTGTCCGGCCCGCCTTCGCCCCGGATGGGGCTCCCCCACACGAAGACCGAGTCCGCCTCGATGGCCGCCACGCCGGCGTCGTCGCTGGCCACGATGTCGAAGGTGTCGGTGGAGGAGAGGATGCGCCCCGAGGGGTCGGGTTCGAAGCGCAGCCCGGGAGGGGCCGAGTCGATGAAGAACTCCTTGGCGATGACGGCCTTGCAGCGGCTGCCGAGGGAAAACAACACCTCCGCCTCGATCTGCGCGGTGTAGAGGCCGGTGCCCTGGAACAGGCAGGAGAAATCCCCGGGAGCGGCGGTGCATGCGCCGTTGCCGGAGAGCAGGGCGCTTGCGAAGGTCTCGGGGTTGCCGGATGCATCGAGGCGGGGGGCGGCGTTGGAGTAGCCGAGGGTGGCCAGCACGCAGACCCCGCTGCCGCCGCAGGTGGTCTGGGACTCGCGGACCGGGGCGATGACGCGGGGAGAGGCGGGATGATGCATGCCGAGGACGGCCTCGCAGGCGGCCGCGGGGGCGGCGGCCCCGAGCGCCAGAGCGAGGGCCGGGGAGAGGAGGGGGAAGGGGGCCTTCATGTTCGCACTCGTCCGAGTGTAGGCCCGGCGCGGGCCTTTGTCGAGTTAAGATTGAATAAAGATGACGGGCGGCGTCAGGATTCGGGAAGGGCCAACTGGTAGCCTACCCCCCTCTTGTTGCGCAGCCGCTTCTTTTGGCTGCCGAACTTCTTTCGCAGGTTGGACATGTGCACGAGCAGGTCCTTCAGGGCGGCGCGCAGGACGCCGGGCTCGCTGACATGGAGGACGCCCCGGAGCAGGTCTTGGGCCAGGACGACGCCCCCCTTGGCGTCGAAGAGGGCCTTGAGCAGCCGGAACTCGATGTCCGTCAGGTTCAGCTTCCGTCCGAAGCATAGGCCGTCGCGACCCCTCGTGTCCAGCGTGAGCGGCTCAAATTCGCGGCCGCTGTCTTCTTCCGCCCTCCAGCCGGAGCGGCGCAACAGGGCCTTGACGCGCGCTAGGAACTCGTCATGGTCGAGAGGTTTGGTCACGAAGTCGTCGGCCCCTTTCTCCAAGCATTTGGCCGAGAGGCCTTCGCCCACCGAGGCGGTTTGGACCAGGACGGGCAGGCGGCGGGTGCGGTCTTGTGCGCGAATAGCGCGCAGGACATCGAGTCCCGTGCCGTCGGGAAGGGTGAGGTCGAGCAGGATCAGTTGGGGGAGGTCTCCCTGTAGACGGCGCAGTGCCCCCCGGACTCCGCTTGCGCTCTCGAAGCGGTAGTGACAAGGGGGAGTCTCGAGCCAGGTCCGCAAGAGGTCCTCCGCCTGGGGATCGTCCTCCACCACGAGCACCCGGGGCTTGGAAGGCATGGCGCATTGTAATCGGTGTAATATGAAAAATCAATGACATCTTCCCCTGAATCCCTAGCCGAGAACCTATCTCCTCTTGAAGAGGTCCTTTATCCAGCCGACGACCCCCTTCTTATGGAGGGGGCAGTCCGCGGCGGGCGCCGTCCCCGGGACGAACACCTCGCTGCGGCGCGTCGGACAGCCGGCGTGCGCGCGCAGGCCGCTGGCCGGGTCCACCTCGGCCTCCTCCATTATGTCGGGGCGCGGCCAGGGGTCGGCGAGCTCGGGGCGGAGCAGGGCCGAGGGCAGGGCGGCGGTCATGAAGTCCGCCCAGACGGGCAGAGCGGCGGAGGCCCCGGTGATGGGCAGCGGGCGCGGCTGGTCCTCGCCGGTCCAGACCCCGGCCAGGAGCCAGGGGCTGTAGCCGATGAACCAGGCGTCGCGGCCGTCGTCGGTGGTGCCGGTCTTGCCGGCCGACACCCCGCCCAGGCCGCGGCGCAGGAGGGACTTGGCCGTCCCGGTGCGCACCACCTCGCGCAGCAGGTCGGTCATAAGGTAAGCCTCGGGCTCGCTCATGGCGGGGAAGGACTCGGGGTGGCGGGCCTCGAGGACGCTCCCGTCGGCGGCGAGCACGGCGTCGATGCCGTGCGGCTCGACGCGGCGCCCGCCGTTGTCGAAGGCGCAATAGGCCCCGCAGAGCTCGAGCAAAGTCACCTCCGAGGCCCCCAGGGCCAGCCCCAGCTCGGGCCGGAGCGAGCTGAGCACGCCCAGGCCGCGCGCCGTCTCGGCCACCCGGGCCACGCCGATGCGCGAGGCCAGGTCCACCGTGGCGGCGTTGAGCGACTGGGCCAGGGCCGCGCGCAGCGCCACCGGACCGCGGTAGGTCTTGTCGTAGTTGCGCGGGGTCCAGGTCCCCCCGTCCACGGTCCAGGAGCGCGTCGAGTCCTCCAGCAAGGTGGCGGCCGTGACGGCGTCGGGCTTCCCGGACTGGCCGGTCAGCGCGGCGGCGTAGACGACGGGCTTGAAGGCCGAGCCGGGCTGGCGCAGGGCGCGGGTGGCGCGGTCGAACGGGGCGGTGGCGTAGTCCTTGCCGCCAACCAGCGCGCGCACGGCCCCGTCCTTGGGGTCGAGGGCGACCAGGGCCGCCTGGTGCTTGGCGCGCTTCACCGCGGTCCGGGCCGCCTCCTGCAGCCAGGGGTCGAGCGTGGTGTGCACCGTGATGCCGCGCGCCATCAGGTGCTCGTCGGGGTGGCGCTCGTCGAGCTGGCGCTCCACCCAGGCCAGGAAGTAGTCGGCCGCGCGGGGCCGGGCTCCCGCCCCGCCGGCCAGGCGCAGGGCGGCGACCCCCGCGGCGCGCTCCTGGGCGGGGGTGATGGCGCCCTGGCGCCGCATGGCGGCCAGCACGACGCGCCGCCGCGTCAAGGACGCCTCGGGGTCCCGGCGCGGGTCGTAGCGGCCGGGCGAGGCCAGCAGGCCGGCCAGCACGGCGCATTCGGCCAGGTCCAGATTTGCGGGCTCCTTGTCGAAGAAGAGCTTGGCCGCCGCCGCCAGCCCGAACACGCCGACCGGCCCGTCCTGCCCGAAGTAGACGGTGTCGAGGTAGAGCCGCAGGATGTCGTCCTTGGAATAGCGGCCCTCGAGGTAGAGGGCCAGGGCCGCCTCCTTGGCCTTGCGGCTGAAGGTGCGGCGCGGGGTGAGGAACAGGTTCTTGGCCAGCTGCTGGGTCAGGGTGGACCCGCCCTGGGCCACGCGGCCGCTGCGCAGGTTGCGGGCCGCGGCGCGCAGGATGCCCTTGAGGTCCACGCCGCCGTGCTCCCGGAAGCGGCGGTCCTCGACCGAGACGACGGCGTCCATCATCCAGCGCGGGGCTTCGCCCGGCTTGAGCGGCCGGCGCCGCACGCGCCCCTGGGCCGACACCTCGTAGAGCGCCTCGGGCTCGAGGACGGCTTCGAGCAGGGGGACGCCGCTCTCGGCGAGGACCAGGGCGGAGACGAAGCCTTCCACGAGGTCGACGCGCACGCGGTGGGGGGTGGGCCGGACGAAGGGGCGCTCGAAGCCGCGCAGGTGGACCTCGAAGCGGCGTCCGGCGGGGTCCAGGCTCTCCTCGCGGTAGAGCCCGGGCCGGTCGGGGATGCCCTGCGCGTAGCCCAGGCGCTTGAGGCGCTCGCGCAGCTCGGCCGGCGAGAGCGGGTCTCCCACGCGCAGGCTCTTGGGCGTCCCATAGACGCGCGTGGTGTAGGCGGGGGCCACGTCCCCGGCGACGAGCGGGGCGAGGCGGCGGTCCGCGTAGCGCAGCGCCACCCAGGCGCCGACGGACAGGAGCGCGGCGGCGCCGGCCGCCGCGGCGAGGACCGGCTTCGCGCCCTTGCGGGCCATGTCTTATTGGGGGAAGACCCAGACGGCCGTGCGGCCGTTGGCGCCGACGACGGCCACGGCCAGGCGGCCCGCCTGGGCGCCCGAGGCCGGGACTTCGTCGAGGCCGGCGGCCATCCCGGAGAGGTCGGCCTTCCAGGCCGGGTCCAGGCTCATGCCGTTGAAGGCGAAGCACTGCAGGTCCGCGCCGCTGTAGATGCCGAACGCCGAGGCCAGCCCCAGGAGGCGCGGGATGTTGCGGACCGAGCAGACGGACTTGAGCTCCCCGCCCTCCAGGCGCGTGAAGAGCCGGGGGTGCATGTGGAAGTCCGCCCCGTGCCAGGACAGCCGGGTCGGGCCGTAGCCCAGCGCCTCGGGGGAGTTCCAGGTGCCCTTCTTGAAGCGCAGGGTCAGCTTCTGGGCGCGGTTGTAGTGCAGCAGGATGGGCTCGCCCTGGGCCGGGGCGAAGGCGAAGCCGTAGAGCCAGTCCAGGCGCTTGTGGGGGAACGAGGGCTTCTCCAGCGCGTAGGCGCCGGCGGCATAGACGAGACGGTGCACGCGCGAGGTGGGGAACTTGGCGTCGGGCTCCAGCGACTGCCCGGCCAGGGCGCGGGTCCCCTGCTCGGTCCCGTAGCTGCGCACGAGCCACGGCAGGGTGGTCCGCACGACGAGCCGTCCGTCCTTGCAGTCGAGCACATGGGTCTCGACGGCCCCGGCCAGCCTGTTGTGGACGGTGGCGAACACCTCGGCCCGCCCGTCGCCGTCGAGGTCGCGCGCCTCGATGGAGAGGATGCGGGCCCCGGTGGCCTTCTCGACGTACGCGCAGAGCTCGGGCCAGGCGCCGTCCATGCGGCGCGCCGTGACGTGCTCGGCGTCGGCCAGCACGGCTTCCGGGAGCCCGTCCCCGTCGACGTCTCCGACGGCGATGTCGACGGCCTCGAAGTCGAAGAAGGGGCTCTTGAGCAGCGGGGTCCGCGCGGACGAATCGGCCGCGGCGGGGACGGCGGGCGCCGGCGCCATGGGGGCGGCCGCGGCGCCGAGGAGGCGGGCCTTCCAGCCAGTCTCGGCCTTCCCTTCGGAGAGGGAGCCTATGGAATATTTCTCTTCGACCTGCGAGACCGTGCCCTTGCCCTGCCGCTCCCATACCGGCCCCAGCGATTCGCCCGTGACGGGGTGCTTGAGCTCTGGCCCCGCTCGCAGGACCTCGAAAGCGGCGCCCTGCACGGCCGACCCCGCGCCCAGGTCCAGGAAGACCGAGGCGCCGTCCACCTTGACCACGACGCCGTCCGTGGCGGCACGGGCGGCGGGGCAGAGCGCGGCGACGGCCAGCAAAAAGAGGAATTTTCTCATGGCGGCAGAGAATAGCAAATCGGCTACAATCCCGCCGTGGACCTGAGACCGGTCGGGACGGCCGAGGACCTCTTCGCCGTCTTCGCCCGGCGCGAGTACGCCGCCAGCGGGCCGCCCGGGCCCAAGGGCCCGTTCGGCCGGCGCCTGGTCGAGCCGTTCTTCCAAGCGGTGGGCCGCGCCGGGGCCGTGGTGGAATCCCTGCTGCCCGCCGACCTCTCATTGACGCTGCAGGACCGGCTCTACTCCTTCATACAGGACGGCCCCGAGCATCCATTCGACCCCCGCGACCCAGCGCTGGCCCGGGCGGCGGCCCTGGCCCGACGGGCCGAGGAGCTGACCGGCCGTCCGGCCGCCGCCGCCTGCCTGCTCGCCCACGCGCCGGTGGAGCCGGACTCCCTGTACCTCAACCCGGCGATGTTCCGGCACGCCCTCAAGGGCCTGCGCGCCGTGCGCGGCCGCCCCTGCCGTCCCAAGCTGGTCAACGCCGTCGACGCCTTCGCCCTGGACATGCTCGACGCCGCCGGCGAGGGGACCTACGCCGGCTTCATGTCCCGGGTCCACCTGGGGTTCCTGCGCGTGACCCGCGCCCGGCCGTGGGTGGGCCGCGCCCTGACGGCGGGCGCCGAATGGCACGCCATCGCTCCCCGCATCCTGCGCCTGCTCGGCGACGGCGGGGACCTGGTCATGGTCCTGGCGGGGGGGATTCCCGTCACGGCGCGCGCCTACTACGCCGTGCGCGAGGCGGTGGGCCGGCTGTGCCGGGCCAGCCCGTCGGCCGCCGACCCGGCCGCCGCCTCGGCCCGGCTGGCGCGCCAGGCGCCGCTCTTCGCCGCGTTCCGCTCGTCGGGGGAGGTGGGCGGCATCCGCAGCGGCTGGCGCCTCATCGAGGCCTGGGTGATGGACTGCGCGCTGACCCGCTCCGGCCGGGCCGCGCTGGACGCCGGGCGCCTGGATCCGGTCGCCTCCGCCGCCCTGGTCGCGGTGGCGGCCGCCCTGGAGGTCCCGCCGCAGGACCTCGTCGCGGCGCGCAAGCGCCTGGAGGCCGAGGTGGCGCGCGAGACCCCGTTCCGCGAGAGGCTGCTGGCCGCCGTCTCCGGGCGCGTGGCCGCGCGTGGCCGGGCCGTCGTGCTGCTGCCGCTGGGCTGGGGCCGCAAGGGCGCCGTCCGCCTCGAGTTCTTGGAGCCGGTCTGCCTGCTGCCCGCCCCGGCCGGGCGGGCCCGTGTCCTCACGCCCGACGGCGGCGTCGCAGAGGCCCCGACCTCCGAATTCGCCCGCGATTTCGTCGAATCCCGCTTCATTTAGCCGGCACCGATTTGTGGTAAACTCGGCGCGATGACCGAGCAGGGCCCGGGACGATGAAGGCGCGGCTCTATTCCAGCGCCGAGGAGCTCAAGGGCTTTTCGGTCAAGAACTGCCAGGCCATGCCGCAGCCCGCCGGGGCGCTGATGTGCGCGCCGGACCACTTCGCATTCGAGGCGGGCGAACCGCCGGCCGACCCTCAGCGGGTGCGCGCCCAATGGGACGGCGTCAAGGCGGCGCTGGAGGGGCTGGGCCGCCCGGTCCGCCTGATCGACCCGGTCCCGGGCCTCCCCAACATGGTCTTGACGGGCACCGTCTCCCTGACCGGGGTGACCCCGCGCATGGAGAAGGTCTGCGCCCTGGGCCAGTCGCGCCGTCCGTCGCGCCGGGGCGAGTCGGAGCGCTTCGAGGCCTGGTTCAAGGAGGCGGGCTACCGGGTGGTCAAGCCGCGCGACCCCGCGCTGGCCTTCGAGCCGGGCGCGGACTGCTCGTGGCATCCCGGCAAGCGCCTGCTCTGGGGCGCGCACGGCTTCCGCTCGGACCCCGAAGCCTTCCTGCAGCCGGCCGAGGCCTTCGAGGCCCCCGTGGTCCTGCTCAAGCTCGTCAACGAGCGCTTCCCCCATCTGAGCTCGTGCTTCCGCCCGCTGACGGCCGAAGCCGTGCTGATCGTCCCGCCGGCGTTCGACCCGGTGAGCCTGGAGCTCATCTTGCGCATCTTCCCCATCGTGCTGGCCGCCGACGAGCGCGAGGCGGCGGCGATGCGGCCGTGCGGCGCCGCCGTCGTCGACGGGACGGCGGTCCTGGAGTCCGGCGCGGTGATGGCCGGCGGGCACATCCGGGCCATCGGGCTGGCGACCAGGCCCGTCGATACGCACGACTTCATCAAGGCCGGGGCCTCGGTGTCGGGTCTGGCCGCGCCCCTCTACTGAGCCATGGCGCGGTCCCTGCGCCTCCCCGCCCTCCTCCTTTCCGCGGCGGCCGCCGCCTCCTCTTGGGCGCAGGCCCCGGACTCCGTCCGGCCCGGGCCCAAGCCTTCGGAGCGGCTCAACGCCGCCCTGCTCGAGACCGCCCGGGAGCTGCGCAAGAGCGAGACGGGGCGCCGGCTGCTGGCCTTGACCGAGGCTCTGGCGGTGGTCGAGCGGCCCCGGCGTCCCGGGCCCGCCATCCGCTACGAGCGGGGGGAACCCGGGGTGCTCGTCATAGACTCGGACCGGGCCCCGGGGCTCTCCGGACTGGAGTTCGAATGCATGTCCGTCGTCGAGCGCTGGCGCGCCGCGGCCGCCCTCCCCGGCGCGTTCGCCGACGAGGAGATGGCGGCCCGCCAGGCCCTGCTGGCGCACGTGCTGGAGAAGGCCGAGGTCGACCCGGACTTCGCCGCCAAGCTGCGGGCGGCGAGCTCGGGCCAGCGCGAGCTGCTCGAGCAGCGGCGCGTCCAGAGGGACTGGGCGCGCAAGCGGGGGGACGACGGGGCCGCGGTCTTCCCGGGCCCGCCGCCCCGCGACCCCGTCTCGGTCCTCGCGCGCGGGCTCTACCTCTTCTCCGAGGACCAGTACCTCTTCTATAAGGAAGCGGCCGGGGCCGGCCCGTCGGGGCCGACCTTGGACGAGGCGGCCGATTTCCTGGAGCGGCACGGGGCCGAGATGTCGCGCCTGGGCTACCGCGCCGAGGGCTCCTACGCCGTCATAGACGGCCGCATGTTCCCGGCGGCCCCCGCGCGCGCCGCCGCCGCCCTGGGCCGGGACGGCCTGCGCCGGGCGGCCGAGCGGCTCGGGGACTTCCGGGGCGCTCCCCGGGAGGCGCTGCTCAAGAGGGTGAACGCATGGCTGCGCGCCGCGCCCTGACCCTAGGCCTCCTCGTGGGCGCCGCGGCCTGCGGCGCGCGCGAGCCGCGCGTCGCCCCGGGCGCCGCGGTCAAGCTGCGCTACAGCGTGAAGGC
>JACRDU010000001.1 GCA_016218495.1 Elusimicrobiota bacterium
TCGCGGCGACCACGCGCCTCACGCCGGCGCGCGCCAGGGCCTGGGAACAGGCGGGCGTCCTCTTGCCGTGGTACGGGGCGCAGGGCTCCAGGTTGACGTAGGCCGTGGCGCCGCGCGCCCGGGAGCCGGCCAGCGCCAGGGACTGAGGCGCGGCGTGCGGTCCGCCGGCGCGCCGGTGCCAGCCTTCCGCGACGAGGCGGCCGTCCTGGACCAGCACGCAGCCGACCATCGGGTTGGGGCTGACCCGCGTGCCGCCCCGCGCGGCCAGCGCCAGCGCGCGGGACATGAAACGTTCGTCCACGGTCACGGCCGTACCACCGTCTTGGGCAGCGGGCGGTCGCGGTTCTCCGCGAAATAGCGGGGGACGTCCGCCAGCGGGATGGACCCTTCGATCAGCCCGTGGGGGCGCACCTTGCCCTCGCCGAGCAGGGCGAGCGCGGCCTTGAAGAAGGCCGGGGTGTGGTGGAAGACCCCGAACAGGGTGAGGCCTTCGTAGTGGATGCGGTGGGCGTCCAGCGGGACCTTGGTCCCCGCCGCGCACCCGCCGAACAGGCAGACCCGCCCTCCGGGCCGCGTCATCGCCACGGCGGCCTCCCAGGTCTGGGGCTGGCCCACGGCTTCGAACACGGCGTCCGCTCCCCGTCCGGAGGCGAAGGCCCGCACCGCCGCGACGGGGTCGCCGTCGGAGGAGCCCACGACGGCGTCCGCTCCGGCGGCCAGCGCCGCCTCGAGGGCCGGCCGTCCCCGCCCGGCGACGATGACCCGCGCGCCGCGGGCCTTCAGCGCCGCCAGCAGCAGGCGGGCCATGATCCCGGCGCCGACGACTGCGACGGTCTCCCCGGCCGCCACCCGGGCGGCTTCCACGCCGTGCAGGGCGCAGGCCAGCGGCTCGGAAAGGGCGGCGGTCTCGAACGGAAGCCCGTCCGGCAGGGCGTGGAGGTTGTGCTCGGCGATGTTCGCGGGGACGAGGTTGAACTCGGCGTAGGCGCCGTTATGGAGCTTGAGGCGCTCGCAGAGGAAGTTCTGGCCGCGCGCGCAGAAGTAGCAGCCGGCGCACGGGGCGGAGTTGCCGACCACGACCCGCGCGCCGGGGGCGAAGCGCGCCTTCCCCGGGCCGCAGGCCACCACGGTGCCCGCCATCTCGTGCCCGAACGGGGAGGGCGGGTCGCCGAGCAGGACCCGGTGGCCCCGCCGGTAGGCCTTGAAATCCGTCCCGCAGGTGAGCGCCGCGCCGATGCGGACCAGCACCTGGCCGGGGCCGGGAGCGGGGACGGGGACCTCTTCGAGCCGAACGTCCCCCGGCCCGTGGAAGATCACCGCCCGCATCGCGGTCGGCACGGCCGCCATCAGGAGGATTTCTTGCGGGGGAGCATCATCGCCTTCAGGATCTCCCGGCCGCGAACCTGTCGGAGCGCTTCGTCGAAGCGGTCGAGGGCGATCTGGCTCTTGACGAACTGCGAGAGGTCGATCTCGTCGGCGCAGATGATCCGATGGGATTCCTTCAGGTCTTCAAGGGCGGGCGAATAGCTGGTGAGCAGGGTGATTTCGCGGTGGTAGAGCTGGTCGAGGTCGACGTGCGCCGGGGGCTGCTTCGCGAAGCCCGCGAACAAGTTGACGATGCCGCCGTCCCGTACCCACGGCAGGCGCTGCGGGACCAGGCTGGCCGGCCCCGCCGTCACCAGGAGGACGTCGGCGCCGCGTCCCTGGGTGAGCTGGGAGATCACGGCGTCGGTGCGGTTCTCCCGGCCGGTGTAGGCCTGGTCGATGCCGAGCTTGTTGGCGGCGCGCACGCGCGCGGGGTCGAGGTCGAGGCCGATGACGGCGACGCCGCGGGCCCGCAGCAAGAGCGCCGACATGAGGCCGATGAAGCCGAGGCCGACCACGACGACGGTGTCCCCTTCCGAGACCCCGATCCGGCGGATGTTGCGCAGGCAGCAGGCCATCGGCTCGGTGAGCGCCGCGTGGGTGAACGGCACCTTCGCGGGGATCTTGAACATGACGTTCTCGACGTGGCGGGAGGAGACCCGGACATATTCGGCGAAGCCGCCGGGGTCGAGGTTGGTCTGCTTGAACTCGCGGCACATCGAGGGGCTGGCCTTGCGGCAGTAATGGCATTCCCCGCAGGGCACGTGGTGGGCGACGACGACGCGGTCGCCGCGCTTGAAGCCTTTCACGCCCGGGCCGACCAGCTCGATGCGGCCGGCCAGCTCGTGGCCGAGCGGGACGTCCCGGCCGCGCAGGTCGGAGTCGATCTTCAGGATGTCGGAGCCGCAGAGGCCGCAGACCTCGACGGCGATGAGCACCTCCCCATCGGAGACGACGGGGACGGGGACCTCGGAAAAGGTGACCTTGTTCGGGCCTTCGTATCGCAGTGCTTTCATCGAAAAGAACTAGCCAAACACTATCAAATCGGAGGATTGATATCCAGGGTGGAGATTCAGGCGGCAGCGGTCCAGTCGTCGCGGGAGACGCCCGCCTGACGCAGGATGCGGGAGAGCAGGTCGACGGAAATTTCCGCCCGATGGGGATTGGGGAGGGTGAGGACGACGTCGCCTTTGACCAGATAGGGATGCGGTCCCGCCTGATACGGTCCCTCGAACCCCAGTTCCTTCAGGCGTCTGACCAGTTCGCGCCAGGTGACAGGGCCGAGCTTAGACATTCGCCGTCAGGCGAGTCGCGTGGGTGAGGGACTTGCCGCCGACTTTGGGGATGTCGAGGCCTTTGCGGAGGCGGACGATGATCCAGCCGTCGAGGACGGCGGCGAGGTTGCGGCGGCAGGTCTCGCGGTTCTTCCCGGTAGCCCAGACGCCGCGCAGGCCGGGAATCTCGCCATAGACCGGCTCCGAATCCTCGATCTTCTCGAATCGGGCCTTGGCGAGGGCGGCGTGGATGTATTCGACGAGCATACGCTCTGATTATAACAGGCAGGCGGGAGTCCTGCCAGGCGGCGGGGCCTAGTCTGCGCGGGACAGGATTCCCGCTGCAGGCAGGTGCTCTATGGGGGGGACGGCAACGAGTTCATTCAAGGTTCTTTCGTTTGCGCCCGGATACCGCCCGTCGCGCGTTGCGTGAGGCGCATGGATTCGAAGTTCCATCGGCTGAGCGGACTGATCGTCTTCGAATTCATCCTCGATGGAAGCGGCTCCTGATCGGGCTTCGTCACCCGCGGGATGCTATCATCTCCGGCGTGAACCTCGCCGCCGAACTGAAGCAGCGCTGGGGCTACGACCAGTTCCGTCCCCTCCAGCGTGAAGCCATAGAGGCGGTGACGTCAGGGCAAGACAGCCTGGTGGTCCTGCCCACCGGCGGCGGCAAGAGCCTCTGCTACCAGCTCCCGGCCGTGCTCGGAAAGGGGGTGGTGCTCGTCGTCTCCCCGCTCATCGCCCTGATGGACGACCAGGTCGCCGCCGCGCGCGAAGCGGGCCTCGAGGCCGACGCGCTGCATTCGAACCTGCTCTCCGCGCAGAAGAGCGAGGCCTACCGCAGGCTGGCGTCGGGCAAGACCCAGATCCTATATGTGAGCCCGGAGCGCCTGCTGGTCGGCGACCTGTGCGAGGACCTGGCGCCCCGCCTGCTCCTCGCCGCCGTGGACGAGGCCCACTGCGTCTCGCACTGGGGCCATGAGTTCCGCCCCGAGTACCGCCGCCTGGCCGAGGTGCTCGAGCGGGTCCCGAAGGCGGTCCGGATGGCGCTGACCGCCACGGCCACCGAGGCCGTGCGCGACGACATCGCCGCCCAGATTCCGCTGCGCGACCCGGTGCGGCTGGTGGGCCATCCCGACCGGCCGAACCTCGTCTACCGCGCCCATCCGCGCCGCGACCAAGCCGCCCAGGTGCTCGAGGTCGTGCGCCGGCATCCCGAGGAGGGGGGCATCGTCTACGCCCAGACCCGCAAGGACGTGGAGCGGCTCGCCGAGGGTCTGCGCAAGGCCGGGGTCTCCGCCGCCCCTTACCATGCCGGCCTCGACGCCGAGACGCGCCAGCGCGCCCAGGAAGGCTTCGTCAAGGAGCGCATCGACGTCGTCGTGGCGACCATAGCCTTCGGGATGGGCATCGACCGCTCGAACGTGCGCTATGTGGTCCACGCCAACACCCCGCGCTCCGTCGAGCATTACCAGCAGGAGTCGGGGCGGGCCGGCCGCGACGGGCTGCCGGCCGACTGCGTCCTGCTGTTCTCCGCCGCCGACCTGGCCACGCACCGCTGGCTGGCCCAGAAGGACGGGTCCCTGCCGCCCGAGCGCCAGAAGGCGCTGGAGCGCCAGCTGCGCGAAATCGGGCGCTTCGCCGTCGCCCCCGTCTGCCGCCACCGCCTGCTGACCGAGCACTTCGGAGCGCCCTACCAGGGGACGGACTGCGGGGCCTGCGACGTCTGCCTGGGCGAGACCAAGAGCCTCTCCGACGCGGACGCGCTGGTGACGGCGCAGAAGGTGCTCAGCGCCGCCTGGCGCACGAACGGACGCTTCGGCGCGGGCTACGTCGTCAACGTGCTGATGGGGAAGTCCGACGAGCGCATGACGCGCAACGGCCACGACGCGCTGCAGGTCTTCGGCCTGCTCAAGGAGGCCGGCGAACCGGCCATCCGCTCCTGGATCGACCAGCTCATCGTCCAGGGGCACCTCGAGGTGTTCGACGACGGGGTCTACCCGCTGCTGCGCGTCACCGAGGCCGGCAAGGCCCTGTGCCGGGGCGAGGGAGGGGTGCGTCTGGGCGTCCCGATGCCGCCGAAGAAGCCGGGCCGCCGTCCGAAGGCGCTCAAGGGCCGCGCGGCCGGCGCGGGCGACGCCGACGAGGCCCTCTTCGAGCGCCTGCGGCGCCTGCGCAAGATGATCGCCGACCAGCTCGGCGCGCCGCCGTATCTGGTCTTCCACGACAGCGCGCTCGTCGAGATGGCCGCGCTCAAGCCCAAGAGCCTCGACGCGATGCGCGGGGTGAAGGGGGTCGGCGAGAAGAAGCTGGAGCGCTTCGGCGCCGCCTTCCTCGCCGTCATCAACGGCGCCGAGCCCTCCGGCCTGCTGACCTAATCGAGGTAGCCGAACTCCTTGAGGGCGCGGGGGTCCTTGCGCCAGTCCTTGCGCACCTTGACCCAGAGCTCGAGCACCGCATTGCGGCCGGTGAAGGACTCGATGGCGGCCTGGGCGCGCTCGGTGAGCTTGCGCAGGGAGTCGCCGCCCTTGCCGATGAGGATGCCCTTCTGCGACTCGCGCTCCACATGGATGGTCGCCCAGACCAGGTCGCGCCGCGGGGTCTCCTTGTACTCCTCGATGACGACGGCGCAGGCGTGGGGGATCTCGGCCGAATACAGGGCGAAGATCTGCTCGCGCACGAACTCCGAGGCGAAGAAGCGCTCCCACCGGTCGGAGAGCTGGTCTTTGTCGTAGAAGGGGGGGGAAGGGGGCAGCAGCCTCTGCACCTCGGCCCGCAGCTCGGCCACGCCCGCGCCCTTGAGCGCGCTGACCCTGAACACGGCCGACGGCGAGATGACGGCCGTCCAGGCGGCGGCGGCTTCGTCGACGGCGGCCTGGTCGCGGGCTATGTCGCACTTGTTCACCGCCAAAAGGAGCGGGCGGCCGCGCGGCGCCAGGCGGGCCAGCGCGGCGGCCTCGTCGGGCTTGGGCTTCTTCGGGTCGACCACCAGGATGGCCAGGTCGGCGTCCTCGCGGGCGGCGCGCTTGGATTCGGTTCGCAGCGCCTCCTGCAGGAGGTCGGAGGCCTTCTCGAGCCAGCCGGGGGTGTCCACGAAGACCGCCTGGGTCTCCTCCGTGTTCAGGATGCCGAGGATGCGGTGGCGCGTGGTCTGGGGTTTGGGCGAGACGCCGGAAAGCCGGCGTCCCAGCAGGGCGTTGAGCAAGGTCGACTTCCCCGCGTTGGGGAGGCCGAGGATGGACACGAACCCCGCGCGGTGCTCCATGTTGAAACAGACTATATCATTGCTAGAATGGCGCAGGCGCGCCGACGCCGTCGCCGAAAGCGCCGAGGAGGGATTATGTTCGGACTCTCACCGATCATCATCGTCATCGTCGTCCTGGCGCTTTCGAGCATCAAGATCCTCCAGGAGTACGAGCGCGGCGTCGTCTTCACCCTCGGCCGCTACGCCGGGACCAAGGGCCCCGGCCTCATCATCGTCGTCCCCGGCATCCAGAAGGTCGTCACCATCAGCCTGCGCACCATCGTCCTCGACGTCCCGTCCCAGGACGTCATCACGCACGACAACGTGACGGTCAAGGTCAACGCCGTCGTCTATTACCGGGTCCTCGACGCTTCGAAGGCGGTCCTGCAGGTGGAGAACTTCTACTACGCCACCAGCCAGCTCGCCCAGACCACCCTGCGCAGCGTGCTCGGGAAGATGGAGCTCGACGACCTCCTCTCCCAGCGCGACAAGATCAACGTCGAGCTGCAGAAGATCCTCGACCACGCCACGGAGCCCTGGGGCGTGAAGGTCTCCACGGTCGAGGTCAAGAACGTGGACCTGCCGGAATCCATGCAGCGCGCGATGGCCAAGCAGGCCGAGGCAGAGCGCGAACGCCGCGCCAAGGTCATCCACGCCGAAGGCGAGCTCGAGGCGTCGGTCTCGCTGGCCAAGGCTTCGGAGATACTCGGGCACAGCCCGGCCAGCCTCCAGCTGCGCTACCTCCAGACGCTGGCCGAGATCGCCACCGAAAAGAACTCGACCATCATCTTCCCGGTGCCGATCGACATCATCGGCGCCCTCATGAAGAAGGTCCAGGGCAATTAGCGCCATCGCGTCGGTCGAGCCGGCCGCGGCCGCGGCATTGGCCGAGGGAACGGGCCTGTACGTCCACGTCCCGTTCTGCTCGGTGAAGTGCTTCTACTGCGACTTCACCGCCTTCTCGGGCCAGGGCTCCGCGGCCGACCGCTATGTCGATTCCGTGCTCGCCGAGGCCGACCTCTATCCCGGCGTCGTTCCGGACACGCTCTACATCGGGGGAGGAACTCCGACCGAGCTCTCCGCCGTCCAGCTGACCAGGCTGCTGCGGGGCCTGGCGGCGCGCTTCGGGCCCATCGCGGGCCTGCGGGAATCCACCGTCGAGGCCAGCCCCGAGACCGGGGACCCCGCGCGCCTGGACGCGTTGGCGGCGGCCGGGGTCGGCCGGCTCAGCTTCGGGCTACAGACCGCCTCGGACCGCCTGCTCAAGGCGATCGGCCGGCAGCATGATTTCGCCGATTTCCGGCGCGTCTGGGCCGATGCCCGGGCACGGGGATTCTCGCTCAACGTGGACCTCATGCAGGGGTTGCCGGGCCAGACGGCCGTCGACGCCCGGGGAGACCTCGATTCCGTCTTGGCCCTCGGACCGGACCACATCTCGCTCTATACCCTGCAGGTCGAAGACCGGACCTTGTTCGGCAAGCGGGAGGTCGAAGTGGACTCCGACCTCGCGCGGGAGACGATGGAGGACGCCATCGAACGCATCGGCCGCGCCGGCCTGGCCCATTATGAGGTCTCGAACTTCGCCCGGCCCGGCCGGGAGGCGCTCCACAACATCGGCTATTGGATCGACCGGCCCGGCCTTGGCCTCGGCTGCGGAGCGTCGGGCTTCCTGGGCGGAGAGCGCTATCAGAACGAGGAGAAGCTCAGGCCGTACATCGAGCGCGCGCTGCGCGGCGAGCGTCCGGTCGCGCAGCGCGAGAGGCTGGCCGGGAAGGAGAAGCTCGGCGAGTCCTTGATGCTGCGCCTCCGCCTGCTCGAGGGCGCTTCTCTGACGCCCGCGATGCAGGAAGCCTTCCGCCCGCAGATCGCGCGCCTCGTCGAGCGCGGCCTGGTGTCGGTCGAGGACGGGGGCTGCTCCCGCTGCCTGCCGCGCCTGCGCCTGACGCGGGAAGGGCTGTTCATCGCCAGCGAGGTTTTTAGAGAGTTCGTCCCACCCTGGGAGACAACCGAATGAAGACATTCGTGCTCGACACCAACGTCATCATCCACGACCCGGAGGCGATGTTCGCCTTCGAGGGGTCCAAAGTCGTCATCCCGCTGCCCGTCATCGAGGAGCTCGACACCTTCAAGCGCTCCAACGACGAGCGCGGCCGGGCGGCTCGCCTGGTGGCCCGCACGCTCGACAAGCTGCGCGTGAACGGCCGCCTCTCCGACGGGGTCCCGCTCGAGCACGGCGGGAACCTCCATGTCGAGATGGTGCACCAGAACGGGCTCCCCGCTCCGTTCGCCTCCAACTCCAAGGACAACCAGATACTCGGCGTGGCGAAATACCTCCAGGAGCAGAAGGAGAACGTCGTCTTCATCTCCAAGGACATCAACCTGCGCATCAAGGCCGAGGCCATCGGGCTCGACACCCAGGACTACGAGAAGGAGAAGGTCAACGTCACCGAGCTCTACAACGGCTTCAAGGAGCTCCACGTCCCGCACTCCGACATCGACCTGTTCTACAAGGACAAGCGCCTGCCGGCGAAGGACTTCCTGCCCAACGAGTTCGCCATCCTGAAGGACTCCGACGGGAGCTCCGCCTCGGCATTGGCGCGCTACGACGCCGCCGCCAAGGCCTTGGTGCCGCTCTCGCGCCCGGACCCGGTCGCCTGGGGCATCAAGCCGCTCAACACCGAGCAGAAGTTCGCGCTGGAGCTGCTGCTGCGGCCGGACATCCAGCTCGTCACGCTGGTGGGGTCGGCCGGCTCGGGCAAGACCCTGATCTCCCTGGCGGCCGGGCTCGAGCAGACCATGGGCGGGGACCAGAAGCACTTCCGGCGCCTGCTCGTGGCCCGCCCGGTGATCCCCGTCGGCCACGACATCGGCTTCCTGCCGGGCACCAAGCAGGAGAAGCTGAACTCCTGGATGGGGGCCATCTACGACAACCTGGAGTTCCTGCTCGACCGCCCGCGGCGCGAGGAGACGGACATCGACGTGCAGATGATGCTCGACGACGGCCGCCTCGAGGTGGAGGCCGTCACCTTCCTGCGCGGGCGGACCCTGCCGAACCAGTACATCCTGATCGACGACGCCCAGAACCTCACCCCGCACGAGATGAAGACCATCATCTCACGCGCGGGGAAGGGCTCGAAGATCGTGCTGACCGGGGACCCGTTCCAGATCGACAACTACTACCTGGACTCGGCTTCGAACGGCCTGACCAACCTCGTGGACCGCTTCAAGGGGCAGGCGATCTTCGGGCACGTCTGGTTCTCGAAGGTCGAGCGCTCCCCGATCGCCGCGCTGGCTTCGGAGCTGCTCTAAGGAGGCCGGCCGGGTCGAGGCGGAAGCCTCCGCGGGCGGCGACGCCCGCGGCCAGCCTGAGGGCCGTCTCCAGCATCTCGAGGGTGGCCGCCTGCCAGCCGGGGACCGGGGCGCCGTCGCGCACCGCGGCGTCGCGCAGGGCGTCGAACCCCGAGAGGGCGCGAAGGTCCAGCCCGTCGAGGCCGCAGAGCCTGGCCGTCTCGGCGACGGCGTTGGCGGCGCTGCCGGTGCGGGGACGCTGGCGGCCCAGGCAGGCGGAGAACTCCAGGGCTGCGGCCTCCAGCACCGTGTGGGCGTAGACGAAGCAGGCGGCTTCCAAGGTCGGACGGGCCCCCGCTACGGCCCGGCGCGTCAGGCTCTCGGTCCAGTCCTTGGGAAGGGCCCCGGCCGACAGGTCCCCGGGGCGGGCCGCCATCGCGGCGAAGTCGCGCCCCTTCACCAGGGCCTGGGCCAGGGAGGCGTACTTGCGTCCCAGGCCTTCCGCGACGAACTCCACCCCCAGCCCCGCCGCCTCCCCGAAGGAGACGACCAGGAAGACGCGGTCCAGGAAGCCGAAGAAGGCGCGGTTGAAGCGGTCTTCGGCCGATTCGGCGTCTGGCATGCCGGAATGATGCCACTCCTCCGCCGGGCGCGCAAGGGGGCGCGCCTCCCATGGTCTTTTTTTCGGGTCCATTCGCGTTCCGTCCGGCGCGGCGCCGGCCGTCCGTCCTTTCATGGTCTTTTTTCGCGGCTTGACACCGTGACAAGGTATGGATATCCTACCTGTAGGAAAAGCTTACAGGAGGGACGCATGGAGACCTTCGCCTGTCCGGTCGGTGCCAAGTTCCAGGTGACCTTGCCCAAGCGGGTGCGCGCGGCGCTGGGGATCGCGAAGCCCGGCGAGCTGGTCGGCTTCCGCGTCGAGCGGGGCCGCGTCGTGATGGCGCGCGCCAAGATACGCCTGCTGACGGGGCCGTGAGGCGCGGTTGAAAGTTTCCGACCTGCCTGTTAGTAATATGGGTATGGCTCCGTCGACGGCGCTCGCCCTCGTCATCCTCCTCGCGGCCGCCTTGGCCCGCGCGGAGGGACCGCGCATCGTCGCCCTGGACGCCGGCCACGGCGGCCGCGACAGGGGGGCCGTGGTGCGCGGCGTCGAGGAGAACGCCCTTGCGCTGCGCATCGTCGAGAAGACGGCCGCGGAGCTCAAGAAGCAGAAGTCGCTCTTCCCCTACCTCACCCGGTGGGAGGACGTCTTCGTCCCGCTCTCCGACCGGGTCGACCGGGCCGAGCAGGTGGGGGGGCGGGTCTTCATCTCGATCCATGCCGACAAGGTCTACGGGCGCAAGCCGCGAGGCGTCATCGTCTGGGTCTACGGACCGAACCGGGAGATACCGAAAGGCCCGCCGCGCGACCCCGGCGAGCGCATGCGCCCGGCCCCTCCCAAGGAGGTCGTCGCCGCCTCGCGGCTCCTGGCCGAGCACGTCCAGGGCGCCTTGAGGCGCCAGAAGGTCAAGACGGCCGCGTACGCGGACCGCGGCGGCTTCGCCGTCCTCAAGTCCGACAAGATGCCGAGCATCCTGGTGGAGGTCGGGAACCTCGTGGACCCGGCGGAAGCCAAGCAGATGCAGGACCCGGCCTTCCAAGACCGGGTGGCGAAAGCCATCGCGCAGGGCGTGCTGTCCTACCTCTCCTCCGCCTCCGACGGCGTGCCCCGCGTCTCCGTCGCCCGATAGTCCCCCGCCGGGGCTATTTCCTATAATCAGCCCATGCTCGAGAAGACCTATGCGCCCGACGCCGTCGAAAAGAAATGGGTGGAGGCCTGGTCCAAGGCGGGCCTGTTCCATTCGGAGCCGTCACGCGACGGCCGGCGGGCGTATACCGTCGTCATCCCTCCGCCGAACGTGACGGGCGCCCTCCACATCGGCCACGCCCTCAACAACACCCTCCAGGACGTCCTCGTCCGCTGGCACCGCCTCCACGGCCGGGAGGCGTGCTGGGTCCCGGGCACCGACCATGGCGGCATCGCCACCCAGAACGTGATGGAGAAGCAGCTCAAGGCCGAGAAGCTCTCCCGCCACGACCTCGGACGCGAGAGGTTCCTCGAGCGCATGCAGGCGTGGACGCGCGACTGCAAGAAGACCATCCTGGGGCAGCTGACCCGGCTCGGCTGCGCGCTGGACTTCGGCCGCGAGGCCTTCACGATGGACGAGGCCCGCGCCAAGGCCGTCCAGCACGCCTTCAAGGAGTTCTACGACGCCGGGCTCATCTACCGCGGAGCGCGGATGGTCAACTGGTGCGTGCGCTGCGGCACCGCCCTCTCCGACATCGAGGTGGAGCACGAGGACCGCAAGGGCAAGCTCTGGCACATCCGCTACCCTGCCGAAGACGGCGGGCCGGGGGTGGTGGTCGCGACGACCCGCCCCGAGACGATGCTCGGCGACACGGCCGTGGCCGTCAACCCTTCGGACGGGCGCTATGCGACCCTCGTCGGCAAGCCCCTGCGCCTCCCGCTCGCCGACCGCGTCATCCCGGTCGTCGCCGACGAGCACGTCGATTCCGCCTTCGGCACGGGCGCGGTCAAGGTCACGCCGGCCCACGACGTCAACGACTTCGAGATCCGTTCCCGGCATCCGGAGATCGGCTCGCTGCAGGTCATCGGGTTCGACGGGAAGATGGGCCCGGAGGCGGGGCGATTCGCGGGGCTGTCCCGCGAGGCCGCGCGGGACGCCGTGGTCGCGGCCCTGGGCGAAGCCCTCGACGAGGACGGCGCCCCCCTGCTGGTCAAGACCGAGGACTACAAGAACGCGGTCGGGGTCTGCTACCGCTGCCAGCAGTCCATCGAACCCCTCGTCAGCGAGCAGTGGTTCATGAAGATGGGCCCGCTGGCGGACAAGGCGAAGGCCGCCGTCGACGACGGGCGCTTCCACATCCACCCGGCCTCCTGGGAGAAGTCCTACCGGAACTGGCTGGCCAACATCCAGGACTGGTGCCTCTCGCGGCAGATCTGGTGGGGGCACCGCATCCCCGCCTGGTATTGCCTGAAGTGCAACGACGTCGGCGACAAGCCCTTCCTGACCCTCAAAGGCCTCAAGGCCGTCATCTCCGCCGAGAAGCCGGCTTCCTGCGCGGGCTGCTGGGGGCGCGAGTTCCTGCAGGACCCCGACGTCCTGGACACCTGGTTCTCCTCGGCGCTCTGGCCGCTCTCGGTCTTCGGCTGGCCGAGCAAGGAGGGGAACAAGGACTTCTCGTTCTACTACCCCACCGACGTCCTGGTCACGGGCTACGAAATCCTCTACCTCTGGGTGGCCCGCATGCAGATGATGGGGCTCCACTTCGAAGGGAGGGTCCCCTTCGCCGACGCCCTCATCCACGGCATCGTCCGCGACAAGGCCGGCAAGAAGATGTCGAAGTCCCTCGGCAACGTGGTGGACCCCCTGCTGATGATGAACAAGCACGGCACCGATGCGTTCCGGTTCGCCCTGGTCTCCCAGGCCCATCCGGGCCGCGACATCCCGTTCGCCGAGGACTCCATCACCGGCCCTCGGAACTTCGCCAACAAGCTGTGGAACTCGACGCGCTATGTGCTCGACTACGCGCTCAAGAACGAGCCGGCGCCGGCGGGGGGGTATCCTCTCTGCGCGCTCGACCGCTCCGCCTTGTCCATGGCGGACCGCTGGATCCTGGCGCGCTTCGAGGCCGTGGGCGCGGAGGCCGCGGCGCGCGTGGCGGAGTACAACCTGGCGGCGGCCGCGGATGCGCTCTACGGATTCCTGTGGGACGAGTTCTGCGACTGGTACGTCGAGCTGTCGAAGGCGTCCTTGGCCGACCCGGCCCGGGCGACGGCGGCGAAGACCGTGCTCGTCCAGGTCCTGACCGGGACGCTCAAGCTGCTGCACCCGTTCATGCCGTTCATCACCGAGGAGCTCTACCAGGCGCTGAAGGCCTATGCCGGCGAGACGGCGGAGCACGCGTTCCAGGCAGGAGCGCCTCGGCCCGAGGGGTGGGCCGACGCGGATGCCGTCGCCGAGATGGAGTTCATCATGTCGGCGGTAGGCTCCGTCCGGGCGACGCGCTCGCAGCTCAACGTGCCCCCGGCTTCCAAGCTGAAGGCGTTCTACAAAGGCGATGGGACTACGGCGAAGCGGCTGACGGCGAACTCCGACATGGTCCTGCACCTCGCCCGGCTGGAATCGCTCGAACACGCGCAAGCCCGCCCCCCGTCCTGCGCTACGGCCGTCGCGGGGGACCTGACCATCTTCATCCCGCTCGAGGGGCTCATCGACTTCGCCAAGGAGAAGGTCCGGCTCGCGAAGGACCTCGAGAAGCTGGTCAAGGAGCTCGCGAAGTCCGAGGCCATGCTCGGGAACCGCTCGTTCATCGAACGGGCCCCGGAGGCCGAGGTCGAGAAGGTGCGCGCTCAGCGCGACCAGTCCAAGGCCCAGGCGGAGCACCTCAAGGACACCTTGGCCGCGCTTGGTTCCTGATGCCTCCGCTATTGACGGGGACCTTCGACCCTGTTACCCTAGTGCTCTCGGCATGCCTTCAGCGAAAGTCCTGGTCATAGACGACGACGAGCTCCTGCGGGAGTTCGCCTGCGAAGCCCTTTCCGGGCAGGGCTACGTCGTCGAGAAGGCCGAGGACGGCCGCGCCGGCCTGAAGAAGGCGGCCTCCTTCGAGCCCGACCTGGTCATCTGCGACCTGATGATGCCGGGCCTGCACGGGTTCGAAGTCTGCCAGCGGCTGCGGGACAAGGGCAGCGCCGACCTGCGGATCCTGGTCACCTCCTCCAAGTCGTTCGAGGCGGACATCTGCGAGGCGAAGAAAGCCGGCGCAGACGCCTTCATGGTCAAGCCCTATACCATCGCCGGCCTGCAGGCCCAGGTCGCCGACCTCATCGGGCGCCCCGCTCCCAGCGGCAAGGCGAAGGGCGAGTCCGACGAGAAGGACACCATGACCGTACGCACGGGGGGAGGCGCGTGCATCCCCGCCCACGCGGACCCCAAGAAGACCGCGGTCACCGTCCGCTTCTGGGGCACGCGGGGCTCCTCTCCGGCCCCGGGCCCGAACACGGTCCGCTACGGCGGCAACACCGCCTGCGTCGAGATCCGCGTCGGCGACCTGCTGTTCATCATCGACTGCGGGACCGGCATCCGCGAGCTCGGCCTGGCCCTGATGAAGGAATACGGCGACAAGCCCATCGAGGGGCACATCCTCATCGGCCACACCCACTGGGACCACATCCAGGGCTTCCCGTTCTTCACCCCGCTCTACATCAAGCGCAACAAGTTCAACGTGTATTCGGTCCGGGGCAGCTCGAAGAGCCTGGAGCGGGTCTTCCGCGGGCAGATGGCGGCGGACTACTTCCCGGTGCCGCTCAACAACCTGGCGGCCGACATCCATTTCGTCGAGCTCGAGGGGGCCGTCCAGATCGGGCCGGCGACCGTGACCTACCACTACCTGAACCATCCCGGGGTGGCCATCGGCTTCAAGATCTCAGCCTTCGGCAAGACGGTCGCCTATGTGAGCGACCATGAGAGCTTCTCCCGGCTCAACGGGGAGTCCGCGATCAACAAGCGCCAGGACGAGGACGTCGTTGATTTTTCCCGCGACAGCGACATCCTCATCATGGAAGCCCAGTACACCGAGGACGAGTACAAATACAAGAAGGGCTGGGGGCACAGCACATTCGACGACGCGGTGGCCCGGTCCCTTTCCGCGAAGGCCAAGCACCTCGTGCTCTTCCATCACGACCCCACCCATACCGACGAGATGATGGACGAGTTCCTCGACTACTGCCGCGAGAGGATCCGGAAGGCGGGTTCCGGCCTGCTCTGCTCCGCCGCGCGCGAGCGCGTCAGCATCTCCCTTTAGCGCCCCCCTTCCTCTTTATAGGCCCCCTGGGGGTGTTCAATCCGTCCGGAAAAACCTAAAATCCCGCCATGCCGTTCCTGGGGCCTTTCCGCTATCCCGACAGCCCCGTCCACTATCGGCGGTTGAAGCGGGCCTACCCGAAGATCGTCCGGGGCGAGGGCGTTTGGCTCTACGATGCCGACGGCAAGGCCTACCTGGACGGCAGCGGCGGCGCCTATGTGGCCAGCCTCGGCCACGGGTCGACCGCCGTCGCCGAGGCGATGGCCGCCCAGGCCCGGCGCTTCGGCTATGTCAATGGCACCCAGTTCACCCACGACGCGGCCGAAGAGGTCGCGCAAGCCCTGACGGCCCTGTCTCCGGGGCTGGACAAGGCCTATCTGCTGGCCAACGGGGGGGACGCCGTCGAAGCCGCCATCAAGTTCGCCAGGCAGTATTGGGCGGAGGCGGGACGCCCCGAGAAGACCAAGGTCCTCTCCCTCGACCCCAGCTATCACGGCAACACCCTGCTCGCGCTCTCCGCCGGGGCCCGGGCTTCCTACAAGAAGCTCTTCAGCGACTGGCTGGTCGACTTCCCCCGGGTACCGGCCCCGTATCCCTACCGGGCGGACGGCGACTCCGACCCGGCCTTGACCGGGGAGGCCTTCGAGCGTGCCGTGCTCGCAGCCGGCCCCGACACCGTCGCGGCCTTCATCGCGGAGCCGGTGGGGGGCTCGTCGACGGGCGCGTCGGTCCCTCCCGAGCGTTATTGGAAGCGCATCCGCGCCCTCTGCGACCGCTACCAGGTCCTCCTGATCGCCGACGAGGTCCTCTGCGGGGCCGGGAGGACCGGGACCTGGTCCGCGCTGGAGCCCTACGGGGTGCTTCCGGACATCCTCACCCTGGGCAAGGGCATCTCGGGCGGCTACGCCCCGCTCTCGGCCATGCTGGCCCCGCGGCGCCTGGTCGACGTCCTGGCCCGCGGGACGGGTTCGCTGGCCCACAACCAGACCTTCTCCCACCACCCCGTGACATGCGCCGCGGGCGCTGCGGCGCTGCGCATCATGCGCGAGCAGCGCCTCGTCGAGCGCTGCGCCCGCCTCGGCCCCGCCCTCCACGCGCGGCTCTCCGGGCTCCTGGACCACCCGCTCGTCGGAGACGTCCGGGGGCGGGGCCTCCTGGCCGGCATCGAATTCGTCGCCGACAAGAAGACCAAGAAGCCGCTGCCGCGCAGCCTGCGCTTCTCCGAGGCCCTGGCCGACGCCGCGCTCGAGCGCGGCTTGGTCGTCTGGCCGAACTACGGGAACGCGGACGGAGAGGCGGGCGACCTCGTGATGCTCGCTCCCCCGTTCATCGTGACGGAGACCGAACTCGATGAGCTCGCCGTGAGGCTGACCGACGCGCTCAACGCCGTGACCAAGGCCGTCCATGCCGGGAGGAAGACATGACCACAATCGCTCCGGAGCAGATCCGCATCACCTACACCTCGCAGTCGGCGGACATGGAGGCGGCGCACAAGTTCTTCGACGAGGCCCTCGTCAAGGTCCGCGCGGAGGCCGGCCGGGAATACCCGATCTACATCGACCACAAGCCGGTGAAGACCGCCGAACCCCTCCTCCCCGACTCCTCCCCCATCGACTCCTCCATGCTCCTTGGGAAGTTCACGGCGGGGAACGCCGCCGTGGTCGACCAGGCCCTCAGGTCCGCCGCGGCCCAGAAGGGCCCCTGGCGCCGCACGCCGTGGGCCGAGCGCGTCGCCATCCTGCGCAAGGCCGCGAACCTGATGCGCAAGCGCAAGTTCGAGCTCGCGGCGGTCATGAGCCTCGAGGTGGGCAAGAGCCGCATGGAGGCGCTGGGGGACGCGGAGGAATCGGCCGACCTCATCGACTACTACTGCGACCAGACCGAGAAGGCGAACGGCTTCGTCCAGTCGATGAACAAAATCACCCCCATCGAGACGAACACCGACGTCCTGCGCCCCTTCGGCGTGTTCGTCTGCATCGCCCCGTTTAACTTCCCGCTGGCCCTTTCGACCGGGATGTCCTCGGCGGCCCTGGTCGCCGGCAACACCGTGGTCTACAAGCCGGCCCAGGACACCCCGCTCACCGGGCTCAAGCTCTATGAGGTGTACCGCGATGCGGGCATCCCCGCCGGCGTGTTCAACTTCGTCACCGGCAAGGGCTCGGTCATGGGGGACCCGCTGTGGCAGCATCCTCTGACCGACGGGATCGTCTTCACCGGCTCGAAGGAGGTCGGCCTGCACATGTACGCCCAGTTCTCGGCGAAATGGGTCAAGCCCTGCCTGCTCGAGCTGGGCGGCAAGAACCCGGCCATCGTGATGGACTCGGCCGACCTCGATATGGCGGCCGAAGGCGTGATGAAATCGGCCTTCGGCCTTCAGGGGCAGAAGTGCTCAGCCTGCTCCAGGGTCTACGTCCATAAGGCCGTCGCCGCCGCCTTCATCGAGAAGCTCGTGGCCCGGACCAAGGCCATCAAGATCGGCGACCCCACCGAACGGGACGTCTACCTCGGCCCCGTCGTCAACGAGCGCGCCGCGAAGAAGTTCGAGCAGGTCATGGCGCAGGGCAAGGGCAAGGTCGAGGTCCTGACCGGCGGCGAACGCCTCAAGGGCGGCCTCTTCGACAAGGGCTGGTTCGTCGCCCCGACCATCGTCAAGGCGCCGCTCTCCTCGGACTTCTTCATGGAGGAGTTCTTCCTGCCGCTCTTGACCGTGGGCGTCGTCGACTCGCTCGACCAGGCGCTCGAGGAGTCCAACAAGGCCGAATACGGGCTCACGGCGGGGATGTACTCGAAGAAACAGGACGAGATCGAGAAGTTCTGGGACGTCATCGAGTCCGGCGTGACCTACGTCAACAAGCGTTCGGGCGCCACGACCGGCGCCTGGCCGGGCGCGCAGGCGTTCTGCGGCTGGAAGGGCTCCGGCTCGACGGGAAAGGGCGGCTGCGGCCCGTACTACGTCTCCCAGTTCATGCGCGAGCAGAGCCGCTGCGTCATCAAGGAGGGGTGAGCCATGCCGAAGACAAAATCCAAGCCCGAGCCCCTGTCCGTCCTCGAACGGGACTACCCCCGCATCATAGTCCCGCCGCCGGGCCCCAAGGGCCGGGAGATCGTCAAGCTCGACAAGGCCCATGCGTCGACCTCCTACATCAAGGAGTATCCGCTGGCGGTGTCCCACGGCCGCGGCGCGATGGTGGAGGACGTCGACGGGAACCGCTATATCGACTTCATGGCGGGCATCGCCGTCGCATCGACGGGCTATGCCCATCCCGAGGTGGTCAAGGCCGTGCAGGAGCAGGCGGGGCGCTTCTTCCACATCTGCGGGACGGACTTCTACTGCGACGCGATGTCGCGCCTCTTGGAGCGGCTCGCGATGCTGGGCCCCGGCAAGGGCAAGAAGAGGGTCTTCCTCACCAACTCCGGCACGGAGGCCGTGGAGGGGGCCATCAAGCTGGTCCGCTCCTCGACCCGCCGGACCGACCTCATCGCCTTCCGCGGCGCTTTCCACGGCCGGAGCTACGGCGCGATGAGCCTGGGCTCCTCGAAGGCCAAGCAGCGGGCGCATTTCGGTCCCTTCCTGCCCGGCGTCCACCATGTGCCCTATCCGGACGCCTACCGCTCGAACACCGGCGGCGTGCCCCTGACCGAGTGGGCGCTGGGACACATCCACGAGCTGTTCAAGCGCCATGTGGCCCCCGACGATGTGGCCGCGATCTTCATCGAGCCGATGCTCGGGGAGGGCGGCTACGTCATCCCGCCCACCGAGTTCCTCCAGAGCCTGAGGGACCTCTGCGACCAGCACGGCATCCTGCTCGTCTTCGACGAGATCCAGACCGGGGTGGGGCGCACGGGGCATATGTGGGCGGCGGACTACTTCGGCGTGCATCCCGACGTGCTCGTGACGGCCAAGGGCCTGGGATCGGGGATGCCCATCGGGGCCATCATCGCCCGTGAAGACGTCATGAAATGGGAGTCCGGCTCCCACGGCTCGACCTATGGCGGAAACCCCGTGGCCTGCGCGGCCGCGCTGGCCACGCTGGAAGTCGTGGAGCGCGACCTGATGAAGAACGCCAGGGTCATGGGCGAGCGCATGCTGGCGGGCCTGGCCAAGCTCAAGGAGCGCCACTCCGTCATCGGCGATGTGCGGGGCGTGGGTCTGTTCATCGGGGTCGACTTCGTCCGGGACCGCGCCACGAAGGAGCCCGCGAAGACCCTGGTGCACGACCTCGTGCAGCAGGCCTTCCGCAAAGGGCTGCTCCTCTTGCCCTGCGGGGAGTCCGTCATCCGCCTGGCGCCTCCCCTGGTCGTCGACGAATACGACGTCGACAAGGGGTTGTCCATCCTCGACGAGACCCTGACGGGGCTGACGGGATGAAGGGCAAGGTCGTCACGATGAAGGAGGCCGTGGCCTCCTTCGTCAAGGACGGGTCCACGGTCGTCATCGAGGGATTCACCCACCTCATCTGCTTCGCGGCGGCGCATGAGATCATCCGCCAGAAGCGCAGGGGCCTGACCCTCTGCCGCCTGACGCCCGACCTGGTCTACGACCAGCTCATCGCCGCCGGATGCGCCAAGAAGCTGGTCTATTCCTGGGCCGGAAACCCCGGGGTGGGTTCCCTGCACGCCTTCCGGCGGGCGGTGGAAGGCGCCGCCGGGGCCCTCGAGACCGAGGAGTACTCCCACTTCGGGATGGTGGCGAGGTTCCAGGCGGGGGCGTCGGGGCTGCCCTTCGGGGTCCTGCGCAATTACATGGGGACGGACCTGCCCAGGGTCAACCCCAACATCAAGAGCGTCACCTGTCCCTACACGGGGGAGGTCCTGGCAACGGTCTCCGCGCTCAGGCCCGACGTCACCATCGTCCACGCCCAGCGCGCGGACGCCCAGGGGAACACCCAGATCTGGGGCCTCCTCGGGGTGCAGAAGGAGGCCGCTTTCGCCTCCAAGCACGTCATCGTGGTCGTCGAGGAGCTCGTCGACGAGAAGGTCATCCGGGCCGACCCCAACCGTACCGTCATCCCGGCGCCCATCGTCAGCGCCGTCGTGGTGGAGCCGTTCGGGGCGCATCCCTCCTTCGCCCAGGGCTACTACGACCGCGACAACGACTTCTATCTGGCGTGGGAGGCGATTTCCCGGGACGAGGCGGCGTTCAAGACTTACCTCGACGAGTTCGTCTACGGCCTCCCGGACCGCGCCGCCTACATGGCCAAGAACAAGGGCCTGGCCGAAAGGCTTAAGGCGAAGCCGATGGTCTGCGGGGGGGTGAGCTATGGCTACTAGTGGGGCGGAGCCCCGCTGTGCCGGGCTTCAGGGGGGCTCTGAGGATGCCCGGCCTGAGGCGAAGGCGGCCTGCACCCCGTCCGAGATAATGGCGGCCGTCGCGGCCCGCGAGCTCAAGGACGGCGAGGTGGTGTTCGTCGGCATCGGGCTGCCCAACCTGGCCTGCAACCTGGCCAGGGCGACCCACGCCCCGAACCTCGTGCTCATATATGAGTCGGGAGCGGTCGGGGCCGTCCCCGAGCGCCTCCCGGTCTCCATCGGCGACCCGGCCTTGGTGACTGGTTCGCTGATGGTCGCCCCGATGACGGACATCTTCCAGTACTTCCTCCAGAACGGGCGCATCCAGGTCGGGTTCCTCGGCGGGGCTCAGCTCGACCGCTGGGGCAACATCAACACCACCGTCGTGGGCCCTTACGGCAAGCCGAAGGTCCGCCTGCCCGGTTCGGGCGGCGCCTCCGAGATCGCCGTCCACGCGAAGCGCACCCTGGTCATCATGAAGCTGGGCAAGAGGGCCTTCCCGGCCGAGGTGGATTTCATCACCAGCCCCGGCATGCGCTACCACGGCACGCACCGCCGCGAGCTCGGGATGCCCGGGGCGGGGCCCATCAAGGTGGTCACCGACCGCTGCATCATGGAGCCCTCCGCCGAGGGGGAGCTCGAGGTGTCCGCCCTGTATCCCGGCCAGACCCTGGAGTCCTGCCAGGCCGAGGTGGGCTGGCCCCTCAAGGCGCGCGCGTCGCTGGGTTCCGTCGAGGAGCCGACCGCGGGGGAGCTTAAGCTCCTGCGCGAGGTCCTCGACCCCAAGAAGCTCTTCCTCAAAGGATAGGAGACGCCATGGCAAAAGTGGTCAAGCAGACGGAGCTCAAGGCCCGCCCGGCCGAGCAGCCTTTCAAATACCCCTTGGAACGCCCGTTCGTCGAGCCCGACTGGCGGCGCTTCGCCGGCTGGAAGGACGTGACGACGGAGCAGTGGGAATCCGCCCTGTGGCAGCGCCAGAATTCCGTCAAGAACCTCAAAGACCTCGCCAAGGTCCTGGGGCCCCGCCTGAGCGAGGACGTGGTCAAGGAGATCGAGCGGGACCAGGCCGAGCGCGCCACGATGTCCATCCTGATCCCGCCGCAGATGATCAATACGATGGACGAGACCGACCTGCGCGGCGACCCCGTCCGGCGCTACATGCTCCCGTTCTTCTCCGAGCGGCACCAGGAGTGGCCGAACCATCCGCTGGCTTCCCGGGACAGCCTGCACGAGTCGGACATGTGGGCCGTCGAAGGCCTGACGCACCGCTATCCCACGAAGGTCCTGGCCGAGATGCTGGCCACCTGCCCCCAGTATTGCGGGCACTGCACCCGGATGGACCTGGTCGGCAACAACACGGCGCAGGTCACCAAGCACGCCTTCGGGGCCCAGCCGGAGAAGCGCTGGGAGGCCATGCTCGGGTACCTGCGCTCGAACAAGACCATCAGGGACGTGGTCGTCTCCGGGGGCGACGTGGCGAACCTCCCCATCGCGAAGCTGGAGTGGTTCGTCAGCCGGCTGCTCGACATCGAGAACATCCGCGACATCCGTCTGGCCACCAAGGGGCTGATGGGCATCCCCCAGCACTTCCTCCAAGACGAGGTGCGCGCCGGGCTCTCGCGCATCGCAAAGAAGGCCTGGGAGCGCGGCGTGGACGTCGCCGTCCACACCCATGTCAACCACGCG
Organism: Elusimicrobiota bacterium; assembly: GCA_016218495.1. Taxonomy (GTDB): domain Bacteria; phylum Elusimicrobiota; class Elusimicrobia; order UBA1565; family UBA1565; genus SCTT01. Next base: position 22,021 of record JACRDU010000001.1, read on the forward strand.
CGCCAGGTGACGCCGCTGGTGCGCCGCGCCGTCTTGGGGCTGCTCGAGATGGGCTTCCGGGACGTGCGCAACCAGGGCGTGATGCTGCGCGGGGTCAATTCGACCCCGAAGGACCTGCTCGAGCTCTGCTTCACCCTGCTCGACCACGGGAAGATCATGCCGTACTACTTCTACATGTGCGACATCATCCCCAACTCCGAGCATTGGCGCCTCTCCGTGCGCGAGGCCAAGCAGCTGCAGCACGACATCATGGGCTACATGCCCGGCTTCGCGACGCCGCGGGTGACCTGCGACGTGCCGTTCGTCGGCAAGCGCTGGATCCATCAGTTCGCCGAGTACGACACGGTCAAGGGCGTCTCCTATTGGACCAAGAACTACCGGACCAGCATCGAGGCGGGGGACCCCGAGGCGCTCAACCGGCGCTACGAATACTATGACCCGGTCTACACGCTGCCGCCCGAAGGCCAGGAATATTGGCGCCGGAGGATGGCCGGTACGGCGAAGGCCTGAGGCCGTTCTCCGACGGAGGCGGCGCCCGAAGCGGGCGCCGCCTCTTTTTTTGGGGGAAAAACGACAAAAAGACTTGCGCATACGAAAAGCCTCTGCTATACTCCGCGCAGCCGCAGGAATCGCACGCCGAGAGGAGCATAGAGAATGCGCAGGCTGAGCATAGCGGACGCAAGGCAGAACGAGCAGGTGATCTGGAGGGAGATCCTCCGGTCTCGGGAGTCGCGTTACGACCATCGCTTGCACGGCATCCTGTCGGTGTGCCGGGGGCTGAGCTGCTACGAGACGGCCGCGGTCTGGGGGAGGAGCCCGCGCTCCGTCGAGCATTGGGTCCGGCGGTATGAGAACCA
>JACRDU010000005.1 GCA_016218495.1 Elusimicrobiota bacterium
GAGGTTCATGCGGCTGATCGCGATGGACTTCCCGAGTCCTTGCCCGGCGGGGGTAGCGGCGTGAAACCCCCGCCGTTGACGTCCCCCTCGGCGGGCTTGCCCGCCGAGGCTGGGCGGCCCCCGGGGGGCCGCACAAGCCGCGGGGGGAATCGCCCGTTAAAAGTCCGGGAACATGGAGTTCCTTGATATTGACAGCCTCACCAAGGGCCGCTACGCTATGGCCCAATCCACCCCATGGCCGCCTTCAAGACCATCATCGAGCCGTTCAAGATAAAGTCCGTCGAGCCCCTGGGCTTCACGACTGAGTCCGAGCGCGCCCGGCTGCTGGCTGAGGGCGGCTACAACCTCTTCAACATCCCGGCGGCCAAGGTCCTCATCGACCTGCTGACCGACTCCGGTACCTCGGCCATGTCGGCCGAGCAGTGGGCCGGCATGATGCGCGGCGACGAGTCCTACGCCGGGGCGTCGAGCTTCTACCGCTTCGAGGCCGCCGTGCGGGAGCTCACGGGCCTGCGCGAGGTCATCCCGGTCCATCAGGGCCGGGCGGCCGAGCGCATCCTCTTCGAGCTGCTGGGCGGGAAGGGCCGGGTCATCATCGCCAACACCCACTTCGACACGACCCGGGCCAACGTGGAGGTCTCGGGCGCCCAGGCGCGCGACCTGACCGTCCCGGAGGCGGCCAAGATCTCCGTGCCCTATCCCTTCAAGGGGAACATCGACACACTCGCCCTCGAGGGCTGCCTGCGCGAGCTGGGGGACCGCGTCCCGCTGGTCATCATGACCGTCACCAACAACTCCGTGGGCGGGCAGCCGGTGTCCATGGCGAACCTGCGCGAGACGGGCCGCATCTGCCGCGACTACAAGGTCCCGCTCTTCCTCGACTGCGCGCGTTTCGCCGAGAACGCCTGGCTCATCAAGCAGCGTGAGCCCGGCTTCGCGGGCGTGCCCGTGCGCGACATCGCCCGGGAGATGTTCTCCTACTGCCAGGGCGCCTGGATGAGCTCGAAGAAGGACGCGCTGGTCAACATGGGCGGCTTCCTCGCCCTGTCCGACGCCGCGCTGGCCAAGAAGGCCCGCGAGGTCCTCATCGTCGGGGAAGGATTCCCCACCTACGGCGGACTCTCCGGGCGCGACCTCGAGGCCGTCGCCATCGGCTTGGGCGAGGTCCTCTCCGAGGAGTACCTCTCCTACCGCATCCGCTCCATCGAATACCTGGGCGAGGGCCTGCGCAAGGCCGGCGTCCCCATCGTCGAGCCCACCGGCGGCCACGGAGTCTACGTCGACGCCAAGGCCCTGCTGCCCCACATCCCGCCCCGCCTCTATCCGGCCCAGGCCCTGGCCTGCGAGATCTACCGCCTCGGCGGCATCCGCACCGTCGAGATCGGCTCTCTGATGTTCGGCCGCAAGAACAAGGACGGCTCCTTCGTCCCCGCGAAGGCCGAGCTCGTGCGCATGGCCATCCCCCGCCGCGTCTACACCCAGAGCCACATCGACTACGTGATAGAGGTCTTCGGCGAGCTGGCCCGCCGCGCCCCGGACATCCGGGGCCTCGACCTCATCGAGGCGTCCGAGCACCTGGCCCACTTCACGGCCAAGCTCGCGCCGGCGGCGCCGTGAAGCAGCGCATCATCCTCGTCACCACCGACAAGGGCGCCGCGAGCATCTTCTCCGGGGCCTGCGAGCGCCACAAGGTGCTGGCCGAGTGCATCGCCACGCCGACGGAGGCGCGAGCGCGCTGGTTCGACGAGAACTCCCAGCTCCTCGGGGTGGTCGGCGATTCGGCGACCCTGACGCCGCAGGACAAGTACCACCTCATCGCCTTCCACTGCGAGCCGGGCTCGCCGCGCCTCATCACCCTCGACCCCCCGCAGGTCCCGGACCCGCGGGCCCCGCTGGAGACCGTCACGCGCCTGCGCTGGCCGCTGCCCACCCCCTTCCTCGAGGCGCTGCAGGACATCCACGACATGCCCATGGTCTTCCTCACCGACCCCACGCTGTTCGTCACCAACATGCTGCAGATCCGCCTCTTCTCGACGGGCCTGCGCCCGTTCCCCTGGGAGAACCCGCACGTCGGGCTCATCGAGCAGCTGCGCGGCGGGGCCGGGGCGCATCCCGGGGCGGAGGAGGGCGGCGGCCTCTTCGGCCTCGGCAAAGCCAAGAAGGCCGCGGCCCCCGCCCCCAGCCGGACCGCCATCCTGCGCTGGAGCGGGGACGCCTTCGACGCCCAGCCGCTGCAGCAGCGGGTGGCCCAGGAGATCCCCGAAGTCCGCTTCTTCCTCGTCTCCAGCGCCAGCGCCAGCCACGCGGCCGAGCGGGCCCTGCGCATGGCCCGTCCCGCCTTCCTGCCCCGCGACCTCGCCGAGCACGCCATCGACCTCCTGCTCGGCAAGCAGCGCGCCGACCCCCGCGGCCTGGGCCGCGTCATCATCGTCGAGCACGAGAAGCCCCGCCTCATCCAGCTGACCCGGGCGCTGATGGAGAACGGGCACGAGGTGGCGGCCTGCACCAGCGCCGACGAGGCCTCCAAGCTCATCCAGAACGACCGCTTCCATGTGGCCGTCCTCGGCACGGCCCTGGCCCACGCCCAGCACACCGCCGTGGACCTGGCCCAGGAGATGCACCAGCTCGACAACGACAGCGGCCTCATCCTGATGATGGACCCCGGCCCCATCAAGGAGATCCTGGCCGCCGTCAGCAAGGTGGCCAGCGGCGCCGGGGTCGACGACTGCATCATCAAGCCCAGCAACGAAGGCTCGGACTCGTCCTCCCAGTCCCTCTCGGAACAGCTGCTCCGCTCGGTGCACCGCGCGCTCGAGCGCCGGGCCTACAAGGTCCAGAACCGCCAGCTCCTCGAGGAGCTGACAGTCTCCAAGGAGGAGCTCGAGCAGCTGACGGGCTTCCAATCCAAGTTCTTCGCCACCGTCGCGCACGACGTGAAGAACCCGCTGACCGCCATCCGCGGCTACGCGGAGCTCCTGAGCTGGAAGATCAAGGACGCGGAGCTCCTCAAGTGCGTCTCCCACATCATGTCCTCCTCGAAGACCCTCGAGGGCCTGATCTCCGACCTGGTCGACTACGCGGCCATCGAGTCGGGGAAGCTGCGCGTCAACCTCGAGGAGCTCGACCTCGCGGCGGTGGCCAACGAGGTCTTCTCGCGGGTCCAGGTCGCCGCGGAGAAGCGCAAGATCAAGATGCACATGGCCCTGCCCGATGGGCTGCCCAAGCTGCAGGGCGACCCGCTGCGCGTCGGCCAGGTCATCCAGAACCTGTGCACGAACGCCATCCAGTACACGCCCGAGGGCGGCGATGTCTTCATCAAGGTCCAGCCCGGCCCGGCGATGATCACCGTCAGCGTGCGCGACACCGGCATCGGCATCTCGAAGGAGGACCTGCCGCGCATCTTCGAGCGCTTCTTCCAAGCCCAGAACGCCCAGAAGATGCGCCGCGCGGGCTTCGGCCTGGGCCTCAAGATCGCCCAGGAGATCGTGAAGGCCCACGGCGGCAACATGGGCGTCGACTCCGAGCTGGGCAAGGGGTCGGTCTTCTATTTCACCGTCCCCATCCCCGGCCAGGGCGAGGACGCCGCCCCGCCGCCCTCCCCGCCCTCCATCCACGGCCCCCACACGCCCCTGCCGCGCAAGGCCACGCCGCCGCCCCAGGTCAAAGGGCCGTCCACGCCGCCCCCGCCGGTCCGCGGGCCGTCGACCCCGCCCCCGACGACGCCGCCGACGCCGGGCCCGTGAGCCTGCCGGTCCGCGAGCTCGAGCGCGCGCTGAGCGGTCCCGTCCTGACCTGCGAGGCCGACCTGGCCGCCTATGCGTTCGACGGCGCGCACGACCGGGCCCGCCCTGAGGCCGTCGTCCTGGCCGGCGGGGCCGAAGACGTCCGCCGGGCGGTGGCCTGGTGCGCGGCGCGCAAGGTCCCGTATGTGGCGCGCGGGGCCGGGACCAACCTCGCCGGCGGCTGCGTGCCCGTCAAAGGCGGCGTGGTCATCTCGCTGGCCCGCCTCAACCGCATCCTGTCCATCGACACCCTGGCCCGCTGCGCCATCGTCGAGCCGGGCGTCGTGAACCTGCACCTGCAGGACGCCGCGGCGCCGCTGGGGCTCTTCTACGCGCCGGATCCGGCCTCCTTCAAGGTCTGCACCCTCGGCGGGAACCTCGGCGAGAACGCGGGGGGGCCGCGCTGCTTCAAGTACGGCACGACGACCAACCACGTCCGGGCCGTCGAGGCCGTGATGCCCGACGGGACGCTGGAGCGCTTCTCCCTCGAGGACCCCGGGCCCGAGGTCATGAGCCTCCTCGTCGGGTCGGAAGGGACCCTGGGCGTCATCACCAAGGCCTGGCTGGACCTGCTCGTCGTGCCCGAACGCGTCGTCACCATCCTGGCCGCCTTCCCCTCCCTCGACGACGCGATGGCCTGCGTGGCGGGCATCGTCGCGGCCGGCGTGTCGCCCCGGGTCCTCGAGGCCATGGACCGCATGACGGTCGAGTCCATCGAGGCCCACATCCCCGCGGGCTACCCGAAGGCCGAGGCGGTCCTGCTCGTCGAGGTGGAGGGCTCCCCCTCCGAGAGCGAGCGCGACCTGGAGGCGGTGCGCGAGCACTGCGGCCGCCACGGCGCGACGGGGTTCCGGGTCGCCCGCGAGACCCCGGAGCGGGACAGGCTCTGGGAAGGCAGGCGTTCGGCCTACGCCGCCCTGGCGCGCCTGGCGCCCAACGTCTCGGTCGAAGACGGCGTCGTCCCGCGCGACCGTCTCCCCGAGGCCGCGCGGCGTCTGCGCGAACTGGCCCGGGAACACAAGGTCGAGCCGGCCCTGCTCTTCCATGCGGGAGACGGCAACCTCCACCCCAACACCATCTACGACGAGCGCGACCGGACGCAGACCGAGCGCGTGAAGGCGGCCGGGCGGGACATCCTGCGCCTGTGCGTCGAGCTCGGCGGCTCCATCTCCGGCGAGCACGGCATAGGCCTCGAGAAGCGCGCCGCGATGGCCTGGCTCTTCGAGCCCGAGGCGCTGGCCCTGTTCCGCCGGGTCAAGGAGTCCTTCGACCCCCTGGGCCTGGCCAACCCCGACAAGCTCATCCCCCTGCCGGGCGAAGCCCCCCCCGGCCCGGCCCTGGCCCGCAGCCCCGCCCCCCTCTCGGACGCGGCGGTCTCCCTGGTCGAGCGCGTGCGCGAGAAGGCGCGCTCCGGCTCCCCGCTCTTCGTCATCGGGACCGGGAGCAAGGTCCCCGGCGCATTGCGCCGCGAGCAGGCCGAGGTCCTGACGACGCGCCCGCTGGCCTCCGTCCGGAAGCTCGACCGCGCGAACTTCATCGTCACCGCCGAGGCCGGCATCACGATGGCCGAGCTCAAGGCGCTCCTCGAGCCCGAGGGCTTCTTCGTCCCTCTGCCGCTGGTGCCGGGCACCCTGGGCGGCGTCCTCGCCACGCGCCCCTGGACCGGCATCCGGGACTGCGTGCTCTCCATGCGCATCCTGCTCTCCGACGGGACGGTCTGCACGGTGGGAGCCCCCGTCGTGAAGAGCGTGGCCGGCTACGACCTGCCGCGCCTGCTGCTCGGCTCCTGGGGCACCCTCGCCGTCGTCCTCGAGGCCACCCTGCGCCTGCTGCCGCGCCGTCCCGATGTCCCCAACGACCTTCCCGCGCCCCGGCGCTCGGCGATGGGCCCCTGGCACCGGCGCTTGAAGCGGGCCTTCGACCCCGCCGGGCTGCTCAACCGCTGGGCGGAGGGCGCGGGTGTCTGAGCTGGGGCGGCTGCTGACCGCGCTCGGCGAGCGCTCCTCCTACGACGCGGCCAGCCAGTGCTCGCGCTGCGGCTACTGCGAGCAGTCGTGTCCGACCTATGTGGCGACGGGCCGCGAGGCGTTCTCCCCGCGCGGGCGCAACCAGCTGGTGCGGCTCATGCTCGAAGGCGGCCTGAGCGACCCCGCCTCGGCCGCCGAAGCCCTGTCCACCTGCCTGCTCTGCGGCGCCTGCCAGACCGTCTGCCCCGCCCATGTCCCCACCCCCGACCTCGTCCTCGAAGGCCGGCGCGCCCTGCGCGGGCGCGGCCCCGCCCTGCTCAACCGCATGGCGCGCCTGATGCGCGAGAGGCCGGAGCTGTTCCGCTCCCTGCTCCTCTGGGGCTACCGCTTCAAGCGCTGGGGCCTGGCCGACCTCGCCGCGCGCTCGGGCCTCTTGCGCCTGCTGGGGCTGGCGCCTCTGGCCGAGATGGCCCAGCAGGTGAAGGACGCCCCCTCCCGCCTGCTCGACGCGGAGCTGGAAGGGCGCGCCGAGCTGGGTCCCGCTTCCGAGGCCGCCTGGTCCTACTTCGCCCCCTGCGGCCCCCGCTACCTGCTGACCCGCGTCGGCAGGGCGACCGTGGCCGTCCTCGGCGCGCTCCACGGCCGCGGCGCGCGTTCGGACAACCCCTGCTGCGGCCTGCTCTCCTTCAACTACGGGGACCTGGACGAGGCGCGCGCCGCCGCCCGCGCGGTCATAATGGGCTTCGAGGCCGCGGGGCTGCCTCCCGGGACCCCTGTGGTGGGAGACTGCTCCTCCTGCGTGGCGTTCCTCAAGTCCTATCCGCAGCTCTTCCTGGGCGAGCCCGCCTGGCGCGCGCGGGCCGAGGCCTTCGCCGCGCGGGTGAAGGATGCCGTGGAGATGCTGCCGCCCGAGAGGCTGCCGCGCGACGAGACGCTTCCGGCGGCCACCGTCCACGACACCTGCCGGCTGCGCCACGGGCAGGGCGTGGCCGCCGCGCCGCGCGCGGCGTTGAAGGCGCTCGCCGGGGGCTGCCGGGAGATGGGCCGCTCGGAGCACTGCTGCGGCGGGGCCGGGGCCTTCGCCTTCGTGCACGGGGACCTCTCGGACGAGCTGCTCAAGGCCAAGGTCGCCGCCATCGCCGACACCCGGGCCCGCGTGGTGGCGGCCGCTTCGACCTCCTGCCTCTTACAGCTTGAACGCGGACTGGCCATGTATTATCCTGAGTGCAGAGCGGCTCACCCGACGGAGCTTGTCGCCGAGGCCTTGGCCCGGCGGGCGCGGACGGGGGAGGCGCACCACCATGGGTAGACGCCAAGACCTCGAGCGCAGGCAGATGCTGCTCGCCCGATTCGGGCGGCGCATCGCCTCAGAGACGCGCATCGACTCCCTGCTCACCATCATCGCCGAGGAGGTCCGCCATATCCTCAACGCGGACCGCTGCTCGGTCTTCCTGATCGAGGTCGAGAAGAGCGAGCTGTGGACGAAGGTGGCCCTGGGGGTGGGCGAGAAGGTCCTGCGCATCCCGATGGGGCAGGGCATCGCCGGCTTCGTCGCGAAGACCGGATCGGCGGTGAACATCCGCGACGCCTACAGGGACACGCGCTTCACCCAGGACTTCGACCGCATCACCGGCTATCAGACGAAGACGGTGCTCGCCGTCCCGCTCAAGGACCGCGACGGCAAGGCCCTGGGGGTCTTCGAGGTCTTGAACAAGGCCAAGGGCGCCTTCAACGAGGAGGACGAGGGCTTCCTGCGCATCCTGGCCACCATCGCCTCCTCGTCGATCGAGAACGCCAAGCTCTACGAATACCTGCGCAAGTCCCACCTCGAGACCATCTACCGCATGGCCATGGTGGCGGAATACCGCGACCAGCAGGACACGGCCTCGCACCTGCACCGCATCTCCAAATACACGGGCCTCGTGGCCGCCGAGCTGGGCCTGCCGCTGGACCTGGTGGAGGACCTGCGCTACGCATCGCCGCTGCACGACATCGGCAAGGTGGCCATCCCGGACTCCATCCTGCTCAAGCCCGGCAAGCTCACCCCCGACGAGTACGAGGAGATGAAGAAGCACCCGGTCTACGGCGGGCGGATGCTCGAGAACGCAGAGTCGCGACTGCTCAAGCTCGCGCGCAACATCGCGCTGTCGCACCACGAGCACTGGGACGGGACGGGCTACCCCTATTCCCTCAAGGGCGAGGAGATCCCCCTCGAGGCCCGCATCGTCTCGGTGGTGGACGTCTACGACGCGCTGACGACCCGGCGCGTCTACAAGGGCGCCTGGTCCGTCGAGGACACCTTCCGCTACATGAACGAGCAGTCGGGCCGCCTGTTCGACCCCAAGGTCATCGACGCCTTCGTTCGCTGCCGCTCCATGGTCGAGGACCTCATGAAGGACGAGGGCCACATGGGCGGCGCGAATGGCTACAACGCCTAGCCCGGACCTGCGCACCGCCGTCGCGGGCGCGCCGCGCGGCACGCGCCTGCTGGAACCCCTGGTGGAGCTGGGTTGCACCAAGCCGCGCGACCTGGCCGCGCTGGGCCGCGCCCTCCTCGACGACGCGCGCTGGGCCGAAGGCCTGGACGCCCTGGCCATGGCGGCGGAGCGGGCCCCCGCCGACGCCTGGGACAACGCCCTCTGGCCCCGGGACATCCGCGCCCAGGCCGGACGCGCGGCGGCGGCCCGCGCGCTGGCGGGCCTCGGCCGGGTCCGCTCCCGCCCCGCGGTGCGCGCCTTCGCGAGGTCGCGGCTCCTGCAGCACCTCGACCGCGCCGAGGAGGCCGCCGCCGAGTTCCGGGCCGCCGCGCCGCTCTTCAAGGGCTGCCCGTGGTACTTCCACGGCCGCCTGGGCGAACTGCTCGTCAAGGCCGGCCGGATGCGCCGCGCCCTCGCACCCCTGGCGCGCGCGGCGCGGCTGGCGCCCGGCCAGGCCCGGCCGCTGTGCTGGCGGGCCGAGGCCCTGTACGGGCTCGGCGACCCGCGCGGCGCCGCGCGCGGCTTCGCGGCCGCCCGCCTCCGCGAGCCCCGCAACGC
>JACRDU010000008.1 GCA_016218495.1 Elusimicrobiota bacterium
AGGCAGCATCGAGGCGCGCGCCGCCAATCGCAGCCAGGCCGGGTCTTTCGAAGCGTCCGACGCCGCATACGGGCTCACTTTGGCGCGGAGCTTCTCTGGTTATTCCGCCGGGGGGACGCTCAAGTTCCTGCGCAGCGAAATCGGCCCCTACTCGGCCCAGACCGTGGCCGTGGACCTGGGCGTGCGCAAGGAGCTTTCCGGACGGCCGCTGAGCCTCGGACTGGCCGTGCGCAACCTCGGCCAGGGCATGAAGTTCCTGGAGCAGGAGGACGCGTTGCCCTTGATGGTGTCGGCCGGAGCCGCCTACCGCTTGGCTGGCGTCCTGGGAGTGGCCCTCGACATCCGTCACGAGCCCAACGACAAGCGTACCTCCCTGGCCCTGGGCACCGAGTACGCCTTCCTGGGGGCTCTGTCCTTGCGCGCCGGCTACGCCGCCAACTCGGGCAATCGTTCCCCATCCATGGGGATGCTGGGCGGCCTCGGGGCGGGACTCGGATTCCGCCTCAAGTCCTTCGGGGCAGACTATTCTTTCACACCCTTCGGCGACCTGGGCAACGCCCAGCGGCTGTCGTTGTCCGCCCGTTTCTGACCCTCCCCCCCGCCTCCCGTCGTCTCCGGGCGATTTTGCTAACATCCCGCCATGACGCCCGACGGCGTTCCCTCCCGCGACGTCCCCCCCTACCGCGTCGAGGAGGGCCGCCCCGCCCGCCACCCCTGGCTGGTCTGCGTCTTCGCCTTCAACGAGGGCGCCAAGCTCGAGACCCAGCTCAAGCGCTTCCCGCCGCCCGAGGCGCGCGGCTACGACCTGATGCTCGGCGACGACGGCTCCAGCGACGGCTCGCTCCCCTCCTCCTTCATCGCGCGCTTCGGCCTGCGCGGCGTCACGCGCCTTAAGCGGAACATGGGCCTCTCCCCCAACATCAAGGCGGGCCTGGACTGGGCGCTGCGCCAGGACTACCGCGGCGTGGTGCTGATGAACGGCAACGACCGCGACGGGGTCGAGTCCGTCCCCGACTTCATCGCCAAGCTGGAGCAGGGCTTCGCCTACGTGCAGGGCTCGCGCTTCGCCTCCGGGGGACTGCACGAGAACACCCCGGGCTACCGCTTCTGGGCCATCCGCCTGGTGCACGCCCCGCTCTTCTCCCTGGCCGCCGGGCGCTGGCTGACCGACACCACCAACGGCTACCGCGCCTTCTCCATGGACGCCCTGCGCAGGATGGGAGACGGCCTGTTCTCCCCCGAGTTCCAGCGCTACGAGGTGGAGCAGTACATGGCCTGGAAGGCCATCCGCTTGGGGCTGCCCTCGGCGGAGATCCCCGTGGCGCGGCGCTACCCTGCCGACACCAAGTCCCAGCCCTTCTCGAAAATCCGCCCCGGCATCGGTTGGTGGCAGATGCTCAAGCCCTTGCTCATGCTCCTGACGAGGTCTTACAAATGACGAGAACCATCCTCGTGACCGGGGGCGCCGGCTTCATCGGCTCCCACCTGGCCGACCACCTGCTCGCGCGCGGCTATGCCGTGCGGGCCCTCGACGCCCTGGAGCCGCAGGTCCATCCCGGCGGCCGCCCGCCCGCCTACCTCGACCCCCGCGTCGAGCTGCGCGTCGGGCGGGTCTCGGACCGGGCCGCCCTCGAGAAGGCGCTGGAGGGCGTCTGGGGCGTCGTCCACCTGGCCAGCGCCGTAGGGGTCGGCCAGTCGATGTACGAAATAGCCCGCTACACCGAGGCCAACGTCCTCGACACCGCCGTCTTCCTCGAAGTGCTCTCGCGCCGCAAGGACAAGCCCAAGCGCCTGGTCGCGGCCTCGTCGATGAGCCTCTACGGCGAGGGCCTCTACCGCTGCGCGGCCTGCGCGGCGGACCAGTCCCCCGTCCTGCGCCCGGCCGAACAGCTCAAGGCCAGGCGCTGGGAGCTGGAGTGCGCCTCCTGCGCCGGGCCCATGGAGCCCCGGCCCACGCCGGAGACCAAGCTGCCCTACCCCACCTCGGTCTATTCCATCAACAAGCGCGACCAGGAGGAGATGTGCCTGGCCGTGGGGCGCGCCTACAAGATCCCCACCGTGGCCCTGCGCTTCTTCAACGCCTTCGGCTCGCGCCAGGCCCTGTCCAACCCCTACACCGGGGTGGCGGCCATTTTCGCCGGGCGCCTGCTCAACGGCCGGCCGCCCGTCATCTTCGAGGACGGCCGCCAGAGCCGGGACTTCATCCATGTCAGCGAGCTCGTGGCCGGCATCCGCACGGCCCTGGAGCGCGAGGACGTGGCCTTCGAGGCCCTGAACCTGGGCTCCGGCCGCCCCATCAGCGTCATCGAGGTCGCCCTCGCCCTGGCCAAGGCCCTGGGCACTCCCATCGCCCCGTCGGTGCTCGGAGAGTTCCGCGAGGGCGACACCCGGCACTGCTACGCCGACATGGCCAAGACCGAGCGCCTGCTGGGCTTCACGGCCAAGATGACCTTCGACGAGGGGCTCGCCGAGCTCCTGGCCTGGATGCGCACCCAGAAGCCCGAGGACAAGGGCGACGCCGCCCTCGAAGAGCTGCGGCGCCACAACCTGACCGGCTGATGCGCGTCGCCGTCGAAGCCAGCGCCGTCTTCGGCGAGCCCTGCGGGATGCGCACCTACACCGTCGAGCTCCTGAGGCGGCTCTGCGCCCAGAACCCGGCCGACGAGTACCTGCTGCACGCCGTGCGCTGGAAGGAGGCGTTCCCGGACCCCGCGTCGGTCTGGGGCGGCCCGCTGCCGGGGAACCTCCGGGCCAACCTCAGGCGCTTCCCCTTCCGCCTCGCCGAGCGCGTCGAGGAGCCCTGGCTGCTGCCGCGACTCGACGTCTACCACGGCGCCGGGCAGTTCCTGCCCCGCCTGCGCCGCACGCGCTCGGTGCTGACCCTGCACCACTTCATCGACATGCGCCACCACGGCTCCGCCGAGCGCGCCTACTACGAGTCCCGCTACGAGCGCTCCATCCGCGCCGCCGACCGCATCATCACCGTGTCGGACTACACGCGCCGCTTCCTGCTCGAGCGCTTCTCCTTCCCCGCGGAGCGCGTGCGCGTCGTCGGCCACGGCGTCTTCGACCCGGCCCCCCGGGTGACGCCGGACCAGGTGGCCGCGCTGCGCGCCAGGTGGGGCCTGCCCGCGCGCTTCGCGCTGTGCCTCTCGCGCCTGAACCGCGGCAAGAACGCCGTGCGCCTCATCCGCGCCTTCGCGCAGGTGGCCGTGCGCCACCCGGACCTCGGCCTGGTGCTGGCCGGCCACGCCGACCCCGACCACCTCCCCGAGCTGCGCGCCGCCGCGGCCGAGGCGGGGCTCGGCGGGAAGGTCGTGATGACGGGCTCGGTCTACGACGCCGAGGTGCCGGCCTTCTACGCGGCCTGCGAGCTCTTCGTCTTCCCCTCCACCTCGGAGGGCTTCGGCATCCCCGTCATCGAGGCGATGGCCATGGGGCGCCCGGTGGCCTGCGCCGACGCCACGGCCCTGCCCGAGACCGCCGGCGGAGCGGCCCTGCTCTTCGACCCGCTCGACGAGGGCGCCATCACGGCGGCCTTGCTGCGCCTGGTCGAGGATGCCGCGCTGCGCTCGGACCTCGTGCGGCGCGGCCGGGAGCGCGCCGCGCGCTTCACCTGGACCGAGGCGGCCCGCGCCACGCGCGCCGTCTACGCGGAGCTGGCGTGAGGCCCGTCCTGCTCGTGCTCGGCACGCGCCCGGAGGCGGTGAAGCTGGCCCCCGTCGCGCGCGCCCTGCGCCGCCGCGGCCTGCGCGCCGTCGTCGTCTCCACCGGCCAGCACCGCGAGTTGCTGGCGCACACCCTGGCCGAGGTGGGCCTGCGGCCCGCCGTCGACCTGCGCCTCATGCGCCCGGGGCTCCCCCACGCGCGCCTGAGCGCGGGTGTCCTGCAGGGGCTCATCCCCGTGCTGCGCCGCCTCAAGCCCGCCCTGGCCCTGGTGCAGGGCGACACCACCACGGCCGCCGCGGCCGCCCTGGCCTGCCTCTACGAGGGCGTCCCCGTAGGCCACGTCGAGGCGGGGTTGCGCTCCTTCGACCGGGCCAACCCCTTCCCCGAAGAGGCCAACCGCACGGTGGCGGACCACCTGAGCGCGCTGCACTTCGCCCCCACCCCGACCGCCCTGGCGAACCTGCGCCGGGAGGGGATCTCCGGGCGCTGGGCCATGCTCACCGGGAACACCGCCGTGGACGCGGTGCGCTGGGCCGCGCGCCGCGCGCCGCGCCGGGACGAAGGCTGCCTGCTCGTCACTTTGCACCGCCGCGAGAGCTTCGGGGACCCTCTGGCCGGCATGCTGGGCGCCCTCGTGCGGCTCTCCGAGCGCTTCCCGGACACCCCCGTCGTCTTCCCGGCCCATCCCAACCCGGCCGTGCGGGCCGCCCTCCGGCGCCTGCCGCGCCGCGCACGCCTGCGGGTCGTCGCGCCCCTGCCCTACCGGCGGTTCGTCGGCCTGCTGGCCTCCTGCCGCCTCGTCTTGACCGACTCGGGAGGGGTCCAGGAGGAGGCCGCGGCGCTGGGCAAGCCCGTCCTGGTGGCCCGCGACGCCACCGAGCGCCCCGAGCTCATCGCCTCCGGCGGGGGCATCCTCGTCGGGCGCCGCCCGCGGAACATCGAGCGCGAGGCCGGGCGACTGCTCTCGGACGGCCGCGCCCTGGCCCGCATGTCGCGCGCGAAGAACCCCTTCGGCGACGGGCGCGCCGGCGAGCGCATCGCCGCCGCCGCGGCGCGCTGGCTGAGGAGCGTCCGGTGAGCGCCCCGTTCTTCAGCGTCGTCGTGCCCACCTACAACCGCCCGCGCCTGGCCGCGGCGGCCGTGCTGAGCCTCTTGGCGCAGGAGGAGCGCGACTGGGAGGCCTTCGTCGTCGACGACGGCTCCACCGACGCTACGCCCGAGGTGCTGGGCCGCCTGCCCAAGGACCCGCGCGTCACCTTGCTCCTGGAGAAGCACAACCGCGGCCAGCACGTCTGCCGCAACAGGGCCGCCAAGATGGCCGGCGGGAAGTTCCTCACCTTCCTGGACTCCGACGACCTGTGGCTCCCGGCCCGCCTCAAGGCCTTCCGGCGCGCCGCCGAGGCGCGGCCCGGCGTGGGCTTCTGGTTCTCCAACGCCTTCGTATGGCGCTGGGACCGTGCCGTCGGCACCCTCTTCGACCCGGCCAGGAAGGTGCCCGAAGGCCGCCTGCCCGGCCACTACGCCGTGGGCGGGCGCTGGCTGCCCTATGTGACGACGAACGTGGCCGTCAGCCTGGAGGCCTTCCGGCGCTTCGGGCCGTTCCGCGAGGACCTGCGCATCCTGGAGGACACCGAGCTCTACGCGCGCATGCTGGCCGGCGGGGTCGAGGTGGGCGCGCTGCCCGAGCCCCTGTCGGTGCGCACCATCCACGAGGGGCAGATCACGCGCGAGCATGCGCGCGACTACGCCGAGGCCGTCGAGGCCCTGCGCTCCTCGGGCGCCGCCCCGGCCGAGTTCGAGGAGCGCCGGCGCGCGCTGGCCCTGGAGGTCGCCGGCTACATGCTCAAGGGCCTGGAGCCCGCCAAGGCCCGGGCCTTCCTCGAGGCGGAGCTGGGACCGGCCGCGCGGGCGACCTTGCTCTGGAAGCTCTCCTTCACGCCCCGCCCGGTCTTGGCCGCGGCGCGCGCCGCGCGCGGCCTGGCCGCCCGCGCGGCGGCCCGCGTC
>JACRDU010000034.1 GCA_016218495.1 Elusimicrobiota bacterium
CCGCATCAGGGTCTTCACCATCTGCCGCAGCTCCGCCTTGCGACCTATCATCGGCGTGAGCTTGCCCTCCACCGCCTTCGCCGTCAGGTTCGAGCCGTATTTGTTCAGGTTCTCGTACTTCTTGTCGTCTTTGGCGATGAGGGGGAAGGGGGCTTTCTTGGGAGCCGGGGCCGGCAGGGCCTTCGGGGTCCCGGGCTTCTCGTCCATCTCGTCGACCACCGACTTCAGGTTTGCGATGGCCCGGGCCAGGTTCTTGGCTGGAGCCGTGTCGTCGGTCTGGGGGCGGTACTTCTCGAAGGCCGTGCGCATCCAGGACGCCGCGTACTTGTTGAGCGGGTCGGGGACGTAGCCGACGCCGAAGTACGCGTCCTTGATCAGGTCGAGCGAGCGCTGCGCCGTCCCCTTGTCCTCGCCCGTGCCCGAACGGTCGGCTATCTGCCTGACATAGGAGCGCAGGAACTCGACGCCGGCGTTGAGGCGCATCACCTCGGCCTGCTCCAGTTCCGCCTTGGCGGCGGGGTTGCCGCTCTTCACGAGGGCCGCGTAGGCGTCTCTGGAGTCGGTCAGGGCGTTGAAGGCCTGGGCCTGGGCATGGATGTGGCCGTCGTTGAGGAGGGCCACGCCCTGATGGAAGAAGGAGCGTGCGGCGGCGAAGTTCCCCTCGGAAGCGGCGGGCACGTCGACGAAGACCCGGGTCCCGTTGGTCATCGCCGCGATGTTGCCCCGGTTCGCCAGCTCGGCCAGCGCGGCCCCCATCATCTCGACGGGCACGCCGGCCATGCCGGCCAAGGTCCCCTCGAGTTCGAGGGTGAAGGCCTCTCCCTTCTGCATCTCCGAGCGCAGGGTGTCGAGGACGGCCGAGACGGCCGCCTCGGGGACGGGGCGGGAGCCTTCGCCGTCGGTCACGCCGTTTAGGGCGCCGGCGGCGCCGTTGCCGAACATGCGCGAGCCGTCGAAATGGGCGCTGAAGCTGCGAGCCAGGCCTTTGGCCGCCGACTTGAGGACCCCCAAGGCGGTCTTCTCGGCCTTGGCTCCCTCGGGCGCGGCGACGGCGGCGGCCGCCTTGGCGTTGGACAGGCGTGAAGCGGTCTGGACGGCCGCGCGCGGCAGAGCGGCGGCAGCGGAGGCCGGGACGGCCGCCTGGGCGGAGACGCCGCGGGCGGCCATAGGCAGGGCCTTGGCGGCGGACGCGGGGGCCGAGACGGACGGAGTGACGGAGGGAAGGGTGAGGGCGGCGGCCGGGAGGACGGATACGCCGGCGGGCATGGACAAGGCCGGGGCGGAGACGGAGGCCGAGATGGGGGCCACGGGGACGACCGGGGTGGAGCCGGCCGAACGCGCGGCGCCCGAGACCATCTGCGCCATGGCCTGATAGCTGCCGATGCCCGGGGACAGCACAACGAGCGTTCCCGCCAGGGCCACTGCCGTCAAACGCGAAAGCGTCCGGCGGTCGATTGCGTAGGTCATCCACCCTCCATGTCCCCCATATATTAGGGAGGAAGCGAAAAGCGCAGGAGGGCTATAAGGGAAGGAACGGAGGAAAAAACGGCCTATTCCGGCGGACCCGGAGGACCTACGCCGGGCGTCCTCATAGCCCCGCTGAAGCCCGGCACAGCGGGGCTCCGCCCCGCTAGCCGCCGATGGCGTTCATCGCCCTGTCGGGCCTATGAAAGGAAGGCAGGCCGATGAGATGTCCCGGACCCTTGGCCGCCACCGCCGAGCGCATGAGTCCGGCCAGCGCCTCGTCCGAAGCCCCCGCCCGCAGGGGCCCCCTCAGGTCGGTGCCGCTCTCGGCGAAGAGGCAGGTCCGGAAGGTGCCGTCGGCGGTCAGCCGGATGCGGTCGCAGTCGGCGCAGAAGGCCCGCGTCACCGAGGCGATGACCCCGAAGGAGCCCCGGCCGTCGGCATAGTCGTAGGTCACCGAAGTCGCGCCCGCGGCGCCGGGACGCTCTACGGCCGGGAAGCGGGCCGTGACGGCGTTGACGATGTCCGCCGCGGGGACCAGCAAGGAACGGCTCCAGATCTTGTCGCCTTCAAGAGGCATGAACTCGATGAAGCGCAGGCTGCGCCCCGTCCGGCGCCCCCACTCGGCCAGGTCTCCCAGCTGGGCGTCGTTGACCCCGCGCATGACGACGCAGTTCACCTTGAGCGGCCCGAACCCCGCGGCCTCCGCCGCGTCCATGCCGCGCAACGCGTCCGCGACGCCGTCCACGCGCGCCATGGCCTTGAAGGTCTCCGGCTCCAGCGAGTCGAGGCTGACCGTCACGCGGTCCAGGCCCGCCGAGCGCAGCGCCGCCGCCTGATCGGCCAGACGGGTGCCGTTGGTGGTCAGGGCCACCTCCTCCAGGCCGGGGACGGCCTTGAGCATGCCCACGAAACGGTCGAGGTCCTTGCGCAGCAGCGGCTCGCCTCCCGTGACGCGAACCTGGCGCACCCCTTCTGCGACGGCGACGGCGGCCAGGCGGCCGAGCTCCTCGTAATCGAGGATCTCCGCGCGCGGCAGCCAGACGGGCCGCTCGGGCATGCAGTAGACGCAGCGCAGGTCGCAGCGGTCGGTGACGGAGACGCGCAGCTTGCGCGCGATGCGCCCGTGCCCGTCTCTCAGCATCCGAGCCGTTCCGCCAGCCAAGAAGAGGTCAGGCGCGTCAGCCAGGGACGCCGGTCGAGGAAGGCGTGGTCCGCGCCCCGGGCGGTGACGAGCCGCGCGCGCTCGCCGGCCCGGGCCGCCAGGCGGCGGGACACGGGGTAAGGCACGACCTCGTCGGAATCGCCGTGCACGAGCAGCAGGGGACAGCCGGGGCGGGACACCGCCCGGGCCGGGTCGTCGCGGCGCACGGCCGACTTGAAATCCTCGAGGAGCGCCGCCGGGGAAGGCGCGTCGAGCGGCCGCGAAAGGCGGGTCAGGGTGTCGAGCGATTCCGGCGTGACCATCTCGGGCCCCCCCACCGGGGCCACGGCGACGGCGGCGGCCAAAGACGGGACCTTGCCCGCCAGGTTGAGGGCCGCCCACCCGCCCATCGAGAAGCCGAACACGGCGAGCCGGCGCGGGTCCACGCAGTCCATGGAGGCCAGCACGCTCAGGGCCCGGCGCGCCTGGGCGACCAGAGTGGAGAAGCGGTAGGCGCCGTCCGAACCCCAGGCTCCGGCGAAGTGCGGCGCGAACGATGCGACGCCGCGGTCCATGAGCGCGCGCTGGATGTCGACGCTCTTCTCCGAGCCGGGGAAGCCGTGGAGGAACAAGACTCCGGGGGCCCTGCGCCCCTGAGGCAGGGCGGGGCGGTGCTGGACCCCCACCATCTTCAGCCCTTTCCAGCGCCAGATCTGATAGCCGCTATGGGGTTTCACCGTTTTATTAAATAAAATCCGAATGAATCCCGCATGAAAGAAAACCCGGCCGAGGCGCGTAAGGATGACGAGGGCAGCGCAGGAACGCCACCCGTGGACCAAGCCAAGGCCATCGTCGAGCGCTACACCCCGCACGCCTACGCCTTGGCCTTCCGCCTCACGGGGAATCAGGCCGACGCCTGGGACCTGGCTCAGAACGCCATGCTCCGGGTCCTGCGCAGCTACTCGACCTATGACCCCAGCTACTCGATGGAGCAATGGCTCAGCCGCATCGTGCGCAACCTCTTCATCGACAAGAAGCGCTCCGACCAGCGCCGCCGGGAGAGCCCGCTGGAGAGCGGGGCGGAGGACGACGACAGGCTGTTCCCGGCCGACACCCTGGCCGACCCCTCCGACAGCCCGGAGGACGACGCCGCCAAGGGCGACGAGGCCGCCGTGGTCCGCGCGGCGGTCGCGGCGCTCCCCGCGGAGACCGCCATGGCCGTGATGCTCGTCGACATCGAAGGACGCTCGTACGAAGAGGCCGCGCGGATGCTCGAAATCCCGGTCTCGACCCTGGGGGTCCGGGTGTTTCGGGGACGCAAGACGCTCAAGGAGCGCCTGAAAGGATATTGGGAGGGACGCGCATGACCGACCGATTCCGCTGCTGGTCGACGGAGAACATCCTCGACCTGTTCGTCGACGGACGCTTGGCCGCCGCCCAAGAGGCGCGGGTGGGACGCCATCTCGAGGCCTGCCCGTCCTGCCGCGCCAGGGCGGAGGAGCTCCAGCCCCTGGCCTTCAAGGCCGCGGCCCCCGCGCAGGCCCCGGCCGGGCTGGCCGACGCCATCTTGCGCCGGTTCAACGAACGCTCCACGGCCCCGGCCGCCCCGGTCTGGAGGCTGACGCCGGCCCAGGCCGTCGGGCTGGCCGCCCTGGCCCTCCTCGCCCTCTCGCACGGCGTTCCCGGGCCGACGACGGCGGCCCTGAAGCCCGCCGCCGTGGAGGCCCCGCGATGAACGCGCGCGCGGTCTCCCGGCTCGATGCGGCGCTGGAGGCCTGCCTGCTCGCCGCGGCCTTCCTCGTCCCGCTGGCCGTCCATCTCAAGGCCTACGACCCCTACAGCCTGAAGTCCGCGCTGCTCTGCACCGGGGCGCTGCTGGCCGTCGGCCTCTGGCTGGCCCGCGCCCTCGAAGCAGGGCGCTTCGAGCTGCCGTCGTCGCGCGCGCTGACGGCCGGCCTGGCCGCGGCGCTCTTGGCCTGGTCCATGCTGCGCGCCGGCCCCGCGGCCGACGCGGCCCTTGCCCGCGCGGCCGGACCGGCCCTGTTCCTCGCCGTCCTGCTCGGACCCGGCTCCGCGTCCTTCGCGCGCTCGCTCTCGTGGAGCGTGCTGGCCTCCGCCGCGGCCGCCTCCCTCTACGCGCTGGCCGGCGCGCTGGGGTTCGACCCGCTGCCGTGGAGCCCCCGCGGCGGCACGCTCGGCTCGGGGAGCCTGCTGTTCGCGGCGCAGCTCTGCGCCCTGCCGATGGCCTGGCCGCTGGTGGTGGACCTCGAAGCCTCCCGGGAGCGCCGCGCCCTGGCCTGGCTGTTGGCCGCGCTCTGCCTAGCCGGCCTGACCGGCGGGGCGGCGTCGCTCGACGCCGCCGCCCTGGCCGCCGCCCTGCCCGGCAAGGCGCAGGCCATGGGCGTGTTGAGCGGGCTGTTCGCCGTCTCTCCCCTGATGGGCGCGGGAGCCGGGGAACTCTCCCTCCACCTGCTCTCGGGCCTGCCCGAAGCCGCCACGGCGCTCCCCATGCTCCCGCCCTCCGAGCCCTTGGCCACCGCCGCCGAGCTCGGACTGCCCGGAGCCCTGCTCTGGACCGCCATGGTGCTGGGAGCCCTCTCCATGGCCCTCCTCGAGGCGCGCCGCCGCTCCGGCTCGGGCGACGACAGGGGCGCGGCGCTGTGCGGCGCGCACGCGGCGTCTTTGGGCCTGCTCACCCTCGCCGGGCTCGTCAGCGCCGCCACCTACGCCCCGGCCCCGGGGCTATGGCTGTGGCTGATAGCCGGCTCCGCCGCCGCCCTGGCCACGGAACGCGGCTCGGCCGTCGTCAGCGCCTCCGCCGTCCCGCTGCCGGCGCCGGCGCGCCGCCTGCTCCTCGTCCCCCTGGGCGCGGCTCTGCTCCTGGTCTGTGCCCTGCCGGCCGCCCGCCTTGGCGGCCAGCTCATGCTCAACCGCGCAGCGGCCCTCGAGGAGGCCGGAGACCCGCGGGGCGCGCTGGAGCTCTACCGGACCCTGCGTCCCGAGGACGCGGCGGGGCTCCAGGCCTCCCTGCGCGCCGCCCGGCTCCTGCTGCAGGAAGACGACGGGGACTCCGTCGTCCAGGCCCGCGAGGTCCTCGCCGGAGCGATGCGCTTCGACCCGTACTTCGCGGACGCGCTTTTCCTGTGCGCCGAGGCTGACCGGCGGCTCAAGGAATGGGGAGAGGCGGAGCGCGGCTACGCGCTCTATGCCCGGCTCAACCCTGGCGACCCGCGCACCTACCAGCCCTTGGCCGAGATGCGCCAGACCCTGGGCGACCCGGCGGGGGCCGTCGCCTCCGCGCAGACCTTGGTCCGCCTCGCCCCCGAGGACCCCGAGGCCTGGCGCTTCTACGCGGAGACCGTCCACTCCGTCGACCCGGCCGCCGCCCGCCCGCTCTTTGCGAAGGCCGCGCAGGTGCGCGACCTGGCGTCGGCGCGCAAGGACGCCCGCCCCCTGCCCTAGCCCGCTAGGCGAAACGGGGCTCGCCGAGCTCCCGCCCGAGCGCCCTGTTGGCCGCGTTGACGAAGGTGTCCTTGTCCTTGATGATGGCCTGGGGCGGCAGCTGCTCCGTAGCCGTCCCAAGCCCCGCCATCCTGCGCACCGCCGTCCCGATGACGAGGAACTCGATCATGCCGCCGCCGAGCTGGTAGACGTAGGTCTTCACCCCGACCACGTCGTCGGCCCCGCAGGCCTCGGCCTGGCGCTTCACCTGCAGCAGCGCGTTCGCCCGGGCCTCGTAGATGAGCGTGGTCAGTTCGGGGATCTCCCCGCGGGCCAGAGACCGGAAGAAGGCCGACACGCCCCCCACCACGCCCAGGGAATAGACCGACACCCCCAGCACCAGCTGGACGGGCATATAGCCGATGCGGATGAGGTTCCACATCTCCTCGTTGGTCAGGTCGCTGGTCACCACATCGACGCCGGAGACCGGCGCGGGCAGCGCGCCGTGGCGCGAGGCGGTGCCGATCATGACCATCTCCTGCATCCCTTGGAACGGCACGATGGAGGTCCTGATGCCGACCACGGCGTTGGCCTGCGCCGCGCGCGCCTCCTCCGCGATGCGCTCCAGGGCCAGGTGGCGGGTGCGGTAGAAGACCTGCGAGAACTCCGGGACCTCCCCCCTCTTGAGGCTGCGCAAGGCCCCCAGCACGCCCCCGCCCAGACCGATCGAGTAGGCCACGTTCCCGAACACGAACTTCACCGGATGGAAGCCCGCGTCGAGCTGGCAATAGAGCTCCTGCCCGTCGGCCGAAGTGGAGAACGGATGCTCCCCCCCGCCGCCCGCCGCGTGCACGCACGAGCCGACGGAGAGGAACTCCACGCTGCCGGCGTGCTGGATGATCTCGCTCGACATCCCCGTCACGCCGTCGGCGCCGCGGTGGCGCGCCTCGTGGTGCAGACGCTCGATCGCGTTGAGGCGGCCTTCGTGGATGACGCTCGTGATCTGCGTCACCTCGCCGCCGATGAGGGTCTTCAGCGACGAGGCGATGCCGCCGATGAAGCCGACCGAGAAGACGCTGTTGCCCACCACCAGCTCCCCCGGCGTCATGCCCTTGAGGCTGAGGCAGTGCATCTCGTTGCCCGACAGGCCCGTTATGATCGCCATCCAAACCTCCGGGAGACACCGGAGCATACTGAAATAAGCCCGCCTCCCCCAGCGTAGGGTCTGTGACGGGGCTAGCCCCGCTCAGGAGACGACTAAAATGGACTCGAATCGCGTGATGAAGCTGGCGGCGGTGGTGGGCGCCGCCGGCGCCGCCGCCGCCCTCGGCATCGGCCTCTTCCTTCCCACGCAGACGGACCCGGAAATCTATCTGGGCTGGCACCGCGGCGGAGAACCGGCGTTCCCCGCGCGCGAAACTCCGGAGATGACGCCCGACGAGCACGCCTCGGCCCTGGTCCCCGCGCTGACCTCGGAGGACGCCGAGAACCGGCATCTGGCCCGCGAGGCTCTGGGCGCGCTGCTGGAGCAAGGGACCGCCCTGGCGCCCTCGGTGCAAGACGACGTCGCCCTGGCGCTGGCCGAGATGCACCGCCTCTCGACCGGCTCGACCAAGTCGGAGATCGCCGAGCGCCGGGAGTGCCTGACCCTGCTGGTCGCCGGGGTCAAAGGCGACGCGGCGCGCGCCTATGCCGAGCAGGTGCTGGCCGTCGGGGACGGCGCCGACAAGAAGGCGGTGCTGGAGGCCATGCTGGAGCCGGGAGCCCTGCGCGGGAAGGCGCTCTTCGAGTCGGCCTATGAGCTGACCAAGACCGCCGAGGTCCCCGAGAGCCTCAAGCCCGCCGTCATCCGCCGCGTGCGCGGCAAGGCGGCGGCCGAGGAGCTGATGGCGTTCGTGCGGGAGACCAAGGACAGGAAGGCCCTGGCCGCCGCCGCCGTCGAGGTCCAGAACCTGCACCGCCCCGAGCTGCTCGGGGAGGTCATCGCCCGGCTCGACGACGAGGAGATGCTCAAGGACGCCAAGCAGCTGCCCTGGTTCAACGGGAACCTCCTGGCGCAGCACATCGGCAAGGCCGAGGGCGTCGAGCTGGTCAGGGCCCTGCGGGTGGTCTGGGCGCGGCCCAGCCTGACCAAGCAGACGTTCAAGTCCGTGCAGGAGACGCTGGCCTCCGCCGACCCGGCGGTGCGCCGCATGGCCGCCCGGCTGGTGCCCGACGCGGTCAAGTACGAGGCGCTGCAGGCCGACGAGGGCGAGAAGACGCTCTCCGCGCGGCTGGATGTGGAGACCGACCCGGCGGTCAAGGGTGAGCTGGAAGCCGTCCTCGGGGAGGTCCGCCGGAACCGGCGCCCGGCGGAGACCGCGGTCGTCGAAACGCCCCTGACCGAGGCGCAGCCCCAGAACCCGTAGGCCGGGACCTGGAGGTGAAACGCGGCCCCCCCGCAAGGGGGGGCCGCCCTGTTCCTGCTATCATCCATCAATGAGATATCTTCCCCTCTTGCTGCTCCTTGCCGCGGCGGCTTCCGCTTCCGACGGGGTCCACCGGGCCCAGGAAGCCTTCCTCCTCGGACAGAAGGGCCTGGCCGAGGCCGCCGACGGCGCCCCGGAGAGCCCCGCGATGAGGGAGGAGCGCCTGGCCGCCGCCTCAGCCCTCCTCCCGCTGGCGGCCGAACCTGACCCGCTCGTGCGCGCCGCGGCCGTAGAAGGCCTCGGCAAGACCGGCGCGGCGGAATCCGAAGCCGCCCTGCTTGCCGCCGCCCGGGACCCCGACGCCGCCGTCCGGGCGGAGGCCGCGCTGGCCTTCTTCCGACAAAGGCTCCTCAAACGCGTGCCTGAATATTCGACGGCGGCGGTCACCGCCCTGGCGACGCTCGGCGGAGACCAGGACGCCGAGGTGCGCTGGCGCGCCGTCTACGCCTTTTCCCGCTGGGCCGAACCGCGGGCGGCCCAAGTCCTGACGACGGCCCTGCATTCCGCCGACCCGAGGCAGCGCCTCTTCGCGCTGCGCGGCTTGACCAAGCTCGGGCCCCTGCCTCCGGCCCCCCTTCTCGACGAGGACCCCTATGTCCGTGCCGAATCCGTGGGGGCGTATGGTCCGACCCCGGCTTCCTTCAGGGACCCCTCCCCCCACGTCCGGGCCGCCGCGGCCGCCTGGAGCGGTTCGCACCCCGTCTCCCCGGCGGCCCGCTCCGAGCTCGAACGCATGGCGGATTCCGACACAGCGATGCCGCGCGGCGAGAGCCTCGTAGCCTTGGCCCGCCTCGGCGCCCCGGGCGGGCGCTTCGCCGCGGCGCGGGCGGACCGGCATTGGTGGGTCCGCTCCAAGGCCTATGAGGCCACGTCGCTGACGGCCGGCTCCGAGGAGGCCGTGGCCGCCGGCCTAGACGACCCCGACCCGCGCGTCGCCGCCGGCGCCATGGAAGCGCTGGCCGCCTCGAGCCCGACCTACGCCGGAGCACGCATCGCCGCCGTCCTGCGCGACGCGAAGGCTCCGCTCGAACTCCTGGGCACGGCCGCCGACGCCGCCGCGGCCCGCGGCCCCGAGATGACGGAAGCGCTGCTCGACGCGCTGAAGACGGGGGCGCCCGGCCTGACGGCCGAGGTCCGCGGCACCATCCGCAAGGCGCTGCGCGCGGCCGCCGAAGCCCGCCCGGACGACGCCTCGCGCATCGCCGCGGCCCTGGCCGCCTTCCCCGAGATGACGGACTCCCCCCGCCGGTTCAAGCACCTGTCCCGCCCGGCCTCCGTCGTCATCAAGACCGAGAAGGGCGTCGTGGTCATCGAGCTCGACCCCGCCGCCGCCCCCAACCATGCGGCCGCCTTCGTCGACTCCGTGAAGAGGAGGCTCTACGACGGGACCGTCTGGCACCGAATCGTCTCCGGCTTCGTCGTCCAGGGCGGGGACCCGCGCGGGTCGGGCTGGGGAGACGACGGCTGGCGCCTGGAAGACGAGCCGTCCCGGCGCCGGTTCCTGCGCGGCACCGTGGGCATGCCCAAGGCAGGCAAGGACACGGGCGGCTGCCAGCTCTTCTTCAGCCTCGTCCCCACGCCCCACCTCGACGGGCGTTATACGGTCTTTGGCAGCGTGGTTTCGGGACTCGACGTCCTCGACCGCCTCGAGCCGGGCGACCGCATCATATCGGCACGCCTCAAGAAAGGGTAGACGGGGCGCGCGCTCCGAGATAAACTCTAGAAATGACGACCTGCGCGGGCTGCGGAGCCTCGGTCGACGGCCTGCTCTGCCAGGCCTGCGGCCGCGCCACGCCCCATGTCGGGGACGCGCAGACGGAGCGCAGGGCCCTCGAGGAGCTCCACGGCGCCGCGGCGAAAGCTGGCGACGAGGCCGCCGCCCGCCTGCTGACGGCCGGGTTCCTCCCGTCCTCGAAGGCCGTGCTGATCGAGGCCGGCCTGCGCTGCCTGGCGCTGGCCGGGGAGAGCTCCACCTACTACATGCGCACCGGCGCCGTCGACCGGCTCCGGGCCGTGTCCGCGAAGCTGCGCCTGCAGCCCCAGGATGCCGAAGCGGCCCGCGCCCTGGAGCGCTTCGAGCATGCGGTCCAGGCGGCGGAGAAGAACACGCGCAGCGACCTCGCCGTCTTCCTCGCGGTCTGCCTGCTGCTGCTCCTGCTCGCCGGCGGGACGGCCGCGCTTTTCCTCCTCCGCCCCTGACGCTCGTCATAGCCCGCGATCTGCGGCGACGCGTAGGATATTCGATGCTCAACAGAGTCCCTTTGCTCATTTTGGCCGCGGCCCTAGCCTCCCCTGGGGTGACGGCCGCCCAAGCGCCCGCCTCCGAGAAGTTTCTCGAGATAGACAGCCGCACAACGGTGCGCATGACCCAGGTCTCCGGCCTCGGACGCAGCGCAAGCTTCTATCGGTCCGGGACATACGCTGTCGAAGAGCCTGCCCTCTACTTCCGGAAGTCCTTCGCCCAGGACTGGCGGACCAGCGCCGAGTTCCGCCCCCGATTCACCAACGACAAGCTGACCGACCAACGGGGTTTCTCCATCGAAACGCTATCCATGGAGGTTAGGAACTCGAGCCGAATCTTCTCGGCGGGAGACTATTTCGCCGTCATGTCGCAGTACAGCATGAGCCAGCTCATAAAAGGCGCCGCGTACCAGCGGAACTTCCGCAACGAGGAGAACTACCTCCGCGCCGCGCTCGGCTCCTTCGACGGCCAGTGGGAATACCTTTATAAGGAAGACCCGAACGAGCCCATGGACCGCCGGGGCGGCGGCCTGCGCGGCCAATTGGCCCGGGACAAGTACCGCATGGGGCTCAACTGGGCCTTCGTCCAGGACGACCGCCAGGACAGCGTCCGCCAGCGCACGAGAGAAGACGCCTATTACCAGAACGTCGGCGCCCTCGACTGGGAATGGCGGCCGGGGACCCTGACCCTCGACGGCGAACACGCCGCCATGGTGACGACGCGGGCTCCCTTGAACGCCGCGCGCACCAAGAACCACGGCCATGCCAACCGCATCCGGATCCAGGGCAATCTCCTGGGCACCCGCCTGCAGGGCAGCTTCGAGAACGTCGCGAAGGACTTCACGCCCCTGGCCGGCAGCGCCTCGTCGGACCGCCGGCGCTACAACCTGCAGGCCGACCGACGCCTCACCCCCCTCTGGCGGGCCTTCGCCAAGTTCAGCCTCAGCCATGACGACCTCGAGGGCTCGAACCTCAAGACGCGCACGACCCTGACCAACTACGACATCGGCGTCACGCGCACCAAGCTCTTCGGGCGCAAGAACCTTGAGGCCTCACTGGCCTGGCGGCGTTCCCAGACCGACACGCGCAATTACACCCGCGACAAGACGAGCGACCGCCTCCAGGTCAACGTCTCCGATCAGCTGGCCAAGACCCTGCGCGGCTCCATCCTCTTCGAGCCGACCCTCGACAAGGACCATTCCCGCGGCACGGACGCCAGGCACTATTTCTACGAAGTCCGCCTCTCCGACCGCCGGCGCCTGCCCAAGAGCTGGAGCATGAACACCACGCTGTCGGGGCGTGAGCGCGACACCGACAACCTCGTCAGCCTCGGCTATGACCGCCAGCGCGGCGGCGCCTTGCTGCTCGATTTCTCCCGGCCCGGGGGGATGCAGACCGGGGCCGAATACGACCTCTCGACCACGGACCTCCATACGGGGACCGATTCTCGGACGGACCGCGGACGAGCCTTCTTCGAGTTCAAGCCCAAGGTCTTCGGCGACATGACGAGCGGGCTTGAGTACAATCTCGCCAGATATCGCTTCTCCGACCCCCTGCGCAATTACGACGAGCACCACGTCAGACTCTCCCTGACCTGGAAAATCTGAGGAACCCATGACCACCTCCCCCGCCATCCTCCTCGCCTGCCTCGCGGCCGCTCCGGCCCGGTCCGCCTGGTACGACTTTGCCAAGAACGATTCCGCCCCCGAGGTGGTCGAGCTGCAGGTCGCCGGCCGACAGATGGAGAACCTCGTCGATGTCCTCGAGATGTTCCCCGACGAGCTCAAGGGCGGGAAGCTCGTGGTCCGCGGCAAGGCCTCCACCACCCGCGGGAGCATCGGGGCGGTGCTCGTCAGCGTCGACGGTGGCGCGAACTTCACCAAGGCCCAGCTCGAGCGCTCGGGGGCCTTCTACTTCGACTTCTCCCCCACCATCGAGCGTGAGCACGAGTTCCAGATCCGTGCCGTCGACACGACCGGGAGAGCCTCCGACCCGAAGGCTGGGGGCTTCAAGATCCTCGTCCTCCCCGACAAGAGCCGCGAGGAGGCCCTGGCGCTCTTCAACAAGCTCCTTGAGCTCTATAAAAAACGCGACCGGGCCGGCTTCATGGCCCTGGTCGCGGAGGACTTTGAGGGCAACCGCGCCTCCCTGGAGGAAGGGCTAGAAAACGACTTCTCGAGCCTGAGCAGCATCGACATTGTCCCGAGCATCTTGCGCATCGGGAAAGTCGGCGGCGTGATGGAGCTCGAATTCAGCTTTGTCCGCAGGGTCCAGTCCCGGACGTCCGGCAAGGTCCTCAGCGACAATTCCCGTACCGTGATGGGATTCATCCGCCAAGGAGACGAGCTCCGGCTCTATTCCATGGCTGCCCCCCTCATCTTCGGCGTTGCGGCCGGCGGGGAGGCCGCCACATCCGTCGACGCCACGGCCGGCGGCGACAAAATCCTCGCCGTCACGGCCGAGGGAGACGTGGTGAAGGTCGATCAGCAGCAGACGGTGGGCGCCACGGCGAACCAAACCGTTTCGAACATCGTCACGGGCCAGCTCAGCATCGTCTGCGCGATGGCGACCGGGGACACCAATACGAACTGCTCTTCGGTCGCACTGGATTCGAGGGCCGCGACGCGCAATCTTACATACCAGCAGCAGAGACACGCCCGAGACATGAACACGGGAGAGGTCAGTGTGACGGCCCATTTCAACGAACACCCGCCTGCCACCGCGGCCACAGGCTGCGTCTGGGTGGTCGAGCCCAACAGCCTGATTCGAGACCTGGGGGTCAGCGACCCGAGTTCGGTCAAGACCGTATCCTCCGATGCGGCCGACTACGAAACGGCCATCCCGGCCAACGGCGAGGTACGCCTCGTCGCCGGCAGAGTCTATGCGGTCAAGACGCCGACCCTCTATGCCCTGCTCAAGGCGACTACGGCGAACTGCTCCTACACCCCCCCGGGGGGCGGGCCGGACGTGGTCAGCGTGAACGCCGTCTTTGAGTACCGCATCCAGCTGAGCCAGAACCCCGCCTTCTATTGAGAGGCCGGCCCCCATGAACCGGCCGAACCGCGTCTGTGCCCTGATTCTGGCCGGGACCCTTCTGCTCGCGCCAGCCCCTCCCGTGCCGGCCGAAGGCATCAAGGGTTCGATGACCGAGGAGCAGCTTAACGACAAGTGGTGGGAGTACTATAAGAACATGGGGGGCGTCGACCCCATGGAGAAGTGGAAGGAGTACGTCGAGGAATCCATCACGCCGGCCGAGCTTGCCGAGCTCAAGGACTATAAAGAAAAGGCCGACGCGGCCATGAACGCCGTTGACAAAATATCCCGGGGCGAGTTCCGCATCGACGGTCAGAAGGCCCTCAAGCTGGCGTACGAGAGGCTCCGGGCGACCAAGAACCTCCCGCGCAAGCTCCGCCGCGAACTGCCCAGTGCGGCCCTGATAGGAAAGCTGCTGACCACCGTGGAGTTGGCCGCGACGATGATGAAGGCCAACAAGGGCAACGAGGTCGCGCTCCAGGCCGAAACCCTGTTCCAGACCCTGGCCCGGGATTCGAGCCTTTCGGGGCCGGACGACCCCCTGCCGGCGGACACCCACGCGGCCCTGGCCGTGTACAACAAGTATTGGCTTCCGCGGCGATCCGAGCAGACCAGGCTCGAGTCCATCGCCCGCCACCAGGGTTATCTGAGTATGAAGTTCCGCGAGCAGGACAACCTCGGCGCGCCTACGACCAGGAGCTATGTCGACGGCACGCCCTTCAACGGCACGGTCGGCATGGAGGACCTCAGCACCTACGACGCCAACGTCGTGGATGCGCTGGTCAGCGTCCTGAAGATGGCCGCCGACTACAAGAAGGGCGACATCCAGCAGCGCCAGGCCCAGACCGAGGCCCGGGAGCTGATGTCGGGGTTCGAGCGCTGGGGGCACATCACCGGAGAAGATTTCGACGCGCTTCAAAGCCTGCTCGACATCGAGAAGAAGGTCGAAGCCGCCGTCCCGAGCTATGCGAAGATGCTCGCCGCAGTCCCTGTTGAGCTGGCCGAGGCCCGGGCCTCGCTGAAAGACGACATGGGGATGGCCTCCAAGTTCTGCGGGACGACGGCCCCGGCCCTCTACTCCGCCAAGCTGGGCCTGAGGGATTTCGGGGCCCGCAGCACGAAGGTCGTCCAGAAGGTGCAAGGGATGCTGCCAGCGGTCACCGCCGCGGAGCAGGATGCCCGCAAGTTCTGCGACGAATTTTCGCGGCTGAGCGAGCTGAAGGAGGCCGAGCGCCTCAAAGAGAAGGATAAGGAATACGCGCAGTATGTGAAGGACATCCGGAACGCCTGCAGCGCAGGCGGCTTTTCAGGCATGCGATACGACGGCCCCAGGCAGGCCGAAATCGATGCGCTCGTCGGAAAGGTCGATGCCGCCATAGCGAGAGACGGTCAAAACGACGTCACCGTTGGGAAATTCCTCGACCTTCACTATCTGGACCAAGTCCCGTCCTATGACGAGACCGCCGACGAATCGTCGCGTGCGCAGATCCTGAGCCGCCTGCGGGGCGACATTTCCGCCCCGCCGGACGATTCGCTCGCAGGGCTCTATCTGAAGGCCATCGGCCTTTTCGAGGCCCATCTCAAGGCCCGTGCCGCCTTGGTCAAAACGGCGAACGCCGCGGCGCAGGCCATCGGAGCGGAGAGCGCTAGGCAGCAGAGCAGATGCGAGGCGATGCGGGAACTGGCCCGCCAACAGAAGAAGCCCGAGCCGGACTGCGTCTGGTGCGACGCCGGCCCCGCTGCGGAGGCCGCCGGCATCGCCATCAGCCGGATCCCCGCCCTCAAATTCTCGGGTCTCGAGGCGCCCGTGCGGCGCTGGCGGGCAGCCCAGGATGCGGCCGCGAAGATCTCCCGGGCGGCCCAGACGTCGTTCTTCGAGGATATCAGCAACGCCATCAAAGCCCTCGACTCAGTCTTCGTTGCGGGAGAATCCTTCACGAGCAGCGCCGATACGATCCGCGGGTTCTACACCCGGGTCCTCCAGGAGACGCAGGCAAGCGGCTATTTCCATGCCTTCAACGAGCTGCGCAATGCGGGGATGCGCCTGCGCTCACAGCACGACGAGATGGAGCGCGAGCTCGCCCTCGCCCAGAAGAGCTCCGCAAAGACCACCGCCGCCATCCTCAAGGCCGCTCAGGACGCCGAGCAGGAGCTCTCCCGACTTCGCAGCGAGTCGAATACTGCGGCACGAAACTTCCAGATCGCGACCGATTTCTTCAGCCAGTCCCCCTGGCCCGAACAGGCGGCGTGGTACAGGGAGAAGGCGAAGGAGATTCCGGAATCGCTCGCCCAGCTCCAGGAGCTCATCACCAAGACCAAGAAGTCGGCCCCGGGATATGAGAAGGGGCTGCAGGAGGCCGCCGCGGCCCTCAAGGACCTCGACTGGCATGCGGCGTCGTTCAGCGCCTCGGCGGCCAAGCTCAAGAAGCTTGGCGACGAGATCGAAGCCGATTGGCATCTTCGCGAGCTGCAGTCCCGCGCCGCGGGAGGAGAGCGCGCGGGCAACCAGTACCTGCAGGGGCTCGACGCCCCGATGAAGGCCGCATTGACGGACAAGCTCTCCAAGGCCCGCTCAGGTATGGGCGAGGTCGAGCTCAAGGTGGCCGGCTTCGCGGCGCGCGAGGTCGAGAAGATGCTGGCCGTCCTCTCCAGGCTCAAGGTTGTTCCAGCCGACGCCATCCTGCTCGACGGCGGCAAGACCGAGAGCCTCCTCCAGGCGAAGGTCTACCGCGACCTCGGGGCTAAGGCGCGCAAGCTCAATCCGGAACTGATGGCATCGCAGGGAGAGGCGGCCCGCATCCGAGGCGAGGTCGAAGGCGTCTATACCTTCGATGACTTCTACCGGAAAGAATACGCCTCCCACCCCGTCTTAAAGGCTTATCAGGACGCCCTGGCCGCCTGCGACGAGGTCGAGAAGAAGGGAGAGGCCTCTCGCGCAAAGCTGGCCTCCTCGATGAAGATGGAGGTGGACGCCATCTCCAAGGAGATGGACCCCCTCTTCAAGAAGCCCGGCGACGCCACTTCTGCTAAGCTCGCCTCCCTGGAGACAAGGATAAGGGCCGTGGTGGGCCAATACCGCCTTGGATTCTCCGGGAAGGACCGTGAAGGCCTTGGCTTCGACCCCCAGGAGCTCGAGCCGCGCTTAGGCGAGCTGAGGACGGCCGCCGAGGAAGCCGGGCGGGACAAAGCCGCAGAGAGCGCGCGCAAAGCCCTGAGCGCCCTCATCCCAAGGATGGCCGCCGCCACTCCCTCACAAGCCGGCGCCATCCTCCAGGAAGCCCAGAAGCTGGCTTCGGACGGACGCATCGGCGGCGAGCCGGAAACTCAGGACATCATGGGCAAGCTCGCCGAGCTTGCGCGCCAGAAAGGAGCGTCGGGGCCGCCCTCGGCGGACGGCCCCGGGGACGAAGTGGGAAAGGACTTTTTCAACGACCTCGGCGCGCTCCAGCGCGACCTGATCGCACTCCCCGGGGGACCCGGCTCCCAGGACCGCGCCGACGACCTGGTCGAGCGGGCGAATATGCTCCTTGAAAAGGCGCAGGACAAGCTCCCCGCCGGCCCTTCCGGACGCCCCAACCCCAATCTCCTGCCGATGCGGGACGCCCTTGCCGTATTCCAGAAATCGGCCGAAGCCAGGAAGGTCCAGGCCGGCCCTTCCTCCCCGGGGGCGGACGCGGCCGCTATGGAACCCGTCCGGAAGCTCTATGAACGCTTCTCCGCCGCGTTCGCCGCCAAGGACCTGGCCGCCGTGCTCGACTGCCTCACTGAAGATTGGGAGGCCTCGGAAGGCACGACCCTCTCGGACATGGAGAGTACGCTCTCAAACTCGTTTCAGGCTTTCGACAGCGTGAGAATGGAGATCCAGAACCTCCAGATACGTCCGGCAGGGAACGGAAGATTCACGACATCATACAGCACCCATATGGTGGGAACCATCCGCCAGAACGACATTCGCCACGAAGAGAAATCCACGCACCAGGACACCGTGGTCTTCACGAACGGAAGCCCGCGGATCCAGCGCACCACCGGAGGGACAGGATGGGTCCAATGAAGAGCGCCGTCATCCTCGCCGCAACCGGCCTCCTTGCGGCCTGCCGGGGCACGGCTCAGACGCGGCCTGATGACCGTCCGGTTGCGGAGCTCCTCAAGAGCGTGGAGACCGGCATCCGGGAACGCAATCCCGACACGACGCTGGAGTTCTTCGACCCCGAGACTTCCCAGGGCGCCCTGGAGCTCCGACGCAGGGTCGAGGATTTCCTCAAGGCGAACCGGGTGACCCAGTTCGAGTTCTGGGTCGACTCCGTCCACCGCAAGGACGGCCTCATCTGGGTCAAGACCCACTGGAAGCGGGTCATCCACGACTCCGCGGGGCGGCCCTCCCAGGCTTCCGGGGAGAGCGACCTGATCCTGCGGGAGGGCAAGCGCCTGAGGATCCTCGAAGTGCGCGGCAGCCCTATCTTCTGAAGGCCAGCACCCGGTAGCGGATGAGGCCCAGGCGCGAGCTCCACTCCAGGAGCTTGGTAGCCCGGCGCAGGTTGACGGCCTGCGCCCCTTCCGTCCCCTTCAGGAGCCCCAGCAGGATGGGATAGGTGGGCAGGGTGTGCGCGGTTATGTCGCGGTCGAGCACGACCTCC
This sequence comes from Elusimicrobiota bacterium, assembly GCA_016218495.1. Classification (GTDB taxonomy): domain Bacteria; phylum Elusimicrobiota; class Elusimicrobia; order UBA1565; family UBA1565; genus SCTT01. The sequence continues at coordinate 18,426 of JACRDU010000034.1, forward strand.
AGGCCGGCCTTGCGCGCCATCACCGCATAATCGCCGTCCGGCCAGCCGGTGCCCATCACCCCGTAGCCGCGGCCGATCTGCTCGCCCAGGCGCTGCCCCAGCCAGGAGGCCTTCCCGTCGGGGTCGTTGGGCACGAAATCCGAGAGCGCCAGCATCCCGCCCGGCTTGAGCACGCGGGCGGCCTCCCTCAGGAAGGCGAAACGCGACGGGAAATGGAAGATGCACTCGACGGCCAGCGCCCTGTCGAAGGAGCCGGACGCGAACGGCAGCACGCAGGCGTCGCCCTGCACCCAGGAGCTCCCCGCCGCCGTCTTCGCGGCGACGGCGAGCTGGCGCGCGTCGATGTTGAGCCCAATCAGGCGCATGTCCCGGCGCTGCGCCGCCACCGCGGCCAAGGTCCCGCCGAAGCCGCAGCCGGCGTCGAGCAAGGCCTGCCCGTCCCGCAGTTCGGCGGCGTCGAGCAGGAGCCCGTTGAGCCGCTCCATCGCCGCGCCCAGCCCCTCGGGGGTCCGGGGCGCCCCGGCGGGGTCTTCCCAATAGCCCCAATGCACGAAGCGGCTCAGCGCCTCCGAGGCCGGCTCCCCGCGGGAACGGCCTTCCAGGATGATGTCGAAGTAAGGGAGTCGGCCGTCCACGGGGCTCGGGCTACTTCGCGCCCGCGGCCAGCCGTTCGGCCCGGGAGCCGCGCTGCAGGCGCTGGTAGTCCTTGAGGTAGTCCAGGATGCCTTCGAGGATGGTGCCGGCCAGTTTCTTCTGATACTCGGGCCGGCGCAGGCGCTCCTCCTGCTCGGGGAGGATCATGTAGGCCGACTCCGTCAGGATGGCGGGCATATAGGTCCCGCGGCACACGGCCAGGTCTCCCCAGCGCAGGCCCTCGTCGGGCAGCTCGGGCTGGTTGCGCCGGTAGGACTCCTCGACGGCCTCGGCCAGGCGGCGGCTCTGCGGGTGGTAGTAGAAATGCATGTAGCCCCGCGCCGTTTCGGCCGGGTCGGCCGTGACGGGCAGCGCGTTGTTGTGGATGGAGACGTACAGGTCGCCCCTGGCCTCGTAAGCCAGGGCCGGCCGCTCGCCCAGGCCCGGCCCGTCCGAGGAACGCCGAATCATATAGACCTGGGCCCCCTCGGAGAGGAGGAGGCCTTCCAGCGCCCCCGCGATGGCGAGGTTGGTGTCCCGCTCCGTCGTGCCCAGCGGTCCGACCGCGCTCATCTCGGGGCCGTGCCCCGGGTCGACGACGACCTTGCGCCCTGCCAGCACGTTGGAGCCCCTGGTCAGGTCCGGGGGCCGGCGGATCTCGAGGAAGAAGTTCCCCGACTCGTCGTAGCCGGAGGCGTAGCCCCAGCCCCAGGCCAGGTGGGTGTCCACCTCGAGGGTCACGACCTCGCCGGATTCCTGGCGCCACCGCACATCGCGCACGATGGCATCCTGGGTATCGAAGCGCATCCTGTCGAAGCGCTGGCGGGAGTTGTAGAAGCGCACCGAGAAGCCCAGCGGTTCGACCGTCTGCCGGACCTCGTAGGCCACCCGCTCGGAGGCGCTGACGACCAGCTTCACGGAACGGTCGGAGGCCGTCGTGGTGATGTAGCGTCCCACGATGGCGCGGGGCGGTGGGGAGCCGGCGGCCAGCTGGGCTAGGGATTTCTGGTCCACCCAGCCGTCGTCCTTCTCGGAGAGCCGGACATGGGCCATGGGGCCGCGCCGGCCGATGGTCTCCAGCCGCACCCCGGCCGGCAGGAAGAGGGAATAGCCCTGTTCGGAGGATTTGAGGATGCTGACCCGGGAGGTCGTGACCGCGGCGCGGGTCTGCAGGGCGTCGAGGACGGAGACCTTCCCGACGGCCTCGGCCTTGCCCTTCCCTCCCGGGGCCTTGACCCGGCACACCACCTCGGCGGGCTCGCGGCGCTCGGTGGCCGGGGCGTAGAAATGGCCCTCGTAGAGCCCTCTCACGGCCGGATTCTCCGCCATCGGCAGGCTGCGGGCGATGCGCCCCACGGAGAACTCGGCGGCGCCGCCCTCCGGACCCCGGCAGCGCACGGCGAGCAGCTCTCCGGGCATCACCTCGGCGTCTTCGGCGGGCTCGAGCGCCAGGACCTCCCCGAGCTTGGGCTCAGGGCCGTTGGGGGGAGCCACCTGGACGACGCGGCGCGTCGAGACCATGATTCCTGAGAACTTGGACTCGAAGTCCAGCGTGAAGGTCCCGGTGGAGAACGGGAGCATGGAGAAGAAGGCCCCGGAAGGCAGCACCTGCACGGGCTGGTCGTTGATGGTCAGCGCGGCGCCCGGGTTCGCGCGCCCGAAGACGAAGGAGCGTTTGACGAAGGGCAGCGAGTCCTGCTCCTTGGGCCAGACCACATCGAGGACGGGGATGATGGGCTGGGGCGGAAGAGGGGGCGCGGGCGGGGCCGCAGGCGTCGACACGGCCGGCGGCTCGGCGAGCAGGCCGTCGAGGGCTGCTTTGTCCTTGGCGGAGAGCTTGTCGGAAGGCGCGGCCTCCGGGGCCGGCTCGGCCTTGGCCTTCGCGCGGCGGGATTTGCGCGGCGTCTTGCGGGCGGGCTTGGCTTCGGCGGGGGCGTCGTGGACGGGCTCGGAACGGAGCCCCGAGACGGCTTCCGTGGAAACGGTCTGGGCGGCTATGGGGGCGGCGAGGAGCAGGCAGAGCAACGCCGGGGTCACGGCGCCATTGTAGCCTTAGAGGCCCTACCTTATAAAGAGGGTCAGCCCGCCCCACACCGAGGCCCAGGCCCGGGGCAGCACGGAGGAGAAGAGCTTCGTGAACCAGCCCTGGGGCGCCGCGGGCGCGGCGGGCTGGTCGCCGTACTTCTTGTCCGCTTCGTCGTACATCGTCTTAGAACGGGCGGCCACCGCGTCGAGGTCCTTGAGGTCCGAGTCCATCGCGGCCAGGGCCTTCTCGAAGGACATCAGCCCCGCACCGACCGCCTCGACGCCGCCCGCCACCGGCTCGGCGGTCCGTTCGACGAGGTCCTCGAGGTAGAAGGTGTAGCCGTTGGGCAGCGTCCGGCCGGCCGCCTCGTAGGCCTTGACCATCCGCTCGATGAGCAGGGCCATCTTGCCCGTAGTATGCGGCGCGGCCATCGAGGTCCCCGACATGTAGTGGTAGAGGGTCTGGTCCTTCCAGCGCACGGCGGTGGGCTCGGAGCCCATCGCCTCGGCCAGGCGGCGGTTCAGCGCGGAGACGATCTCGTAGGGGTTGGGGAGTCCGAAGAAGACCCCGCCGCCGAAGTCGAGCCAGCTCACCAGCCGCTCGCCCCGCGCTCCCCGCGAAGAGTAGTCGGTGAGCCCGCGCTTCTTGTCGACCGCGCCGACCGAGACGGCCAGCGGGGCGTTGGCGGGAGACCCCACCGTGCCCTCCATCGGGCCCTCGTTGCCGGCTGCGGCGATGACGAAGATGTTCTTCAGGCGGAGCTTGTTCACGAGCCGTCCCATCGCGCTGTCGGGAGAGCCGGGGCCTCCCAGGGAGAGGTTGACCACCACGGGGTCCTTGAGAGGATCGGCCGAGAGGCTGGCCGCCCACTCCAGGCCCGCCATCACGGTGGCCTCCGAACCGCCCTGGGCGCCGAGGACCTTCCCCACGGCGAAGCGCACGCCGGGGGCCATGCCGACATAGGGCGACCCGTCGACGGATTGGCCGCCGACGATCCCCATGCCGTGCGTGCCGTGGCTGACGCTCTCGGACTCCACATCCTCGGCCCCGCCCTCCTCGGCGACGAAGTTGCGCTTGCTCGCGATGCGCGAGCGGGGGATGGCGGGATGGTCGGTGTCCCCGCCCTCGTCGAGGTAGGCGACGAGCACCTTCTCCCCGGTCAGCGACCGGCTCTCGCGGGCCGCGGGCATGTCGGAGAGGGGCCCCGTTTCCTTCAGGAAGCGGTACATCGGCCCTGCGCGGGAGACCTTGAAGCCCCGGCCTTCCAGCTCAGCGCGCAGCGCGGTGACTTTCGCGGCCGGGACGTTCATCCATAGCGTCTGGGAAAGGGGCATCGCCGCCTGGAGGGCCGCGTCATGGCGCTGGATGGTCTCCGCATCAAGGCCATAGGCCTGCGCGGACTCCACCGCGTTCTGCGCGGGCAGTCCGCGGAAATCCTGGAAGCGGGCGATGCGCGCCCCTCCCTCCGGGAGCTCCACGATGAGGTGGACCGCGCCCAGGGCCGAGTCGACCCCCGGGACCCCGGCCCCGTGGGGGTCGGGCAGCGGCGTGGGCAGGTCCAGCGGCACGTTGACCACGCGGGCGAGCAGGCGGACCATCTGGCCCAGCGCGCCCTCATGGTTCGCATACGCCTTGAACTTGTTGATGAAATCCACCACGGCGCCCTTCAGGGGCTCCTCGGAGATCCGACGCCTGGCGTCCGGGGAGCGCGATACGGCGGCGAAGAACTTCGCTATGGTCCGGGTCAGCGCGAAGTTCTGAGGGCCCGAGGCGGCGAGCAGGCCGAGGATGGTCTCATTGGTCACGGACCCCGGCTGGTTCGACGCGATCTCGGTCAGGGAGGCCACGGCGACGTGGCGCACGTTGCCCCTTTCCTTCTCGTTGACCGCGCGCGCGCTCAGCGCGTCCGACGCGGACGGCGGGGCGCGGGTCCCCAGGCGCCCCAGCAGCCAGACCGCGCTCATGCGCACGCGCTTGTCCTCGTGCCCGGCCGCCTCGGTGAGGCGGGCCAGCCCGCTCTCGTCTCCGTGCCGGGCCAGCGCGTAGGCCGAGTACATCCTGACGTCCGGGCGGGAGTCGGCGAGGGCGGCGCGCAGCGCCTCGTCGGCGGCGTAGCTCTGCGCCTCCGCGAGGGCCAGGAACGCGGCCTGGCGCACGCGCGGCTCGGGGTCGGAGAGGGCCGCCTCGACGAGGGCGACGGCGGCTTCGGGCGTCTTATGGTTGGCCAGGGCGAACGCGGCGTAGAACCGGACGAGCCAGACCTCGTCCTTGAGGGCCTTGGTCAGGCCGGCCGCGGCATCGGTCCGCGCCGCGGTGAAAGCCCGGTCGAAGGCGACGTTGGCTTGGTCGCCCAGCTCCCCCTTGGCCGCATCGGCGGCGGCCGCATCCTCGATAGGGGCTTCGGAGGCCGCGGACGGCTCCGCCTTCTTCTTAGCGTCCAGGAAGGACTTGCGCGCCGCTTCGGCCTCCAGGTAAGGCTTGTCCTCCAGCGCCCAGACCGCTTGGGCGCGCGAGACCCAGTCCCAAGGCTCGGCCGAGGCCTCGGAGACCGCGGCCAGCGAGGAACGGCCGGCGGAGACGAGCAGGCGGGCGATGCGCCGCGGCAGGCTGAGCAGCTCGCCGCCGAAGGTCCGGACGGCCAACCGGACGGCGGCCTCCGCGTCGACGAAGCCGCCTTCCTGGAAGAAGAGCGGCACGCCCATGTCCTTGGAGGAGCGCATCAGGACGAGGGTGACGGCCTGAGGCAGGTTCTCCATGAAGAAGCGGTGCGCGGGGGTCCCCTCCTTGAGCACCTTGAGGGCGGCCTGCTTGACCAGCAGGGCGATGGCGGCCACCATCGGGTTCGACATTGAGGTCCCGGACATCCGGGTATGCTTCCCGTCCGGCGCGTCGGAGACGCCGGCCGGCATGTCCTTGGACTTCACGGATTCGATGCCGTGTTCATAGACGTCCGCCACGCCCGGGGGGGTGGTCACGTCGCCGCCCAGCGCCGTCAGGCCGTAGGGCCTCCGCCAGCGCGCCCGGCTCCAGCGGCGGTCGATGACCGGGCCGACCGACGAATAGAACGAGATCTCGGGGACGCCGTCGTCCTCGCTCTTGGCGGCCGCCGTCACGGTGGTGACGAACTCGCCGGAGGAGGGCTGGGAACGCGTCTCGTTGAACGGCCCGGCGTTGCCCGCCGAGGCCGTGATGATGGGGAAATGTCCCCGGGAGTTCTTCTTGCGCGAGAGGTCCGAGAAGAACTTGGCCAGCGGCGCGTCGACGGTGCCGGGGCTGCCCAGGCTCAGGCTGATGACGTCGGCGTCCCACTGCATCGCGTCCATCGCGGCGGCCATGATGTCGCCGTCCGAGGCCCCGAAGCCGTTCTGGGAGAAGACCTTCCCCATCCGTCCTTCGGCCTTGGGCGCCATGCCCCGGTAGACGGAACCGTCCGCGTAGGAGATGCCGGCCTTGTGCGAGCCGTGCCCGACCCAGTCTTCCGGCCCCTCGTTGACGAAGTCGATGGACATCAGGCCGCGGCCGGCGAAGTCGGGGTGGGTCGTGTCGAGGCCGGTGTCGATGTCGTAGATGCGGCCCCCGGCGCCGTCGAACCCCAGCGCCCAGGCCTTGTCCACCCCCTGGACGGGTCCGGACGTGCGCAGGTGCAGGGAGTAGCCGGAGACGGACTGCTCCACGGAATAGCCGCCCTCGGCCCCGAAGCGCTTGAGCGCCTTCGCATGCGATCGCCGGACGCTCACATAGAGCTTGCCGCCGAACTCCTCTCCGAAGGAGTGCTTCACGCGCAGCCCGGCGCTGCGGAACCTGGCCAGGTCCTCCTCCGAGAAGCCCGCGTCGCGCAGGATGGCCTCCTGGCGGCTGCGGGGCTCGGCGAACAGGCGCGTCTCGTTGGTCCAGACCTTCCCCCCTTCCTTGGGCCTGAGCCAGAGGTCCACCCGGGGCTCGAGCTTGCGGGCCACGATGACATGCCCCCCTTCGGGGAGGTCGACGCGGGAGACCATGAAGGAGCCGCCGTCGGAGCCCTGCCAATAGCGGACCAGGCGCTGGACGGTGTCGAGCCCGGTCTCGCCGGGGGCGAAGGGCAGCAGGAGCGCTCCCTTATAATCCATAGACTGGTAGAGCTTCTCGAGCACGGCGGCGGCCTGGACCTGGGCCAGCCCCTGGCGGGCGGCCTTGAACATCATCTCGTCGAGCATCGACTTGATCCGGCCGGCCTTGGGCTTCTCCCGGCCCCGGCGGCCCAAGGTCTCCGCGGCCAGGTCCCCGAAGCGGCGGCCCTCGGGCGTCCCGTCGGCGAAGGCCGAAGGGCCGGAGACGGCCAGCTTCTGGCGCAGGAGGCTCAGCTCGTCGAGCTTGCGCAGGGCCGACTGCAGGCGCAGAGACTCCGGGGTCTCTCCGGAAGGGAGCGCGCCGAAGCTCTGCGGATAGACGATGAGCCGGAAGCGCTCGCCGTAGCCCTTGGCGCCCAACGCCGCGATGATCCTGTCCGCGGCGGGAAGCTGGTCCTCGCGGCGCGAGGCTGCCCCGCTCACCATGGCGATGGACCTCGCCTCGGCCGGCGCGCCGGTCTCCAGGGAAAGCATGCGGGCTTTACCGCCGGAGAGCTCGATGTAGGTCTGGGGGTTCCTCGTCTCGTGGGAGCCGGGATGGACGATCAATGCGTCGTATTCGTGCCCGAGGTCGAGGGAGATGTGCGCGTCGTGCAGGACGCGCTCGAGCACCGGGATGCGGAGGCTCGAGAGCGTCCTCTTCGGGGTCCACTCCTTGATGCGGGCGTCGAGCTCCGAAGAGAGGAAATCCCAGCCGCGCCGGAGCAGGCCCCCGTCCTGCGGGGGTCCCCGCCCTTTGTCCTTCGCGTAGTGGGCCAGCTCATGGCGCAGGACCCAGCGGAACAGCCAGGGGGTGCGGGCCAGCTCCGGCCTGAGCCAGATCGAGCCGGCCTGCGTGAATGCGAAGGAGAGGTGTTCGAAGGGCTGCGCCGGGCGCCAGACCTTGAGCAGACCGCGCCCCGGGCCGGTTCCGAGGAGGCTGGCGGTCACGCTGGGGTGCAGGTTCCAGCGCCGGACCTCCTTGCGCACGAAGCGCCAGAACTCCTCGTCGGAGACCGGCGCCCGCTTGGCCACGGCGAAGGTGAAGAGCGCCGCCTCCCATGCGGCGTAGGCGGCGGACATCGCCGCGGCTATCCCCGCCGCCGCCGCGAAGACCGTGGCCGTGGCGGCCACCGTCCCGGTGGCCGGGATGTTGAGGGCGCCCAGCGCCCCCGGCAGCCAGGAGGAGAAGACGTTGAAGGCGGCCGGGCCGAGCGTCAGGACGGCGAAGAGGGCGCCGGCCGCCGCCGCCAGGGTCAGAGGGAAGTAGACGGAACGGTGCCGGACGCCGGTATCCGTGCGGGCAGGAGCCGCCGGCATCGCGCCGCGGACCGGAGCGGCCGCGCCTTCCTGCGGGCGGGACAGCCCGGAGGCGGCACGCGCCGACTGGACGCCTCCCGCGGGGATGGCCTCGGCGGCCCGGGACAACGGCTCGCCGGTCACCCGGCGCGCGAAGTCCTGTTCGGCCGAGGCGCGCGACCCGGACCCCGAGGCGCCGGGAGAGACCGAAGAGGGCAGGGAAAGGGCCGCCATGACGGCTTTGAAGGACTTGCTCGCCGCCGCCGGAGATTCCGCCGTCCCGAGGAAGGCGGGAGCAGCGGCCTCGGAAGAGGGCGCGGCCGGGACCGGGGCAGCGAAGGCGGGGCGGAACGCCGCGGGCGCCGCCGATAGTCCGGCGGGAGCGGGGGTTACGGCGGCGGCCCGCGCGGCGCCGGAGGCGGAGGCGGAAGGCCCCAGCACGGGGGTGGGCAAGGGGATGGAGGGCAGGACGGGGGCCGCGGCGCCCAATCCCGGCGCGGCCAGGGACGGCAGGCCGAGGGAGACGACCCCGGGAGCGGCGGCCGCCGCTCCCGTCACAGGCGCCGCCGGGGCGGCCGGGGCCGCCGTCCTCACCACCTGGGCCCAGCCGGACGTCCCGGGGGCCGCGAGGAAGACCGAGGCGGCGAGCAGGGTGGCGAGAGAGCGCTTCATGGTCAGCGGATGAAGATGAGCTCCGGCTGGGATTCACGCGCCGTCTTCTTGGGTTCGGGCTCCGTCTTGTCCCATATCCAGTAGCGGTCCTTGCGGGACGAGGGCACGCTGCGGGCCTCGGGCATCGCGCTGGAGCGGCGCCGCGGGGCCTTGGGGGGCGGGACCGGGTCTATCTCGCGGGGACGCTCGGGCGCCGACTGCGCGAGGTTGGGCGGCCGGTTCCGGCCGTGGCGCACCAAGGCGCTGCGCGCCCCGATCCGGAACGGCGCGGCCAGGCCGGTCGAGATGACGAAGGACTTGCCCGCCATCGGCCCCATCGCCTTGAGCTCGCCGTTCATGAAGAACTTGAAGAAGGACCCGTCGCGCTGGAAGCCGGCGATGAAGCGCCCGTTGTCGGCATAAGGGCTGTTGGAGGCCCGGCCGACGGACGGAGTGATCAAAGGGGTCTTCCACTGCGCCTCGAGCTTGTCGCTCACGGAGCCGATGACCCTGTTGTAGCCGAACCCGGCGAACGGGAGGTACTTGCCGTAGCTCTGGCTCGCCATCAGGTTGAGCCCGAAGGAGCGCACGTCCCATTCCAGCGTCCCGAAGTTCGTCGAATCCGCGAAGAAGCCGTTGGTCAGCTCGACATGCTTGAACTCGTTGGTGAAATTGAAGAATCCGAAGGTGTGGTTGTAGATGGCGGAGACGCTGACGAGGGGTTGCTCCCCGCCCATGAAGTGCTTGCGGACCGCCACGCCGAGGGTGTTCGACTGCCCGTCCCCGGTCGTCGTCGGGGAGAGCTTATAGTTGCTCGGCGTCGTCATGTTCGCGAAGCGGGCCCCGAAGTCCGTCCGGCCCGGCAGCCCCATGCGCATGTGGATGGTCAGGTTGGGGAACATCATCTGGCTCGGCAGGGCCTCCTCCGGGTGCTTCTCAGCCAGCGAGGCGACCTGCATCCTCGGGAACGCCTTCTTGTCGAAAGGGAGGAAGCCCACGCCGAGGCTGACGTCGGGCTGGATGCGCCAAGGCCGCACCTCGGTGGGCGGGGAGAAGGACGAGCCGGAGTTGAATCCGAGGCCGTCGGCCGTGCCCTTGGTCAGCCAGTCCATGATGCGGGAGAAGTCGTCGGACATCGAGGGGTTCGCGGCGCGGGCGGGCGACGCCGCGCCCGCCAGGATCGCCGCCGCGAGAAGGGTCCCCAGGGCCATTACAGTAATTCTATCGGGGGCCCGACAGGCATACCCGGGCTCTAGGGCCCAACGCCCCGCTGTAAAAGGACCCAGGGCGCACGGCTCGGAAGACCTATCCGCGCCCGGAGTGGTATAAATAGAGGAAGGAGGCATGGTGTCAGGCTTTAATATTTTAGCACAGAAAGGGAAGGCCCCCCGTCCAGGGAGGGGCGGGGGGCCTTACGACTTCAGGGACTGCGGGATTGAGGCTATAGCTCGAAGACGCGCAGGGTCTTGCCGTCCTTCTGGAGGCCGATCCTCTTGTCTTTGTAGACCTTGAAGACCGCCATCTTGTCGGATGGGACGGTCTCCTCGGGAATCAAGAAAACGTGCATCTCCTCCCCCTCCTTCAGGATGAGTGCGAAGGTGCGCGAGTTGGGGTTCAGGGAGGCTCCTGAGGCCGTCTCCTGCACGTCCTGGTAGTAGAACAGCCTGTAGCTCTGGCCGGTCAGAGGGAGCGCCTGGCCCGAGGCTTCGATGGCCTCCAAGAGCTTGCCGAGCCGGACGGATTGGAGGTCGTCCTCGTTGGCCTTGTTCTCGAAGGTGATCTTGCTCTTGAGGGGCTGGAGCGGGTTGGCCTCGAGGTAGAGGGAATAGACGGCGCCGCCCGAAACGACGGTCCCCGCCTTGTCGAGGAGTCCTTTGATGTTGAAGACCAGGGGGGCGGCCTCGCCCTCGACCCAGACCGTCAGGAAAGCGTTCTGCTGCCTGTCGAAGACTCCCCCGATGAAGGACTTCTTCCCGCCCAAGGTCACGGTCAGCTGGGACTTCAGGTGCGCGTTCAGGAGGGCCCCGAGGTCGACCTCGGTCCCCTTCGCCAACGGGATGCCCCGGGTCCCTTCCTGAGGGGCGCTGACGGCCTGGAACGGGGGTTTCTGGAGCGGGACCCCGGTCAGGCCCTTGAATTCTGCCGAGCGGAAGGCGGAGGCGGGCAGAGACGTGGCGGCGAAGTAGGAGCCGCGGGCGGCGACGGCGGACCCCTCGAGGGTCGGGGCCGCGTAGGCGGCCGGGGCCAGCAGGGCCGCGGCGACCAGGGCGATGGGCGTCTTCATCCTCTCTCCAAGTCCCACCACCGGCTTGTCGGCCGCCGGTGTCAGGCTTTAGCTTCCGAACCCCCCGGTGCCGGACTTTAGGGATTCAGACGCCAGCCTCCTCGGGACCCGTTCATTCTAGGATGGATGGTTGAGCGGCGTCAACCGGAAAGATTGTCCGTGGTCAAAAGCGCCGGGCCCCGCGCGAAGCGCGGGGCCCGGCCGCCCGTCGGGACGTCCTAGTTGGATTCTTCGGCCGAGATGAGCCCGATCTCGATGCCCTTCACCACGGCTTCCGTGCGGTTCGAGACGTCGAGCTTCTGGAAGATGCTGTTGAGGTGGTTCTTGATGGTCTTGACGCTGCAGCCCAGGCCGGCGGCGATCTCCTTGTTGGCCTGGCCGCGGCCGAGGAGCGACAGGACCCGGATCTCGGTCTTCGTCAGGGCCACCAGAGTGGCCTCGGCCGTCGCGCTGGACATCTGGCGCAGGCCCTGGATCAGCTTGCCCATGACGGGCTGCGGGATCATGACCCCCTCGTTGGCGAAGGTCTTCAGGGCGTTGACCAGCTCGGAGGCGGGCAGCATCTTGGAGAGGTAGCCGTTCGCCCCGGCCTGGATGGACTCCATCACATGCGCCTCGTCCTCGAAGGAGGAGAGGACCAGCACGTTGGTGTCCGGACATTCCTTGCGGATCTGCCGGGTCGCGGAGATGCCGTCGAGGTGCGGGAGCTTGATGTCCATCAGGACGACGTTGGGCTTGAGCTTCTTGGCCAGGCGCACCGCCTCCTGCCCGTCGGCCGCTTCGCCGACCACGGTGACCGATTTCTCGTTGTCGAGGAGGTCCTTGATGCCTTCGCGAAAAAGCGTCTGGTCGTCCGCGATGAGCACGGTGAGCTTCTTCTTAGCGGCGGGCGCGGCCATAGTTCCCCCTCTCTTCAGCACGGTGAGACGTTCCCATGATACACAATCGTCGCGGCGTTTTCACTTCTTCGCCCCGGCCTTCTCCGCGGGGACGGTGAAGAGGAAGGAAGCCCCCTGCCCCTTGCCCTTCGACTCGACCCAGATCCGCCCCCCATGGCTGTGGACGATCTCCTTGGAGATGGAGAGCCCCAGGCCCAGGCGGCCCCGCGCCGCATGCGAGCTCGTCGGCTGGTAGAAGCTCTCGAAGATCTTCTGGATCTCCCCGGGCTCGATCCCTTCGCCGGTGTCCCGCACGCAGATCCTGACCCCCGAGTCGTCCTTCTCGACCGCGATGGTGATGGCCCCCCCCTTCGCGGTATGGCGCAGCGCGTTCTCGAGCAGGTTCCCGAGGACCTGGGTGAGGCGCCGCTTGTCGGCCAGCACCTTCGGCAGCCCTTTGGACACGTCCACCTTGAGCTGGATGCCGCGCTGCTGGGCGCGGACCTGATGGCCCCCGACGCAGTCCTCGATCACCTTGCCGGGGTCCTGCGCCTCCTTCTCGAGGCGGAACTTGCCCGATTCGATCGAGGCCCAGTCGACGAGGTCCTCGATGAGGCGAGAGAGCTGGGAGATGCCGTTGGAGATGTACTGCATCCGCTTCTTCTGGTCCTCGGAAGGGTTCAGGCTCCCCATCAGCATCTCGAAGGAGACCTGCAGCGTCATCAGCGAGTTCGACAGGTCGTGGGAGGCCATCGAGAGGAACTTCGACTTCATGTTCGAGAGGTACAGCAGCTGCTCGTTGGCCTTGCGCAGGTCCTCGATGAGCCGGCGGTTGTCCTGGGTCAGGCGCAGCTTCTCGACCGCCTTGCCGATGGCCCTCTTCAGGACGTCGAAGTCGACGGGCTTCACGAGGAAGTCGTAGACCGACTCCCGGATGGCCTTCAGCGCCGTGTCGAGGGAGGCGTGGGCCGTGAGCATCAGGATCTCGCTCTCGGTGTTGACCTTGCGGATGTCCCGGATGACCTCGATCCCGGTCGAATCCGGCAGGTTGAAGTCCATCAGGATGACGTCGAAGAAGCCGGTGACGACGGCCTTCATCGCCTCCGCTCCCGTGCCCGCTTCCACCACCTCATAGCCCTCGAGCTCGAGGTTGTCGCGCACGCTCTCTCGGAGGTTCGCGTCGTCGTCCACGACCAGTATTCTTACCGCCATCGTCATGTTCCTTGCGGCCGCGTCGCCGGAAGCGCGCGGGCCGTCTGCGGGGGTTCGGTCCGCGCCGCAGGCTGCGCGGGCGCGGTAATAGGCGGCTGTGCGGACTGCCTCACGCCGGCCGCGGGGGGCTCCTTGCGGTTCGGGTCGTGCAGAGGCAGGTAGAGGCTGAAGAGGGTCCCTTGGCCGACGGCGGTCTGAACGTCGACCCGTCCGCCGTGCCGGTCGATGACCTTCTTGACGACGGCGAGCCCGAGGCCGGTCCCGCGGGCCTTCGTGGTATAGAAGGGCGTGAAGATCTTCTCGAGGACATCGGGAGGGATCCCCGGCCCCCGGTCGCCCACGTCGAGACGGACCCACCCCTTCTCGAGCAGGGCCGTCGCGATGCGCACCGACCCCTGCGTGGGCATCACCTCGATGCCGTTGCCGATGAGGTTGCGCACGGCCTGCTTCATCTCGTCCTGGTCGATATAGACGACCGGGTCGCGCGGGTCGAGGTTCTTCTCGACGGCGATGTGCGCCGGGAACGGGTAGACCGAGAGCAGCTCCTCGACCCAGAAATTGAGCTTCGTCGCCTCGGGCTTGAGCTCGCGGGAGCGGGAGTAGGTCAAGATCTCGTCGATGATGGAGTTGGCCTGCTTGACCTCGGACTGGATGATGGAGATGTGGCGCTCCACCTTGGGGTCGAGGGTGCCCTCCTTCGTCATCTTGGTCTTGATGAAGAAGATCGAGTTGTTGATGACCGCCAGGGGGTTGCGGATCTCATGGCCGACCACGGAGGCCATCTGCCCGATGGCGGCGAGGCGCTCCTTCTTGATCAGCTCGTCCTGGGCGGCCTTGAGCTCGCGGGTGCGCGACTCCACCCGGCGCTCCAGGTCCCGCCCGTACTTGGTCAGCTCCTCCTTGGCGTGGAGGAGTTCCCCCGTCTTCTCCTTCAGGGAATCGGACATCTGGATGAACGACTGCGCCAGGTCGCCGATCTCGTCGTTGGTGAGGGTCATCTCAGGCAGGTCCTCGAACCGTCCGGCGGTCAGCCGCTCGGCGGCCTGCTGGAGCGCCCGGATGGGCTGGGTGATGTGTCCTGCCACGGCCAGGGAGAGGAGCAATGTTATGACCACGACCCAGAGCAGCACGCGCAGGACCTGCCCCTTCATCTGGGTGGCCGCGAGGTAGGCGCTCTCGGTGGGCTGCTGGACGTAGACGATCCAGCCCGTATCCTTGACCTCGGCGAAGGCCCCGAGGACGCGCGTGGAGTCCTTGAGCTCCACTTCGCCGCCCCCGCGCTTGGCGGTCTGCGTCAGGATGACCTTCAGGATCTCCTCGGGGAGCTTGGCGTCGGCCTTGAAGGCCTCGTTCGGGTTCGAATGGGCCACGAGGAAGCTGTCGCGGACGTCCCCAGCCACGACGGCCGCCTGGCTGCGCCCCTTCTCGGGGAACTCCTGCCGGAGCATCTGCGAGAGGCCGTTCAGGCTGATTTTCGCCAGCAGGACCCCGCGCTTGACGGCCTGCCCCGCGCCCGACTCGAGGATGGGGACGGCCAGGGTCAGGGTCGGATAGAGGCCCTGGAAGCGGGCCAGCCCCCCCGCGTATTCGCCGCGGTCCAGAGCCGCCCGGAAGGGGTCCTCGTCGGCGAAGTTCCGCATCTGCGGGACCGCGCTGAGGAACCGCCCCATGTGGACCGTCTCGCGCCCGGAGGCGTCGAAGACCGAGACCTCCAGGAACGCGGGGTGCTGCTGCATGACCCGGTTCAGGTGCCGCTCCTGCTTGACGGGGTCCATGGTGGCGAACCCCTCCAGGCGGGAGGCGATGGTCAGGACGGTCTTGAAGGTCGAGATGTAGTTGGAGACCGTCTCGGCGAATCCCACGGCCAGCGACTGCTGATGGCGCAGGGACTCCTCTTTGAGGACGGACTGGGATATGTCGATGAGGTGCCAGCCCACCACTCCCATCGGGGCGAGCGAGATGAGCAGGAACCAGAGCAGGAACTTGTAGGCGAGCTTGCCCCGCCCGCCGGCGGCCTCAGGCATCGCGCTGCGCCCCTCCGGGTTTCGGCTGCGTCAGGACCGGCTGCGGCTCAAAAGCTGGCGGATGCGGACCGAGAGCTCCTGCAGGTCGAAGGGCTTGGTCAGGTACTCGTCGGCCCCGAGCTCGAAGCCCTGGGTCTTCTCCTCGGCGGACAGGAACCTGCCCGTCATCATGATGAGGATGGCCTCGCGGGAATGCTTGCGCAGCTCCTGGCAGATCTGGAAGCCGGAGGAGTCGGGGAGCTGGATGTCCATGATGACCACGCGCGGGTTGTTCTTCTTCGCGGTAGCGATCCCATCCGTGGCCGTCCCGGCCTGCAGGCACTCGAAGCCGTCGAGCTCGAGGACCTCGGCCAGGCTCTCGCGCAGGTGCGCGTCGTCGTCGATCACGAGAAGCTTCACGGGCGTCTCTTGGGCCATGGTCTCTCCTAGATCGAGCCGGGCGGGATGAGCTTGTATCCCACGCAGGGCACGGTCGTGATGAATCGGGCCGCCTTGTCGAGCTTCTCTCGCAGGCGGCGGACATGCACGTCGACGGTGCGCGGGGAGCCGAAGTAGTTGTAGCCCCAGACGCGCTCGATGAGATAGGGACGGCTGAGCACCCGGTTCGGGGAGCTCAGGAAGACGTAGAGCAGATCGAGCTCCTTGGAGGTCAGCGGGACGTTCTTCCCGCTGACATGGAGGGTATAGCTCGTGAGGTTGAGCTCGATGGGCCCCATCTTCAGGACCTCTTCCTGGGGCTTGGACATCGTGCGGTGGAGCACCGCCTTGATACGCGCCACGCACTCGGCCACGTCCTGGTCGAGGGTCAGGCACTCGTCGGCGCCGGCCTGGAAGAACAGGATCCTGGGGTTCTGCTTCACCGCCGGGGCCTGTCCCGGGCCCGTCGGGGCGTTAGGCCGCAGGGCCGGGGCTCCGAAGCCCGCCGGGAGGCGGCGGACCCCCGGGATCTCGGCCGGAGACTGCGGCTGGTGGTCGAGGAGCGCGACGATGGCCATCGCCTTGGTCGGGCCGCGCCCCCGCAGCGTCTTGACCATCTCCAGGCCGTCGGCGTCGGCGAGCTGCTGGCCGACCAGGAGGAGGTCGCAAGGCTTCTGGGCGAAGAGGACGGAGAGCTCCTTGGCCCGCTGCACGATGGTCGTCGTGTAGCCGTTGCGGCCCAGGGACTCCAGCAGGACCCCCGCCCGGTTGGGGTCCCGCATCGCGCAGGCGATGTTCAGTCTCAAGGTCAGCCCTCGGCTCCCTGCTCGCCGGAGTCCTCGATCTCAAGCTCGATGGCGCCGGCGTTCATCGTGCCGGCGAAGAGGTTGTAGAGGGCGGCCACGACGAGCACCAGCGCCTCCATCAGGATGGTGTAGAGCAGGGCGAAGAACAGGGTCGAAACGAGCTTCCAAGGCAGCGTGGCGCCGGAGAGCTGGGCGTTGGGGAGCACGACGAAGTTGACGACCCCGCCGAAGAAGCCCAGCGTCGCCAGGACGCCCGTCACGGCCGGCTTGGAGGCGATGAGGACGCTGCAGCCGAGGAGGACGGCGCCGATGATGGTCAGGGCGCCCTGCCCCTTCGTGTAGCCGACCAGGGCCAGGATGAGGCCCAAGACGGCGGCCGCAATGACGATGGGGTTGGCCATCCAGAACGGGTCGATGCGTCGGACGCGGTAGCTCATGGGCTCTCCAGGCGCGGCAGGCCTTCCGGGGCCGGCCGGCGTAGAGCATATTTATCAAGAAAACGACGCCTCCGCAATAGGAAAAACGCCAAAATGTCAGGATTTCTCAGCCCCCCGCCGCGGCGGGGTTACCCGACCGGGCCGGCCATCGAACGCTTGGGCTCGAAGAGGATGAGGGTGCGCCGGAGCTCGCCCTCCTCCTCGAGGTGGACGGCCCGGACGTGGCAGGGCTCCTGCCGGAAGAGGGTGTCGGTCTCGACGACCTGGTTGGGCCGGTCGAGGGCCACGCCGACGAGGCGCAGCACGTCCTGCTGCTGGGAGTCGATGACGTCCAGGAGGTGCAGCCTGGTGTTGGGGTCGGGCTGGTGGGCCAGCGGGAAGTTTGTGTAGAGGACGGTGTTGTCCTCGTCGACGACGATGGCGCGGTGGCTCTTCGAGACGATGGTCATCAGGATGGACTGCCACCAGCGCTGCTCGGCCACGCCGCGCTGCTTCTCCTTGACCAGCACGTTGGCGCGCTCGGCCTTGACCTTCTGGAGGAAGGTGCCCAGCACGGTCGCCAGCTCCCCGATTTCGTCCTTGCGCCCCGTGAACTTCAATTCGAGGTTCTTGAAGGAGATGGCCTCGACGGAGTCGCGCAGGTTGTGCAGCGGGCTCAAGACGAAGTGGTGCAGGAAGAAATACAGCGGTATGCCCAGCAGGAACAGCACCCCCGCCGCCCCAAGGACATATTTATTCATCGCCTGCGCGATGACCCGGTTCACGCCCTGGCGCGAGACCTGCATGTCGACGATGCCCACCACCTCGCCGCGCACAGCCAGCGGGATGGCGATCTCGTAGAACGGCTGGTCCGGCACCGCGCGGACCTTGGGCGTCTTGGTCGTGTAGGCCTGCTCGATGGAGTTCGTGGGGATGGAGACGGCCTGCTGGAACTCCTCGAAGGACTTCCCGATGAGGGCCGGGTCCTTGAACCAGCGCACCTCGCCGTAGCGGTTCAGGTACACGAGCGACGCCACCCGCTCGTCCTTGGCCAGGGCGTTGGAGACCACGTCGAACTCGTCGAGGGTGATGGCGGACTGCCGCGTCGAGAGGCCCTTGATCAGCTGGAAGGCGTGGACCTTCACCAGGTCGATGGCCTGCTGCTTGAGCTTCTCGTCGAAGGTCCACTTGAAGAGGTTGTAGTAGAAGATGCCGCCCAGGAACATCACGTAGACGCCGATGCACAGGTACCACAGGAACCACTTCATGGCGAGCTTCATTGCCCGCCCCCGTAGGAGGAATCCACGCGCGCCAGGCCCGTGGAACAGTCGGAGTTGTCGGAATCGAACTTCTTGCAGAGCAGCCACTCGTCGCGCGCCGCCGATATGTCGCCCTTCTGGAAGGCCTTGATGCCCTCGTTCCAGTGCATGACGGCGCGCCGCTTGTCCTCCTCCGAAGGGGGGGCGGGGAGACCCGCGACGGGACCGCCCGGCGCGGGCGCCGCGGCGCGGGAACCGTCGCTGAGCGCGGCATAGAGCTTGACCCCTGGGCCGCAGGCCGGGTTGGCGAAATCCAACGCCAGGCAATGCCGGAAAGCCGCCAGCGCCTCGGCGGTCTCGCCGCGCTCGGCATGCTCGAGCCCCGTCTTGGCGTACTTCTCGGCCAGTTCGGCCGCGGACGGGCGCCGTCCGGCGTCGGCCGGCTGGAACCGCGTCCAGGAGCGGTTGATGCGGGACGCCATCGCCTGCCCCGTCGAGCACGCCTCATCCGCGGGCCGCGACGCCAGACAGGCCTTGAAGGCCGCCTCGGCCCCTCCGAAATCCTCGGCCGCCGCGGCCGCGACGCCCTTCTTCCACTCGCGCCGCGCGGCCCAGCGCGCCGGCACGGACCACAGCATAGCCGCGACGGCGGCCGAGGCCGCCGTCAGCACCAGCACGGCCCGGCGTTTGCGCCGGCTCACATGCCACCGCCGTAGGCGCTGTCGATGCGGCGCAGGCCCTCGACGCACTCGGTGTTGCTCGGGTCGAACTTCTTACAGAGCAGCCACTCGTCGCGCGCCTTCGCCGGGTCGTTCTTCTGGAAGTACTTGATGCCCTCGTTCCAATGCTTGATGGCCCGCTTCTTGTCGTCCTCGGTCGGGCCGGTGGGGGCGGTCTGGGCGGGCGCGGGCTCGGTGGCGTCCATGGTCTTGGCGGCCTCTTCGGCCTCCTTCTTCTGGCGCTCCTCCTCCTCCCGCTTGAGGCGCTCCTCCTCCTGCTGCTTGCGCTCCTCCTCCTCCCGCTTGCGCTCCTCGGCCTGGCGCTTCGCCTCCGCCTCGCGGCGCATCTGGTCGCGGGCGCGCGCCACCAGGACGTTGGCGCGGCGCGGGTCGTAGCCGTACTCGACGGACTTGTTCCACTCCTTGATGGCGGAGGTGTACTTGCGGTCCCGGTAGAAGGTGCGGCCCTGGGCGACGTGCTGCTTGGCTATCTCGAGACGGATCTCCGAGATGAGCTTCGTCGCCTTCTCCTCGCCCGGCTCGATGGTCAGGATCTCGTCGAGGAGCTTCAGGGCGGCCACGGTTTCGCCCTGGCCGTAGAGGTTCAGGGCGCGCTGCAGCTTCTCGTTGGCCTCGGAGCGGCGCAGCTCCGCCTCGGCCTTGGAGATGGCCGCGACGAGCCGCGGGTACTTCGGATTGAGCAGCAGGGCCGCGTACCACTGGTCGAGCGAGTCGCGCAGGCGGTGCTGGCGGTAGGCCGTCTGGCCGCGCCGGTAGTGCTCGTCGGCCAGCTCGCCGCGCACCTTCTTGAGCCAGTAGCGGGCCTTCAGGTTCCCGGGGGCCAGCTTGACGACCTCCTCCCAGCGCTGGGACGCCTCGACCAGACGGCCCTGGCGGTAGAGCGCCAACCCCTCCTCGAAGCGGTCCTCGACGAGCTTGCGCTCGGAGAGCATCGGGGCCGAGGAGCCGTCGAGCTCGGTGGCGGCGCGATGCAGGATCGACGCGTCCTGGAAGGACGGGTCCATCTGGAGGATCTTGTTGGTCAGGTCGCGCGCGCCGTCGAAGTCGCCCTGGCGGTACATCGCGTAGGCGTTCTCGTAGATGGTCCGCAGCAACTTGTCGGACAGGCGCGACTTCTCGAGCTGTATCGTATAGAGGTACTTGGTCTTGGCCTGGCCCGAACCCAGCGGCCCCAGCTGGGTCTTGGAGAAATCCAGGAACAGGCTCTCCATCGTCGGCCGCTTGTCGGCGGCCGGGGGCTCCACCTCCTTGGCCGCGGCCGCGGAGGCCGCCGTCAGGGCGCCGAGCAGGAGCAGGAGCCGGGGAGTCATCTCAGAACCCCAGCCCTCCGCTCTGGAAGACGTTCTTCATCATCGGGGCGAGCATCAGGATGAAGACCGTGGGGAAGATGAAGAAGAAGATGGGGATGAGCATCTTCGTCGCCGCCTGGGCGGCCGCCTTCTCGGCCGAGTTCAGGCGCCGGAAGCGCATGTCGGCGGCGAAATTCCTCATCAGCTCGACGAGGCTGGTTCCCAGCTCGTCGGACTGGATGATGAGGCCCACGAAGGAGCGGATGTCCTGCAGGCCCGTGCGCATCGCCAGGCGCCGCAGGGCGTCGCGGCGGGAGTACCCGAGGGCGATCTCGTTGATGGTCTTCTCGAACTCGATCTCGAGCTCGGTGCGCTTCACGGCGGTCTTGATGATGCGCTCGAAGGCCTGCATGTAGTCGAGGCCGGACTCGATGGTCAAGGCGGCCAGGTCGACGAGCGAGGGGAAGTTCCGGATGATCTCCCGCTGGCGCTCCTCGATGCGCCCCTTGAAGAACATGTCGGGCATGAAGAACCCCGGCAGGGAGACGGCCAGCCCCAGCTGCCAGCTCTCGGACATGAAGTAGACGAAGCCGCCCAGCATGGCGGCCGCGATTTCCTTCATGTGGAGGATGTTGAGGGGCGTGGGCTTGTTCGGCTTGCCGAGCAGCATGTGCAGGGTCTCGAGGCGGTCCCCGAGGCGCAGGTTGTGGACCAGGAAGATGTCGAGCCGGTCGACCAGGCCCCCGTTGGGGTTCAGGGACTCCCAGGGGGAAATCTCGCCGCCCGGGCCCTTCACCGCCAGGCGGGCCAGCGAGTTGACGTCCTCGACGGGGGGCTGGATGATCCGCATGACCGCGGTGAAGGCGGCCATCGATCCCAGCATCCCGATGATGTAGAGGAATATCTGAGTGCCGTTCATGGGGTCACACCTGGATGTCCGCGAGCTTGCGGACGATGCCCATCCCGATGGTCATCCAGAAGGCGCAGAACACCACGGTCAGGATTCCCAACGGCGTGAAGTAGTAGGCCGCCATCACTTCCGGCTGGAACAGCCACATCAGGACCAGCATCGCCCACGGCATGAAGCCAACGACGACGGACTGGATGCGCTGCTGGGCGGTGAGGGCCTGCGCCTTCTCCTCCAGGCGGCCCTCGTCGCGGATGTTCTCGACGATGCGGTCGAAGATCTTCGTGAGGTTGCCGCCGACGCTGCGCTGGATGATGACGGCCTTGATCATGTAAGACAGCAGGCGCGAGGCGATGCGCTCCTCCATCCCCTGGAGGGCCTTCTCGAAGGAGGTCCCCAGCGAATAGTTCTTGAGCACCAGGCCGAACTCCTCGGAGATCGGCGGCACCAGGTCGCGCTGGACCAACTCGAAGCCCTGCACGATGTCGAGGCCGGATTTGAGCGCGTTCGACATCAGGATCATGCCGTCCATCAGCTGGGCCTCGACGCGCTTGCCGCGCCGGTAGCGCACATAGTTGAGGATCCACTCCGGCAGCCGGGCCCCCACGAAGACCCCGGCCACGGTCAGCAGGAGGAAGCCCCAGATGTTCAGGGTCAGGATGCCGAGCAGGAAGCCCGCCACGATGGGGCCGAACACCATGTACTCCACCTTCACGGTGACGAACTGGCGGTTGAAGT
This sequence comes from Elusimicrobiota bacterium, assembly GCA_016218495.1. Lineage (GTDB taxonomy): Bacteria > Elusimicrobiota > Elusimicrobia > UBA1565 > UBA1565 > SCTT01. Next base: position 40,090 of record JACRDU010000034.1, read on the forward strand.
CCTGCGCCCAGTTCTTGGACTTCTCGACGCGCTCGTCCACCTTGGACCAGAGCCATGCGGAATTGAGCGAGCCATAGGCCCAGGCCGCGACGAACAGCAGGGCCACGCCGATGATCTTCATGAGCATCGGGGCCGCCGCCGCCGTCTGATCCTTCTTCTCCATCGGCGGCTCATAGCCGCGGGGCGCGCGGTTGAGGACCTGGAAGGACTGCTGGGTCAGGGACGCCACGGCCATCACCGACTGGACGTAGAGCTCGGGGTTCTGCGAGGTCAGGGCGTCGAGGACCGAGTCCATCTCGCGCAAGATGAGCTCGAAGTTCGCGATGACGGCCCGGCCGCGCCCGCCGAGGGAGTCCCCGAGCCGGGCCCGGTAAAGGCGGTCGAGCGCCATCTGGAAGCGCACGCGGCTGTCCTCGTAGTCCTTGATGAGGACGTAGGGCGGCGTGAGGCTGCCGTTGAACTCGGCCGGGAAGGTCTTGCGCGTGTGCTCGAAGAACTCGTAGAGGACCGAGACGGGCGCCTGCCAGAGCTGGGCCTCGTTGAGCACGCCCTCCTCGGGGTCCTGCCAGACCGGCCGCTTCAGCATCCCGGGCAGGACCTCCTCGACCCAAGCCGGCGGCTTCAGGTCCGCGGTCCGCTCGACCTTGAAGTAATGGTAGAAGTACTGCGCGCGCGCCTCGGCCCCGGCGGTGGGGTCGATGATGGCGTGGATCTGTTCGCGGGAGAACCCCTGCGCCGCGGCTCCCGCGGCCAGTGCGGCGACCAAGCCCAGGCTCAACGACATCGTTCGCGCGGTCATTTCCCGCTCCCCCGGAGGTACTCGTCGGAGCCGGGCCGCTTGTGGAACAGCGTGAGCGGGACCTTGCCTTCGAGGCCTTCCAGCTTGAACTCGGGGTAAAATTTGGGCGGCACTCCGCAGCCGGTGAAGAAGCCCTGAGACTTCCCTTCGGAGTCGACGCCGGTCTGGCAGTAGCGGAAGATGTCCTGGCTGAGGACGGTGTTGCCGTCGCGCCCGGTCAGCTCGGTGACGTAGGTGATGCGGCGCACGCCGTCGGGGAAGCGCGTGAGCTGGATGATCATGTGGACGGCGGAGCTCACCATCTCGCGCACGGCCCAGATCGGCAGCTCGGAGGACGCCATCATGCACATCGCCTCGAGGCGGGTCAGCGCGTCGCGCGGGGTGTTGGCGTGGATGGTGGCCATGGAGCCTTCGTGGCCGGTGTTCATCGCCTGCAGCATGTCGAAGGCCTCGGAGCCGCGGCACTCGCCGACGACGATGCGGTCGGGGCGCATACGAAGGCAGTTCTTGACGAGGTCTCGGATGGTCACCTCGCCCTTGCCTTCGACGTTGGGCGGGCGGGATTCCAGGCGTATCCAATGCTGCTGCTGCAGCCGCAGCTCGGCCGTATCCTCGACGGTGATGATGCGCTCTTCCTCCGGGATGTAGTTCGAGAGCATGTTCAGGAAGGTGGTCTTGCCGGTGCCGGTACCGCCGGAGATGATGAAGGACTTCTTGATGTGGACCGCCGCGGCCAGGAAGTCCAGCATGGACTGCTCGATCGAGCCCATCTTGACCAGGATGTCCCCGGTGAAGGGCTTCTTCGAGAAGCGGCGGATGGTCAGGGTCGCTCCGCTGACGGCCAGGGGCGGGATGATGGCGTTGACGCGGGAACCGTCCTTCAGACGCGCGTCGACCAGGGGCACCGACTCGTCGATGCGGCGCCCGACCGGCGCGACGATGCGCTTGATGACCTGGATGACCTGGTCGTCGTCGCGGAAGCGCAGGGGGGTCAGCACCAGGCGGCCCTTCTGCTCGATGTAGACCCGGTCCGGCGCGTTGACCATGATTTCGTTGATCGACGGGTCGCGCATCAGCGTCTCGAGCGGACCCAGCCCCAGGATCTCGTCGATGAGCTCTTCGACGAAGCGCGAGCGCATGTCGCGCGAGAGCGGCAGGTTGGTCTCTTTGGCGAGGAGGTTGTCGATGATGATCCCGACCTTCTTGCGGGTCTCCTCGTCCTCCTTCGCGCCTTCGCCGATTCGGATGCGCTCGGTCTCCATCGCGGTGACGACGTTCTTGTGGACCTTCCCCTTGAGCTCGTCCCAGAACTCGGGGACGTCGGTGCGCTTGACGACGACCTTGCCCTCGGCGTTCCGGGTCTCGACGACCTGCATCGTCCCGTTGCCGCTTCCGCCGCTGCCGGCGCCCCAGCCCAGGCCGATGCCCCCCTCGATGTTCGAGCCGCTGGCCGCCGCCGCCCAGTCCTTGGCGTGCGGCTTGGTCTCCATCACGATGCCCAGCAGCGGGCGCAGGGCCTTGACCCAGTCCGAGTGGGGCTGCTCGACGACCAGGACCCGCGCGGTGTTGGCGAACTCGGGCAGCAGGTCCTCCCACGGCATGTAGGAGAGCACGCGCTTGTTCATCGCCGCAAAGAACCTCTCCACCTCCTTGGGGGCCAGCGCCCCCGGGAGGTTGCCCTCGTTGATGACCACCTCGAAGCGCTCGAGCGGGAAGTGCAGCGTCTTGAGGTCCTGGAACATGTTGTAGGTCGCCTCGAAGTGGGCGCGCTGCGGCAGGCAGGTCCAGAAGATGACGTCGGCCAGGTCGAAGGCGAAGACCTGCATGGGGAAGAAGGGGTCCACGTCGATGAAGAGGTCGTAGGACTGGCACAGGCTCTCCAGGATGGGGACCACCTGGGCCGGGTTGAGCGAGGCGGCGTCGAGCCGGTTGTTGCCGAGCGGGAGGGCGCCTACCCCCCACTGCGAGATCGGCACCCGGCCCTTGAGCAGCTTGGAGAGGACGTTGACGTCCTTCCCGACGGTCTGGGTCAGGCTGGCCAGCGTCGGGGGCTGCAGGTTCAGCATGAAGGAGAGCTCGTTGCGGCAGAGCGGGTCGAGGTGGACCAGGATGACGTTCCGGCTCTGCGTCCCGGCCCACGCCAAGGCGAGGTTCAGCGCGATGGTGGTCTTTCCCACGCCCTCCTTCGGCCCCGAGAAGACCACCACCCGGCCGGTCGGCAGGGTCTGTGCCGTCTGGGTCTGGGTGACGGGCGCGACCGCGGACGGGTTCACCCGGATCTGCGACGGAGGTGCGGCGACCGGAGGGGCGCCGCCGGGGATGGCCGCGGGCGGGGAGAATGCGGGCGGAGCGAAGGAGGGCGGGGCTCCCGGCGGGCTGAAGGACGGCGGGGCGAAGGCGGGCGGCGCTCCCGGCGGGCTGAAGGACGGCGGGGCGAAGCTCGGCGGCATGGCCGGGGACGGGGTGAAGGTCGGCGGCGACAGCGGCGGCAGCCCGCCCGGGGGAGCCGTGGGAGCCGGCGTGGGTATCCCGGGCGTCGGCAGGATCATCGGGCGCGGAGGGACCGAGCCCGGCTTCGGAGCCAGGCCCGGCGGCATGAAGATCCCCGGCGGTTTCTGTTCGGCCATCGGCTGCGCGTCCCTACGTCACTCCACGATCTCGAGCGTCACGAAGAGGAACAGGGATTTCTGCTCCTCGATGATGCTCGTGGTGGTGAAAAGCTGCCCCAGGAGGGGGATGCGGCCGATGAAGGGAACCCGCGTCTTGGTCATGTTCTTGGCGCTGGACTTCAGGCCGCCGATCACGATGGTCTCGCCCGACTTGATCTCGACCTCGGTCTGGATCTGGCGGGTGACGATGGAGGGGACCGTCGTGTTGCCCACGGTGACGGGCTTGGAGAAGTCGGGGTTCGAGACCTCGAGCTGCAGCTGGGCGTCGATATGGTCCTTCTTGTTGGGGTTGATGACCGGGAGGATGTTGAGGATGACGCCGAACTTCTTGAATTCGACGCCGACGCCCTGGTTGTTGGTGACCGGGTAGGGCTGGTCGCCGCCGACCACGAAGTTGGCCTGGACCGCGTTCTTGGTGATGATCTTCGGGTTGGAGAGCAGCTGGGCCTTGCCCTCCGTCTCGAGCATCTTGAGCGACGTCTGCATCTGGGTCAGGCGCTCGAAGTTCGCGACCTTGATGATGCCGGGGATGGGGGTCTTCTCCGCGAAGTTGATCCCGGTCGTGAACGGCGCCCAGGAGAAGCCGATGTCCTTGGACACCGAGCCGCTGATCTCGACGACATCGGCGCTCACGGCCACCATGGACTCCGATTGGTCGCTCTCCTCGGCCGCGGCCTCCTCCTGCGCCCGCGCCGCGCCCGCGGCCGCCAGGAGGAGGAGCCCTCCCAGGACCGCGTCGAGTCTCAGCTGGTGGCGTTTCATGGTGTCATTCCGGAGCGCTCGGGATATCTTCGGCTCATCCTCTTATCTGAACAGCTTCCTGAAGCTCGCCATCTCCATCGGGTGCATCTCAATGTCGCCCAGGCCGCGCAGGATGACGGTGATGTCGCCCTGCTTCTGGGCCAAAGAGAGGTACTGCGCCTCGTTGGGGTTCAGGGCCACGCTGACGATGCCCTTCTCCGCGAAGGCGGCGGAGGTCTTGTCGTCCTTCTCCGCGTCGCCGAACTGCTTGGCCGTCATGCCCTGGCCGAGGTTCCCGCCCACGCCGAGCACGAGCACGTTCTGGAGGATGGTTGCGGTGACCTTCTCCTTGCGGTTGTCGGCCATCAGGGCGTCGAAGGTGACCAGGATGTCGACCCGGTCCCCGGGCTTGATGAGCTTGAGGAGGTCCGACTCGATCGGGACCACGGCGCCGCGATAGCCCGGCGGAATCTTGACGCTGAGGCCGGAGGTCGGCGACAGCGAGGTCAGCGCGGACTGGCTGATCTGGTTGCCCTTGGGGATGCGGACCCGGGTGACCAGGTTCGCGATCTGCTTCACGTCCGAGGGAACCTTGATCTCGACGGCGTCCTGGGCCATGAACTTGCGCGGGACCGCCTTGGTCTGCACCAGGTCTTCCTTCAGCAGGGTGCGCTCGGGCAGGTCGACGCGGGAGACGAGCACGGTGGCGTTCTCGTAGGACTGCGAGAGCTGCTTCTCGCGGCTCGTCAGGACCATCAGGTAGACCACGGCGGCTCCCACCGCCAGGACCATGGGTACGAGAATGCCTTTCTTTTCCATGATGTCACCCTTACCGTGCGCTCATTTGAACAACGGCCGCTCTATCGGCATCCTGACCTGAGCCTTCAGCAGACGATAGCGCCGGTCCTTCGTGTTCGAGAGGATCAGACCCGTCATCGGGAAGATCATCGGAACGCGCTGCATCATCGTCACCACCACGTCGAAATTCGGACAGCCTTCCTGCGGGTCCGTCAGCGTCTGCTCGGTGATGGCGGACATCGTAATCCCCTTGAGGATCGAAAGGCCGACGGTCTTCATCTTGCCCGCGTTCACCACCGGGGGCGGACACCCCGGAGCGGCGATGGCCGTCGCGCTCAGGGACCCGATGCGCGCGACCTCGTAGGCCGCATGATGGAGCAGGATGGTCCGGAACGCCAGGTGCCCCGTCTCCATCACCGTGAAGACGAGCAGCAGGAACACAGGCAGCATCAGCAGGACCTCTATGAGGACCTGCCCTCCGCGTGCGCTGCGCGCCGTCTTCCCTTTCATCCATGGTCTCCGCCGCGTCCCCGGGTCCGGCGCCGCGTCGGCGCCGGACCCGGGTCGCGCGTCCCTCAGCCCTGCCCCACCGTCGAGGCCGCGCCGGAGATCATCCCCATGATCTGGTTGAAGATGCCGCTGATCTGCGGTTTAAACATCTTGCCGATGACGAGGATGACGCCGACGATCACGGCCAGCATCATCAGGTACTCGACCGTGTTCTGGCCCCGCTCGCTCTGGAGCCGGACCAGGACCTTCATGAGCTTCTCTTTGGCTTTCTTCATGACTCAACCTCCCCTCAGTAATACGCCGTCAATATGACCTGCCCGGCTTTAGAGAAATAGTTCTTCAGATTGTTCTGGAGCAGCTTGTACATCCCCGTGAAGAGGAACAAGAGCATGGTCGTCATCAAGAGGTACTCGACCACGGCCTGCCCGCGCGGCAGGCGGCGGCGCCCGCGCGCGCAGGAAGCCTGCGCCGCACCCTTCCACGGACGAGCAATCATAAGAGGAAGAACGTTCTCTTCTCGAAGTGTAGACGGAATCCCGGAGAGCGTCAAGGAAGCAGGGAAACCCATCAGAATTTCACCTTGACCTGCATCATGTCCGCCGTCCCCAGCGAGCCGTACGAGACGAGAGTGTAGTCGACGTTGATCCCGTAGCCGAAGGCCTGGGCGGTGAACATCCCCAGCCCGAAGCTGAGCTTCGGAGAGCCGATCATCGGGTAAAGGAAGCTGCGGTCCTCCTGGAGGACCTGGCCGAGGTCGTCGGCCGAATAGTAGCCCATGCGCAGGTAGATCTGCCCCACCTGCAGCAGGTCCTCGGGGAGCATGAACTCCCCGCCCAGGCCGAGCCGCACGGGGCCGTCGGAGGGCTTGGCGACCTCGATGGAGGTCGTCATGAGGTCGAACATCTTGATGGCGGCGCCCCCGCGCGTCACCGAGGCTATCTGGGAGTTGTTCGCCCCGAGGTTCTGCGAGGCGAAGCCGAAGGTGATGTACTGGTTGGGCTTGAGCAGGGCGCCGAAGTCCCCGGCCATGGCGTTGTGGATGGTCCCCGCGTTGTCCTCGTGTGCCACGCGGAGCGACGCCCCCAGCATGACCTTCTCGTACCAGAAGGAGCGCCCGACGCCGAAGGTGCCGAACCCGTCCTGCACCCGCACGTCCTCCCCCTGGAGCGGGACGCCCTGGGAGTTGCGGACCTCGAAGCCGTCCACCGTCAGATACCCGAAGTTCGCCCCGAGCACCGTCCGGCCGAGCGGATGGGCGTAGCCCATATAGAAGGGAGAGTCGATGTCCTGGATGTGGCGCATGTAGCCGTACGACGCCTCGCGTTGCTGGGTCAGGGCCAGGCCCGCGGGGTTCCAGTTGAGGGCGTCGGTCCCCTCGGCCAGGGCGACATAAGACCTGCCCAGCGCCATGGCGCGGGCGCTGCCGATGCCCACCTTGAGGAACGACGCCCCGCCGGTCCCGGCCGCCGGGTCGATGGCGGCCGCGGGCGCCGCCCCCAGGAGGGCGAGGACGAGGGCGAGGTGGAGGCCGCGGGCGTTCATGGGATGAGCAGCTTCTTGATGGTCTGGAAGAGCGACCGCTCTCCGCGGGTGCCTTCCTCGCGGATGACGGCGAAATACACCCCATGGGCCAGCTTGCGCCCATGCTGGTTGGACTTGTCCCAGACGAAGTTGACGTAGGTGTCGGCGGCATTGACCCCGAAGTCCTTGTCCAGGACCTGCTCGCCGGCGATGTTGTAGATCTTGAGGCTGACCTTGCCCTGGAGCGGCACGTAGATCTTGAAGGTGGCCGTCGCGTCCCGCAGCGGGTTCGGATAGACGAAGGTGTTCCCGAAGAAGTTGCCGCGCGCGTCGCCGGCGCCGCTGCGCACCACCGGGACCTCGGCGATGATGAGGTCCTCGGCCAGCGGGGCCCCCGCCGCCAGGTTTCCCGAGATGGTGTCGATCGAATCGATGGAGGTCGAGCCGACGATCTTGAACAGATAGTTCCCGTCGGGGACTATGGCCAGGGTCTCGTCGGTCCCGTCCCATACCTCGGAGACCTCGGCGCGCGCCGGGCGGATGCCCACGATGCGCTTGACCAGGCTCTGCGACTCGGGCGGGGTCGGGTTGCCGTTCCCATCGAAGATGGTCCCGGGCTTGTAGATCTTCACCGAGACCTTCATCGTCTCCGAGACCTGGTAGGCGATCAGCGCGGAGCCGAAGTCCGGGCGCAGGGGGCTGACCGCCACGTCGTAGATCCTCAGCGGGTTGACCGAGACCGTGATCTGCGCCGTCGACCCCGAGGCCAGGGTGGAGGCAAGGTCCTCCGCCACGGCGCGCACGATGTAGAACCCCGGCTCCACGAAGCTGCCCTGGTCGCTGCGGCCGTCCCAGAACTCCTTATTGAGGATGTTCGCGTCGCGCACCTGCCCCGAGATGATGGTCTTCACGACGCTGGCGGCGACCGACTGCTTGATGACCTGGATGGTCACGGAGGACTGCCGGGTGAGCGAATAGTCGATCTCGTAGGGCGGCAGCGAGATGGTCTGGCTCGAATTGAAGAGCTGGGGGAAGGTGGGCGTGACGTTGAAGATGGGGAAGACGATCGAGCCGCGGGCCACCGTCAGGCTCCCGTAGATCTGGTCGCTGGCGAAGAACTTCGGGGTCGTCGTGGACTGGGCGGTCAGGGTGAAGACGTAGTTCCCGTCCGGGACGAACAGGCCGTCCTGGTCGCGCCCGTCCCAGAACTCGGTGATGCGCAGCCGGCCCGGGCGCATCCCGCGGATGGTGATCAGCGGCTTGGCCAGGCCCCCGCCGAGCGTCACCTGCCCGCACAGCCCCGGGTCGATCTGTGCGCAGGGAGGCCAGGTCGCCGTCGAGCCCGTGACGACCGTCCCCGGCGGATAGATGTTGAGCGCCACCAGCATCGGCTGGGAGAGCTGGTAGCTGAGGGTCAGCACGTCGGTGGCCCCGGTCAAGAGCGGCGAGGTCTGGATGTCCGTGATGCGGAAGGAATCGATGAAGAAGAGCGCCGTCGTCGTCGAGACCTTGCTGGGGAACACGCTGTCCGCCGCCGTCAGCTGGACCAGGTAGGTCCCGGAGCTCACCCAGAGCCCGTCGTTGCCCGTCGGGATGAGCCAGCGCTCCCTGTTGAGGAAGTTGCCGGGCCGCACGTCGTTGTTGACCAGGGTCTTAATCAGGGTGTTCCCCGCCGCATTGAATATCTTGACGCTGACCAGGGCTTCCCGCGAGAGGGAGTAGCTGAATGTGAAGGGGTCGAGGCCCGCCACGGGAGGCGAGGAGCCGATGACCGTGGAGGCCGGCCCGATCTGGCTCACGGTGACGAGGCCACGCGAGATGGTCAAAAAGCCGCTGCGGGCGTTGGAGGACCAGATGCGCCGATCCGTGCTCGGGGCGCGGAAGGTGAAGCCGTTGGCGGAGGGCAGCGACGCGTAGAGGACGAAAACGTAGTCCCCGTCCGCCAGCACGTTGCCGTTGAAGTCCCGGCCGTCCCAGAAGGAGATGACGGATTTGCGGAAGTCCTTCTGCTCCTCGATGTGCCGGACGGGCAGCGCCGAGGCCCCGAAAGCCTTCTGGACCCCCAGGGTGCCGAAGGCGGAGGTCGCCGCCTCGTCGGCGAGGGCATTGACGCTGTTGAGGCCGTTGCCGAAGGAGGTCCCGGGCGGATAGATGTCGATGAAGACCGTGGCGGGCTCGGTCACGACATAGCTCAGGACGGCCAGGGAGGTCGACTGGTCCGTCAACGGCTGGACGCGGATGTCGGTGATCTGGAGCGTATCGAGGGCGATCTGGCGGGTGACGGCGATGCTCAGGTCGGGGCCGAACTGGTCCCGGGAGAAGGATTGCAGGGTGGCCAGATAGACCCCGGGCGGCCCCAGGTCGCCGTTGTCGTAGCGCCCGTTCCAGGAATCGCCGTTCTGCAGGGTCCCGCTCGGGATGCCTTCCCCGACGCGCGGCAGCCCGGGGACGACGGTCCGGATGATGGGGGTCTGGAGCGCGTTGGTCACCTGGTGGATGGTCATGTACATCGTGGCGTCTTTGGCGAGCCGATAGGTCATGTTGTACGGCTCGGCCGCCACGCCGGTCAGGTCGCCCACCACGGTCGGGGAGGCCCGCGCCACGTGCACGTTCGTCACGTCCACGGTGATGGGCTTCTCGTCGACCACGATGCCGCCGGAGTCCTTCGTGAAGCCGCCGGGATAAGCCCGGGTCTGGGTGATGTTGATGTTCCCACTGGCCCCGGTCTGGTTGGTCGCCACGGTGGCGCGGAACCCGTACTGCCCGTTCGACTTGCCGAACTCGCCCTGCATGTTGATCGAGCCGTCCCACATCACGCAGAAGGGCGGCAGCAGGACGCCGTTGGTCGAGGACCCGCCCGGAATCTGTCCGGGGTTGTCGATGAAGAAGGTCCTCAGCGGCGGGGTCGACTGCGCATCGAGGGGGTTCGAACCCTGCTGGTACTTGAAGATCTCGAAATTGACGAAGTCCAGGGAGAACGGGGAGTTCCCGGACTGGGTGTTCGACCAGCCCACCTTGGCGCACAGGAACAGGCGGGCATTGCAGACGTTGGCGGCGATGTCTCCGGCGGGGATGGACGGGGCGGTGTTGCAGGTGTTGAGCTCGTTGCTGATGACCTGGTCGAATTCGATGTGGGGGTCGTTGGAGATGTTCCCGTTCTGGGGCAGGACCGGCCGGTTGAAGGCGCCGTCATGGCAGCTGATCTTGTTGCCGAGGTCGTTGCAGTTGACCCCCAGCGACGCCGTGCCGCCGGAATCGTGCACCCAGAGCGAGTCGATGAACACCTGCTGCGCCGAGGCCGGCGCCGCAAAGAGCAGCGATAGGGCCAACAGACGGACCCCGTCCGCCCCCCTATGCCGCTGATAAAGGATGTTCCAGTTCAATTTCGCTCCGGCTCTGGGGTGATGGTAGTGTGAAAAGATGGCGGTTTGGTTTCGTAAATATTAACCCTAGGTAAACCGCCCCCGGAATATAGCAGACGGCCTAGAGGCCTTCCAACCGCCTGAGGTTCGCCATGGCGTCCCCTTGGCCGGGATTCCAGGATAACGCCTTCCTATAGAGTAGCGCCGCGGCCGCATGGTCCCCCCGCTTCTGAGCCAAGCGGCCCAGGTTGTTGAGGACGTCGGCGCCCACTCCGGCGCGGGCGGGGCGGGCCACCAGCGCGAGCGCCCGCCGGTACGCCTCCTCCGCGCCCGCCCCGTCGCCGGCCGTCTCCAGGACCCACCCGAGCGTGAAGAGGGGCTGTGGCTCCCCCGGGACCATGGCGGCGACGCGGCGCGCTTCGGCGGAGGCCTCCCCGAGCCGGCCGAGACGGGCCAACGCGTAGGCGGAAAGCACCCCCGCGTTGACGCTGCCGGGGGCGGCGCGGGTGGAACGGGCCAGTTCCGCGGCCAGCGCTCCTCCCTGCCCGGGCCGCCCCAGGGCCTCCTCCACCCATTGGTTCGTCCCGCGCCCGGGCTGGAGCAGGCGGTATCCCAGGCGGCGGATGCGCTCCGCGTTGGCCGGAGAATCCTTCAGATACACCATCGCCTCGTCGTCCCAATAGACCAGGCGCCAGGACGGCGACTCGTCGAGGACCCGGCTCGTCCAGGCTCCCGTCGGGTGGCGCCTGAGCGCCGCCGCCGTGAACCCCCAACGGGACTCGAGCCGCGCCCAGACCTCCGGGCGGTGCCAGGAGAGCGCGGACCTGAAGTGCTCGGCCGGGTATTCGGCGTTGCGCCCGTCGATGAACACCTTCGTCCCGTGGAAGATGAGCGGCCCGCCCGACTCGTACTCGTTGAACAGGGGGCCTGCCACGGATTCCTCGCGCAGGAAGCCGGCGGCCCCGGCCAGCGGCACCTCGGCGCGCAGCCCGAAGCCCTTGGCCCCGCGCGGGGACAGGATGACGGCCGCCGCGCTCGAAGCCCCCAACAGCAGGGCCGCGGCGGCAAGACGGGCCGCGGAGCCCGCCCCCCTCCACGGTCCGGGCGGCGGGAACGCCGCGGCGACGCAGGCCGGAGCGCAGAGCAGGAACAACGGGACGGAGCGCTGGGCCCAGAGGGCGGCGCCCAGCGCCCCGAGCGTCCAGAGCGCCCAGGGCGACCGGTTCTTCCAGGCCCGCGGTATGGCCCCCAGCGCGGCGAGGGCCCATGCCCCGAGCGGCCCCCTCAACTCGAACCATGGGGCATTCCACTCCTTCAGGAGCTCCTTGCCGGGGTACAGCGCGGTCCGCCAGGCCGCTTCCAGCACGCCCCAGCCGTGCGGGTTCGCCAGAACGGCCGCGGCGCAGACGCCGGTCAGGAGGGTCCACCGGCGCCACGGGCCGCGCCCGGCCTGGATGGCCGCGGAAGCGGCCATGGCGGACACGATGAGCCCGGCCGCTCCGTGGAGGTTCGCCCAGACCGCCGCCACGACGGGCAGCAGCGCCGCCCGGCGCGGCAGCCCCCCCTCCGCCCTGTCGCTCAGGAGCAGCGCGCTCAGCCCGATGCCGGTCAGGTCGAAGACGAAGGGACGGGCCACGAGCCACGGGCGGGCGGCGGCGGCGGCGAGCCCGAACATGACGGCGCCCCAGAGCGACCGCGCGCCCGACGAACGCCAGGCCATGAGATATCCGGCGGCCGAGAAGGCCCCGCAGAGCAGGACGAGCGGGGCGGCGCCGCCCGTCCGCCAGGCGGCCCAGAACAGGAGCTCCGACAGCCATTCGAAGCTCACCCAAGGCCGGCCCGCCAGGACGAACGAGAACGGGTCGGAATGCGGGATTCCCGAAGCGGCGATGAGCCGCCCCGCGGCGAGGTGCCACCAGGTGTCCAGGTCCCGGACGGGGGAGGCGGCGAGGAACAGGACGGCCAAGACCAGCAGCGCGCCCCCGGCAAAGGCTTCGCGACGCTCGGACATGGGGTCAGTAAATGAAATTATCGGCGGACGAGGTATTTGTTGAGGAGCGGGTCGCCCGAAGGCAGCGTCGTCAGGACCCAGAGCTCGAGCTGCTGGACCTGCTTCTCATCGGCCCGGTAGGTCAGCAGCAGCGACTGAGCTCCCGTGGGCAGGGTCGCGGACCGGGCGATGTCGAAGGACTTCTCCTTCTTCTTGAGCACGAGGACCTGCTTGCCTTTGGCGTCCCAGGCCCACAGCTCGCCCTTGTGCCAGCGGATGGCCGTCAGCACGGCGTCGAAGTCGAGCCGGAAGGCTTCGGTCTGGGCCTCCGGCCCCTCGCCGAGGTGGCGGTAGAGCAGCTTCGTGGCCGCGTCGTAGCTCCACAGGTTCTGCCCGTCGTGGGCCAGGGCGGCCGGCGCGGGCCCGGGAGTCGGCCACACGGCCTCGACCTTGTCCGGGGTCTCCACGGAGAAGCGCAGCACCCGGCCCTGGGCCGCGTCGAGGGCGTACATCTTGCCGGCCCAGGAGCTCAGCGCCGCCGGGTGGTAGGGTCCTTTGACCCCCACGATCTCCCGCCGGATGGGCTCCGCCGGGTTCTCGGCCTCGAACGCCAGCAGGCCGCCCTCCCATTCGGAGACCCACAGCGTGTCCCCGTCATAGGCGATGGCGGTGGTCCGCGCGGCCGAGAGGTTGTGGGAGCTCTTCAGCGTGAACGAGAGCTTGTACATCGCCTTCCAGGCCGGCACGGCGGAGGCGAACATCACGACGGCGGCGGCCGCCGCGGCCAGCCAGCGGCGGTCGATGCGCGGCTTGGCGTCCGCCTGCGCGGCCGGGGCCTTGAGGTTCGCCATCTCGGCGGCCTTCGCGGCCGCCTCGCGCATGAAATCGGCGATCCGGGAGCCGGCGTCCGAGGAACGGCGCAGGATCTCGGTCATCTCCTGGGCGTGCCGGGTCTCGGCCTCCTCGAGCTGGCCGAACTTCTGATGGAACGACTCCTTCTCTTCGTGGACCCGGACCTCCCACGCCGAGAGCTCCTGCTTCTTGGCCTCCCAGGCCGAACGCTCGCGCTCCCAGAGCTCCTGCCAGGCCTTACGTTCCTCGGTGAAGAGGTTCTGGAGCTCGTTCATGCGCTCTTCGACGTCCTTGACCCGCTGCAGCGCGCGGCCGCGCTCCTTCTCGGCCTCCTCCCTCTCCCGCCGCTCCTTGAGCAGCTCCCCCAGCGAGGCCTCGATGGCGCCCTTGGCCTCGCCGAGCTCGGAGAGCGCGCGCTGCTCTGCGCCCAGCGCCGAAGCGGACGACTCGCGCTCCTTCTCCGCGCGCGCCTCCAGCTCGCGCAGGCGCATCAGGTACTCGGCCTCGCGCGCCGCCCAATCCGCCTCGAGCGCCCGCCAGCGCGTCTCCTCGGAGTTGACCCGGCGGCGCGACTCCTCCGCGATCGAGCGCAGCCGCGCCTCCTCTTCGGCCAGGCGCGCCTGCGCCGCCTTCTGGGCCTCCTGCGCCGCCTCCAGCTCGGCCGAATAGGCCATCGCCTGCTGGGTCGTCAGCGCGTCGACGCGCTCTTCGCGCCGGCGCAGCCTCTCGAGCTCGGCGGAGGTCTGGCGGAGGCGCTCCATCGTCTCGGCCAAGGACCGCTCCTTGAGCTCGAGCAGCTGGGCCAGGCGGGTGACCTCGGCGCGGTGCTGGCGCTTGACCAAGGACAGCGTCTCCAGCGTCACCTCGCGCGTGATGGCCGGGGCGTCGTGGAGGGAGTACTGCTCGCCGGAAACGGGGAGCGGCATGGCCGGAGCGACGGGCGGCGCGCCGCTCGTCACCTTGGACCAAAGCCTGTCGAGCTCCTTCTGGATCTCTTCCGGGGTCATCCTCAGGGCAAGGATAGCGGCCCGGAGTAAAGGATTTGTTGCGCGACCTACCGGCGCTGGAGCTTCTGCAGCTCCATGTTCGCCTCGGCCAGGTCCACGCCCCTGCCTTTGAACTCCGAGAGGATGTTCTTGAGGCGGTCGATCAGGACGGCGTCCGGGACCCCTTGGAGCCGCAGCTCGTGGTAGCGGCGCCATTCCTCGCGGAAGCGCCCCTCCACGTCGGCCTCCTTCATCCGGACGCGCTCACCCTCGAGCTGCTTGAGCTCGGACTCGGCCTTGCGGCGGCGCTCTTCGAGCTGTTTGAGGCGGATCTGCTGCTCGGCCCGAGCGGCGCGCTCCTCCGCCTCTCCGGCCTGGGCGGACTTGATGTCGAGGTCGCGCCGGAGGTCCGTCATCTCTTCGCGCAGGAGCCGCAGCTCCTCGGCCAGACGCCACTGCTTGACCTCGGAGGCCTCCAGCGCCTGCGACAGCTCGCCCCGATAGCCCATCTCGGTCTTGAGCAGCCTCTCGTACTCCCCTTCGGGGTCCCAAGCGCCGAACTTGTAGGACAGGCTGACGACGTGGCTCCAGGTCTTGCCGTGCGCGAGCGGCAGGCGCAGCGCGTAGTCCAGCGTGGCGCCCAGCACGCTCCAGCCGGCGCCCAGGCTCCAGGTCTTGCCCAGGGTCCCCAGCGAAAGGCCCGAGCGCGCGGTCAGCATGCCGCTGCGCAGGGTCGCCCATGAATACTCCAGGCCGCCGCCCAGGGAGGTCGCCGCGCGGCGCGAGACGGAAGGCTCCCGCTGCGTCACGTCCGCCATGGCCGCGAACCGGCGCACGCTGCGAGCCACGCCGAGCTTGGCGGTCAACGGGGCGCGGTCCGGCACCGGGCCGACGCTCGTGCTCGGGCTGTTGAGGTTCATCAGCGAGAGCCCGACCGAGGACTCCGCCCAGCGGTAGAGCAGGCCCAGGTCCACGGCGGCCTTGGCCGTCGAGCCGCCCTGGCGCCGCCCGGAGCGGCCGATGGTCTTGAAGGTGAGGCCCGCGTCCAGCGTCCCCGGCCCGATCTCCCGCCACGAGCGCGAGCCGTAGGTCAGGCCGATGGAGCGGTCCAGCGAGACCGGCTCGACGACGTCGTAGTTCCAGGACAGCCCGAACGCCCCGCGCAGGAAGGGCGCGTCGACCGGCAGCAGGACGGCGGCCCCCATGCCGTCGATGTCCGTGGGGCCGGCCGGGACCTGGAAGAGCCTCCGGTTGGAGACCTCGACCCGGGCCCGCCGCGCCTGCCCGACGGCGGCGGGGTTGATGGTCATGGCCCCCAGCCCCTCGGTGTCCGCCGTCACGGCGTCGGCGAGGCCGGCGGCCCGGGCGCCGAAGGCGGCGTCCTCGTTGGACGCGTGCGCCGTCGCGGAGGCGAGGACGGCGGCCGCGGCGAGGACGGCGGCCCTCATCGGTCCGCCGCCGAAGGACGCTCGAGCAGGGCCTGCTGGTAGGTGCATACGCCGTCTCTCCCCCGGGTCTTGACCCAGTACAGCGCCTCGTCCGCGCGGTGGAGGAGGTCCTCCGCCCTGCGCCCGTCCTCCGGATAGGCCGCCACCCCGATGGAGGCGGTCATCCCGATCTCCTTGGCCGAAGAGAACGGGACGGGGATGCGCAGCTCCCGCAGGTCGACCAGGAGGCGGCCCATGATGTTCGCCGCGTCCTCGGCCGAGGCCTGCGGGAGCAGGATGACGATCTCGTCGCCCCCGAAGCGGGCCGGGAAGTCGATCTTGCGCAGGCGCTTCTGGATGAGCGCGCCCAGCTCCTTGAGGGCGAGGTCGCCCACCTGGTGGCCGAAGGTGTCGTTGATCCCCTTGAAATGGTCCACGTCGATCATCACCACCGACAGCGGGGGCCCGCCGCGCTCGACGCGGTAGAGCTCCTCTTGGAAGCGCTGGTTGAAGTAGCGCCGCACGGCCAGGCCCGTCAGATGGTCGTAGAGGGAGAGGGACTGCACCTCTTCGAAGAGCCGCTGGTTGTCGACGGCCAGCCCGATCTGACCCGCGAAGGAGCGCAGCAGCCCGATGTCCTCGCCGTAGATCGTCTGCTGGCTGAGCAGGTTGTCGACGACGAGGAGGCCGATGTTCTGGCCTTGGACCGACAGCGGAAGGTAGACGACCCGCTCTTCGTAGCGCTTCATGAGGGGGTCCGGCCCGTCGCCGCGCATCACGCGGGCGAAGCGGTGGTCGCCGGTCAGGGGGATCTCCTCGCCGCGCAGGGAAGCGGCCCGCCCACGCAGGTCGACCGAGACCTCGCCGCGTAGGACCTGGCGCTCCCGCTCGAGCAGGTAGAGCCGGGCCCGGTCGAGGGAGAAGTGCCGGACGATGCCCTGCAGGATGAGCTTGACGCCGTCCTCGACCCGGAGCGAGCTGGCGAAGACCGCCGACAGGTCGGTCAGCGCCTCGAGGCGCTTGAGCTGGCGGCGCCGCGCCGACCCGCTGCGCGTGCGCACCAGGTTCTGGGCCAGCTCGGCGGCCAGCAGGCGGGCGGTCGTCCGCTCCGCCCCGCTGAAGCAGCGCCGGCTGCCGGGCCGCTCGAAGCGCAGCGCCCCCAGGACCTCGTCTCCCCCGCTGGGGCTGAGCGGCACATAGAGCACGGCGTGCGGGGCCGTCGCGCTGAGCGTCGTCCTGCGCCCCTCGAGCAGCCGGGAGAGCGCGGAGGAGTCCTTCAGATGGACGACCTCGTCCATCTCCAGCCAAAGGTCGCGGTTCAGCGCGTAGCGCAGCTGGAGCTCGCCCTCCGCGGCCAGGAACACCCCGACGCGTTCGGCGCGCACGGCGCGCGAGGCCAGGCGCACCCCGGCGTCGAGCAGGGCGTCTTCGGTGAGGAACACCCGGTTGAGGCGGGTGTGGTAGCGGTACAGGGTCTCGAGTCGGCTCTTCATGACGCGTAGAAGCTCAGGATGTAGTCGACTTCGCTGGCCGCGTGGATGAGTTCCGTGCGCAGCGCCTCGGGGGTCCAGCGCCTGCGCGCCACGTCGCGGACCAACCGCTCCATCCCCCGCTCGAAGACCCGCTCGAGCGAGCCCAGGACGCTCAGGTTGGGAATGAGGCGCGCGCGGGAGAACGCCTCCTCGAAGACATCGCGAAGCTCGGGGTCCTCCGGCCCGAAGATGGCCGCCCCCTCCGCAGCGGGGAAGGCCCCGATGGCCTGGGCGTACGACGCGGACGCGGCCCCGCCGACAAGCCAGCGCAGCAGCGCGAAGGCCTCCCGGGGGACGTCGGTGGAGCGGGCCACCCCGAGGTTCCAGGCGCTGAGCAGCGTCGTCCCGTCCCCCGAAGGGAACGGAGCGGCGGCCACATGGCGCCGCGCCCGGCGCGCCAGCAGGCGCTTGGGCCCGCGCCGGGGGACGGGCGGCGGTCGCCGGCCCGAGAACTGGAGCGCGCAAGCGCCCTCGAAGAGGTCGAGCGGGGCCAGACCGGACTCGCCCTTGAGGGGCATCGCCCCCGAGGAGAGTAGCTGGAAATAGTCCGAGATGCCGCGCTGGGCGCGCTCGCGCTGGAACAAGGAACGCGTCCCGTCGGCGGCGAACAGGTCCCCGCCGCGGCTCCAGACGCAGGGGGCCACGTCGGCCAGCGCGACGGACTCCCGCGGGTTCGGATTGGCGACGGGATGCTGCAGGCCGGCCACGGACAGGCCCTTCTTGGATATCCTCCGGCAGGCGTCCTTGAAGCCGTCCCAGGTGGCGAGCGAGGCCGGTGCGACGCCGGCCTGGGCGAGCACGTCCCGGCGGTAATAGAGGATGCGCGCCTCCACCCACCAGGGCAGCGAATGCACGCGCGGCGTGCCGTCGAGGCGGCACTGCGCCCTGAGCGAGGCCGGCCAGCGCGCCAGGTCCAGGACCGGGTCGAGCTCGCCCAGGTCGGCCAGCGCGCCCAGGCGGGCCAAGGTCGAGGTCCAGTAGGACGGCAGCTGCACGACGTCGGGCCCCTTCCCCCCCTCTTTGGCCGCGGCGATGAGGCGGTCCCAGAGCGAGCGCGGGGTGCGCACCGCGATGTTCACCTTGATGCCGGGATGCTCGCGGTGGAAGGCGTAGAGGTGCTCGCGCAGCGAAGGCACCGTGTCGTAGCCGGAGTTGGGCAGGACCCAGAGGTTGAGCTCCCTCATCTCATCCCCAGGACCTGATTGCCAGCGCCGGGTCCACAGCGACGGACCCCGAGCGGCCCGCGGCCAGCATCAGCTCCCCGACGTGCGCCACCATCGCGGCGTTGTCCGTGCACAGCGCCAGCGGCGGGAAGGCGGCCTTGAGCCCCGCCGCCGCGGCGCGCTCCGTCATCAGCGCGCGCAGCCGGCCGTTCGCCGCGACGCCGCCGCCCACCACGATGCGCCGGACCTTGCAATGCCGCGCGGCCGCCAGGGTCTTGAGCACCAAGGTCTCGACCAGGGCCTCCTGGAAGGAGGCGCACAGGTCGGCGAGGAACTTCTTGGGAAGGGGCTTGCCGGCGGGTACGGCCGGCCGGACCCGGTCCGTGCCCGCGTAGCCCGCGTCCCGCACATGGTACAAGACGGCCGTCTTGAGCCCGGAGAACGAGAAGTCCCAGGTGCCGGGCAGCAGGGGGCGCGTGAAGGGGACGGCGGCGCGGTCTCCCGTTCTGGCCAGACGGTCGACGGCCGGGCCGCCCGGGTAGCCCAGGCCGAGGAACTTGGCCACCTTGTCGAAGGCCTCGCCGGCCGCGTCGTCGCGCGTGCGCCCCAGGACACGGTATCGGCCGGGAGCCCGCACCAGCACGAGCTCGGTATGCCCGCCGGAGACGATCAAGGCCAGATGGGGCGGGGGCGTCGGCTCCACGAGGTCCAACGCCAGGGCATGCGCCTCGAGATGGTTGACTCCCACCAGCGGCAGGCCGTGGGCGCGCGCCAGGGCCTCGGCGGCCACCCGGCCCACGAGGAGCGCCCCGGCCAGGCCGGGGCCCCGGGTGAACGCCACGCCGCCGACCAGCGAGCCCAGCCTGTCGAGGCGGCCGCGGGCGCCGAACGCCCCGCGCAGCGCGCGTTCGACGACGGGTCCCATCCTCTCGCAATGGGCGCGGCTGGCCAGCTCGGGGACGACGCCCCGGTACTCGGCATGGAGGTCCACCTGCGACGAGACGACGCTGGAGAGGACGCGGCCGCCGCGCACGACCGCCGCGGAGGTCTCGTCGCAGGAGGATTCGATGCCGAGGACAGCGCGGGCCATCAGCCGTCGGTGGGGCTCAGATGCGAGAGGACCTCGCGGGCCTTGAGGAGCTCGAGGGCGCGCTCCAAGGCCGAGTCGGCGACCTGGCTCTCCTTCTTGATGACCGACTTGGGGTCCTCCCCCTGCTTGAAGACCTCCTCGGACTGCTCCTGGAGCTTGGCCTCGGTCTCGCGGCTGACCGGGACCAGGATGTCCGGGGAGATGCCGCCCCCGGCCTCTTCCCCGTTCTTCTTGAAGTCGCGCATGATGGAGCGGCCCGCCGGGGTGTAGTACTTCGCCACGGTCAGGCGCAGGCCCGAGCCGTCGGGCAGCGGTATGACGGACTGGACGCTGGCCTTCCCGAAGGTCTTCTCGCCGACGACGACGGCGCGCTTGTGGTCCTGCAGGGCCCCGGTGACGATCTCGGAGCCCGAGGCCGACCCGCCGTTGACCAGGACGACCATCGGCAGCTCGCCGTACTGCGCCTTCGCCGAGGCCCGGAAGTCCTGGCGGTTCTCGGCCCGCCGGCCCTGGGTATAGACGATGAGCTTGCCGTCCCCGAGGAAGAACGAAGAGACGTCCACCGCCGCGGTGAGCAGCCCTCCGGGATTGTTCCTCAGGTCCAGGACCAGGGACGTGGCGCCCGCCTTCTTGAGCTTCTCCAGGGCCGTCCCCGTCTCCTCGGTGGTCTGGGCGCTGAACTCGATGATGCGCAGATAGCCGGTCTTGTCCTGGAGCATGCGGGACTGCACGCTCTGGATCTTGATGACCTCGCGGGTCACGGAGAAGTCCTTCGTGGTCCAGTCCGGCTTGTCGTCGGAGGCCATGTTGCGCGCGACCTGGAGCTTGACCGCGGTGCCGGGCTTCCCGCGCAGCTTCTTGACCGCGTCGGTCAGGTTCATCCCCTTGGTGGAGTCGCCCTCGATCTTGATGATGCGGTCCTGCGGGAGGATCCCCAGCTTGTAGGCCGGGGTCCCGGGCAGCGGGGTGATGACGGTCAGCCATTCGTCGCGCATCCCGATGCGGATGCCCAGCCCGCCGAACTGCCCCTCGGTCTCGGTCTTGACGTCCTTGTGGAGCTCGGGGTCCATGAACTGGGAGAACGGGTCGAGAGTCCCGACCATGCCGCGGGCGGCGCCGTAGATGAGGTCCTTGCTCTGCACCTCCTCGACGTAGTTCTCCTTGATGTAGTCGAGGATGTCCACGATGAGCTTGAGCTGCTCGTAGG
This sequence comes from Elusimicrobiota bacterium, assembly GCA_016218495.1. Classification (GTDB taxonomy): domain Bacteria; phylum Elusimicrobiota; class Elusimicrobia; order UBA1565; family UBA1565; genus SCTT01. The sequence goes on from JACRDU010000034.1 coordinate 60,737, forward strand.
TCCGGTCCACGGAGGCCGAAGCAACCGGGAGGGCGAATGCCGCGACGGCCAAGAGGACCGTCCCTGCCGCCGCCTTCCGGACGAGACTTCGCGCGTCGCGTTTCATGTTAGCTCCTCTCACGGCTTGAGCCAGCGCAGGGGGTCGAGGGCTCGACCGGCCTGCCTCAGCTCGAGATATACGCTTCCCTGGCCAGCGGCATTGCCGACCGGCGCGTCCAACCGGGCCCTGGCCCCCTTCGCCGGCAGGGGAGCTTCCAGGTGGCCGTAGATCGAATAGAACCCGCCCCCGTGGTTGATGATCACCACGTTCCCATAGGAGCGGAACGGCCCCGAGAAGATGACCTCCCCCGGGCTGACCGGGCGGACCGGGACGCCGACCGCCGCGGCGATCTCGACGCCGTTGTGGACCGACCAGGTCCCCAGCTCCGGGACGCGCCGCTTGCCGAACCCGCTGAGCACCTTGCCCGCCACCGGCCAGGGCAGCGAGCGGGGCTTGATCGGGGGCTCGGCCCTGTAGCCGGCTTGGGCGGCCCGCGACTCCTTCTTCTCCAATTCCCGCACGAGGCTGGTCAGGGCGCGGCGCGACTCCTCGAGGGCGGCGATGCGGGCCTCCGCCTCGCCGACGCGGCGGGTCTTGTCCTCCAGGTCCTCCTGCGCCTTGGCCTTCGAACGGCGCGTCCGCTCGAGCTCGGTGAGCTGGGTCTCCGTGCGGCGCCGCAGGGTCGCCTGATGCCTCTGGGCGGCGGCATGCTCCGTGACGGTCCGGTCATGGACCACGCCCACCCCGCCGAGATAGGCGGTCTTGGCCCGCAGCGCCCCGCGCCGGACCGCGTCCTCCATGACCCCCGCCGTTCCTGCCGAGGCCAGCTGGTCCGCGCGGCGGACATAGTCGCCGAGCTCGCGGGCGAGGAGGCGCTGGGCGTCGGAACGGGCCGCGTCGAGCGTGACGAGGCGGCCCCCGAGGGTCCGGCGGGCTCCCTCCGCGTCGTCGAGCTCCCGGCGCAGGGCCGACATCTTCGACTCCAGACGCCGCTGCTGGAGGGCGCTCTCCGTCAGGTCCCTCTCCGCGCGCCCGGCCTCCTCGCGATAACGGTCGGCTTCCTCGCGCAGCGCCTCGAGCTCCCGGGAGAGCTTCTCGAGCTCGCGCTTCTGCCGGCTCATCGAAGCCGCGCGCGCGGACACGGCCGGGAGCAGCAGCAGCGCCGCGATGACGCCCGCCGCCGCCCGCCGCTCGCGGCCCCGCCCGGCCGTATCCGCGGAGGCCTCGGCGCCGAGCCGCCACGCGAAGACCGCCAGAGCCGCGAACAGCAGCCCGGCGCCGTGGGCGGCGGCG
>JACRDU010000035.1 GCA_016218495.1 Elusimicrobiota bacterium
CCCGAGGCGTCCACCTTCACGGCCGCCCCGACGGCCGCGTCGAGCGCGCCGGCCGCCGCCCACGCCGGGGAAGCCTCGGCTCGGGCGCCTTTGCCGTCGCGCCGCCAGAGCTGCAGATAGTTCTCCTCGCGCGGCGAGGGCACGACGAGGGCATAACGCCCCTGCGCCTTATCTGCCAGCGCGGGAGCGCAGGCCTCGAAGCGGGTCAGGCCGACGGCCGGGATGCCCCGGCTCCGGGCCAGCATGTCGCAGAAGGTGACGCCGAGCCTCACGGCGGTGAAGCGCCCGGGGCCCACGACGCAGGCCACCCCGCCCAGGTCGCCCAGCTTCTTCCCGGCCTTCTTGAGGAGGGCTTCCAGCGCCGGCCAGAGGACGGCCTCCGCCGAACGCGCCCTGCGGCGCAGCGCCCAGACGCGCGACCCGTCGCCCAGCGCCAGGGATACGCCTTCGCCCGCCGTGTCCACGCCGAGGATGAGCACGGGCTATTTAACCAGTTTGAGGAAGGAACCGGACCGTGTACGCTACCAACGGCCCGAAATCGCCGCCATCGGCTCGGCGCAGCGCCTCAAGATACGCCGTGCGTGCCTCCCCGGCGCCGCTCATCGCTCCGCTCGGCCAGACCGGCAGCGGGTGCCCCTTTACGAAGAGATAGATGTCCGCCATCAGCCGGGCGTGCCGGCCGTTGCCGTTGGAGAACGGATGGATCCAGGCAAGCCTGTGGTGCAGGCGGGCGGCACGCTCGAGGATCTGCAGGGCGTCGTGCTCTTGCGCGTCCCAGAAGGCGACGTCTCGGCAGAGCTTCTCCACCTCCTCGCGGATCAGGGACGCATCAATCCCGATCGTGAGCGCGCTGTCCCGATAACGGCCCGCCCAGTCCCAGACGCCGTCGAACATGTCCCGGTGCACGCGACGGACGTATTCCTCGCGCAGCCAGGCGGGGGCGCGCCGTTTGCCGCTGCGCAGATGCTTGTTGACCGCCGCGAGGATATTCTCGGTCTCCGCCGCGTTCAAGTCCCCATAGGTGAGGACGCCGTCGAGCAGCAGGCCGGAGGCCTCCTCTATCGGAGTCGCGCCCTCCGGCACGTCGAAACGGACCATCACTCCTCCCAGATTTCGGAGGAAGGTTCGCGAAGCATGCGTTCTTCCTCCGCCCTGATGAGGCGGTCGATCATCGCGGTTTCCGGGATCTGTTTCTCCAACGCCATCGTACCCGCCACACGCGCCACCTTCTTGCGCGCGGCCATCGCGATGCGCTCCGCCACGATGGCTGAAGGCGTTTTCGGGAAACGAGGGACGACCAGCAAGCCCCCCCCCAGCGCATTGAATATCTTGCGCAGGGTTTTCACCTTCAAGTCCACTTTTCCCATCTCGATGACCGCCACATGGGATTGCGGCAAGCCCGCGCGCCGGGCAAGTTGGGCCTGGGTCATGCGCAACGCATGGCGGAGCAGGCGTATGAGTGCTGAAATCTCAAAATTCTCTATATTTTCAGGCGCTTTTTTACCGTAAGAAACGATTTTCTCTAAGAGGAGCTCGCTGGAAACGGGCAATCGATTTCTTTTCATCTGGGGCCTGCTGCCAAGCGACACCTTATTTTAATATGTCAAACAATATTTGTCAATACATATAAAATCGTGTTTGACATATATTATTGCCACGGCTCACCGCAGCCTGGCTAGCAGCGCCGCCGCGCGGGGACCATGGGCCCGGGCGCTCAGGCTGCGCCCGTCGGGACGGTGTCCGAGGACGACGTCGAGGCGGTCCGACGGCAGCAGGGCGCCCGCGTTCTCGGCCCACTCGACGACGCAGACGGCCGCTTCGTCGGCGAAGTAATCCTCCAGGGCCAGGCCGGGAAGGTCCTCGGGGCCGGCGCGGTAGAGGTCCATGTGGTAGACCGGCGGGACCAGCCGCCGGTATTCGTTGACCATGGCGAAGGTCGGGCTGGGCACGGCCCCGCGATGTCCCAGGGCGCGAATGACGCCGCCCGCCAGCGTGGTCTTGCCCGCGCCGAGCGGGCCGTGCAGGGCGACCGTCATCGGGGCGCGCAGGGCCCTTCCCAGGCGGGAGGCGAAGGCCAGCGTCGCCGCCTCATCGGGCAGGGTCAGATGGACCGTCATGGGCCGCTACGCCCCCAGGCGGCGGAAGGCCTGAGGCAGGGATTCGAGCACGTCCGAGGCCAGCAGGCAGCGCGTGGTCCAGCGCTTGACGGCCTCGTCGGCGGCATAGCCGTGCAGATAGGCGCCCAGACAGGCCGCCTCGAAGCCGGAGTCCTGCGCGTCGACGGCCAGGCGCTGGGACCACAGCCCCGTGATGAGGCCGGTCAGCAGGTCGCCGGTCCCCCCCTTGGCCAACCCCTCGTTGCCCGTGGGGTTGAGCCAGGCGCGCGCGCCGTCGGTGACGACGGTCTTGCGCCCCTTGAGCAGGCAGACTCCGCCCAGCTCGCCGACCAGCTCCCGCGCCGAGCCGGAGCGGTCGGCCTCGACCTTCTCCACCTTGGTCTTGAGGAGCCGGGCCGCCTCGCCCGGGTGCGGCGTGAAGAGCACCGGGGCCTGGCGGGTCTTGAGGAGGGTCCGGACCTCCGCGCGCGGGTGGAGCGCCAGGAGGTTCAGCGCGTCGGCGTCCAGGACGGCAGGGACCTTGATGCTGGCCAATACGCCCAGCACGGCGCGCCCGGTCTCCTGGGTGGCTCCCAGCCCGGGACCCATGGCGACGGCGGTGAAGCCGCGCTTCTCGTGGGCGGAGAGCAGGAGGGCGACGGCGTCGGCGCGCAGCGACCCGACCGAGGTCTCCGGGAGCCCCAAGGTCATGGCCTCCGGGAACAGCCCGGCGACCACATGCTGCTGGGAGGACGGCACCGCCACGGTGACGAGGCCGGCCCCGGCGCGCAGCACGCCGCGCGCGCACAGGACGGCCGCCCCGGTCATCCCGCGCGAACCGGCCACGACCAGGGCGTGGCCGAAGTCCCCCTTGTGCGAGTCCCGCGGCCTCTTCGGGAGCCAGCCGCGCAGCTCGGACATCGAGAAGTCGGTCATTTCCAGCGCACCGCCACGGCGGCGGCGTAATGCTCGCTGTGCGTCAGGGAGAGGGCGATGCCCGGCGCGGGCTTGCCCGACACGATGGCCGACGGACGGCCCGTCGCGTCGCGCGCGACGGAGATGTCCGGCAGGGTCACTCCCGCCATGCCCAGGGCCTTGAAGATGGCCTCCTTCGCGGCGAAGCGCACGGCGAAGTGCTGCCACGGGCTCTTCTTGCCCATGCAGTAGCGGATTTCGGCCCGGGAGAAGACCCTCTTGAGGAAGCGGGGCGTGGAGAGGGCCGCCTTCTTGACCCGGGCGATTTCCACGATATCCAGGCCCACCGAAGGGCCGGGCTTATTCGACCGTGACGCTCTTGGCAAGGTTCCTCGGCTGGTCGACGTCGGCTCCGCGCAGGTGCGCGATGTGGTAGGCCAGGAGCTGCAGCGGGACGACCGTGAGCACGGGGGAGAGCAGCTCCGCGCACCGGGGCACGCTGAGCAGGTGCTCCACCCGGCCCTGGAGCCTGGTGTCGCCCTCGGTGACCACGGCGATGATCTTCGCGCCGCGGGCCTTGGCCTCCTCGATGTTCGAGAGGGTCTTGTCGAGGATGCGCGACTCGGTGGCCAGCGCGACCACCGGCATCTCGTCGTCGATCAGCGCGATGGGGCCGTGCTTCATCTCGCCGGCGGCGTAGCCCTCGGCGTGGATGTAGGAGATCTCCTTGAGCTTCAGGGCGCCTTCCAGCGCCAGCGGGTAGTTGACGTGGCGGCCGACGTAGAGGAAGTCGCGCCGCTTCTCATAGAGCTTGGCGATCTGCAGCACGGAGTCGTTGAGCTCGAGGGCCTTGCGCAGCAGGACCGGCAGGTGCACGAGCTCGTCGACGAAGGCCTTGGCCCGCTCGGCGTCCATCGTCTGGCGCGCCAGCCCCAGATAGAGGGCGAGGATGTCGAGCGCGACCAGCTGCCCGACGAAGGCCTTGGTGGAGGCCACCCCGTACTCGGGGCCGCAGCGGGTGTAGAGGTTGTAGTCGGCCATCCGCGTCAGCGCCGAGCCGACGCAGTTGCAGATGGAGAAGACCTTGGCGCCCTTCTCCTTGGCCAGCTGCACCGCCCCGAGGGTGTCGGCCGTCTCCCCCGACTGGCTGATGGCCACCACCAGGGTGTCGGGCGAGAGGATGGGGTCGCGGTAGCGGAACTCCGAGGCGGTCTCGGCCTCGGTCGCGACCCCGGCCAGGTTCTCGAAGAGGTAGCGGCCGATGAGGCCCGCGTGGAAGGCCGTCCCGCAGGCCAGGATGTGGACCCGCTTGGCCGAGCGCAGCACCGCGGCGGGGCAGCCGGTCTCGGTCTCCAGGGTCTCGGGGGCCAATGGGAACAGCCGCCCGCGCAGCGTGTCCGCGATGGTGTTGGGCTGCTCGAAGATCTCCTTGAGCATGAAGTGGCGGTAGCCGCCCTTCTCCGCCATCGAGCGGTCCCATGAGATGGTCGTGGGCTTCTTCTCGATCTTCTGGCCCGAGGTCTTGAAGAACGAGACCTTGTCCTTCGACAGCACGGCCATCTCGTTGTCCTCGAGGAAGACCGCCTTCTTCGTGTAGTCCATGACGGCGGTGACGTCGGAGGCCAGGAAGTTCTCCTTCTCGCCCAGGCCGATGACCAGCGGCGAGGCGGTCTTCGCGCAGATGATGGTCCCGGGGGTCTCGGCCCACAGCACGGCCACGGCGTAGGCGCCGCGGACCTCGGCCAGGGCCAGGCGCGTCGCCTCGAAGAACACGGGCTCCTTGAAGTCCGGCGCGAAGGCCGTCTGCCCTTTGGTCAGGGCCTTGAGCTTATCCTCGAAGAGGTGGACGAGGACCTCGGTGTCCGTCTCGGATTGGAAGGCGTGCCCGTCCTTGGACAGGCGCTCGCGCAGCTCCGCGAAGTTCTCGATGATGCCGTTGTGGATGACGACGAGCTTGCCGGTGCAGTCGGCATGGGGGTGGGCGTTCCGCTCGGAGGGGCGGCCGTGGGTCGCCCAGCGCGAATGTCCGAGCCCCGCCGAACCCTTGGGCTTGCGCTCGGCCAGGCGCTCCTCGAGGCTCCTGAGCTTCCCCACCGCGCGCACGATGTCGAGGGTCCCGCCGGCCCCGACCACGCAGACGCCGGCCGAGTCGTAGCCGCGGTACTCGAGGCGGCGCAGACCCTCGACGAGGACCGGGAGGACGTCCCGCTCGCCGACGTAACCGATGATCCCGCACATGGGAGGCTCCCTACGGCTGCTGCTGTATGAGGCGCTTCATCTCCGCCACGGCCGGCTTGAGCCCCATGAAGATCGAGCGGGAGATGATGGCGAAGCCGATGTTGAGGCAGCGCATCCCCGCGATCTGGGCGACCGGCACGACGTTGGAGTAGTCGAGGGCGTGGCCCGCATGGAGCTCGAGCTTGAGCTCGTGGGCGAGATAGCCCGCCAGCTCCAGCCTCTCGAGCTCGGTGCCCTGCGTGCGCCGGCCGGTCGAGCGCGCGTACTCCGCGGTGCAAAGCTCGACCGCGTCGGCGCCCAGGTTGTGGGCCATGCGCACGGCCACGGCCTCCGGGTCGACGAAGAGGCTCACGCCGATGCCGGCGCCCTGGAGCTTCTTGATGGTCTTCCCGATCCCCGAGGGCTTCGAGCCTTTGAGGTCCAAGCCGCCCTCCGTGGTGACCTCGTCGGGGGTCTCGGGCACCAGGCAGACCCAGTCCGGCTTGACCGCCAGGGCGATCTTGACCATCTCCGGGCGGTCGGCCATCTCCACATGGAGCCCCGACTTGAGCACCTTGCGCAGCGCGAGGAGGTCGCGGTCCTGGATGTGGCGCCGGTCCTGGCGCAGGTGGCAGACGATCAGGTCCGCCCCGGCCGAGCGGGCGACGCGCGCCGCGCTGACGGGATCGGGGTCCACCTCGCGGCGAGCCTGCCGCAGCGTGGCCACATGGTCGATGTTGACGCCCAATTTGACGTTCGGCATGTTAGATCCCCTCGGCCTCGCGCTTGAACACCTCCGCGAGGCGGCTCGAAAGCGACCGGGTCAGCTTCTGGTCCTTGGCTTCGACCAGGATGCGCAAGAGCGGCTCGGTCCCCGAATATCTTACGAAAACGCGGCCCGAATCCCTCAGCGACCGCTGCGCCCTCTCCAGCTCGGACTGGAAGCCGGCCAGGTCCTCCAGCGGCACCCGACGGGCGACCCGGACGTTGGTCAGGACCTGCGGGAAGACCTTGTAGAGGCGCCGCACCGCGGAGAGCTTGCCGCCCCGGACCCGCCAGGCGGCCAAGGTCTGCAGGGCGGTCAGCAGGCCGTCGCCGGTCGGGGCGAAGCGCCGGAACACGACATGCCCGGAATTCTCGCCGCCCAAGGCCAGGTCGTAGCGGTCCAGGGCCTCTGTGACGTTGCGGTCGCCGACCGGCACCTGGACCGAGGAGATGCCGCGCCCGCGCAGGAACTCCACCAGCCCTAGGTTCGACATCACGGTCACGACGACGCCGTCGCCGCGCAGCAGGCCTTCGTCCTTGAGATGGATGGCCGAGAGCGCGATCAGGGAGTCGCCGTCGAGCAGGCGGCCAACCTCGTCGGAGAGCACGCAGCGGTCCGCGTCGCCGTCGACGGCGATGCCGCAGTCGGCCCCGCGCCGGACGACCTCGCGGCGCAGCGCCCCGGTCTCCATCGCGCCGCAGGCCCGGTTGATGTTGCCGCCGTCGGGCCGGCAGCCGATGACCGCCACCTCGCAGCCCAGGCTGCGCAGCAGGTCCGGGCCGATGCGCGACGCCGCGCCGTTGGCCCCGTCGAAGACGACCTTGAGGCCCGAGAGGTCCTCGTGCGGAGGGACGGTGGAGCGGACGAAGTCCGAGTATTCGCGCGCCCCCGCCGGGTCCTTCTCGGCGCGCGCGCCCCGCGGCCCGGGGTCGGCCGTCCGGGGCAGACGCTTCTCGAGCTCCGCTTCGAACTCCGGGGTCGCCTTGCGCCCGCAGTCCGAGAAGAACTTTATGCCGTTGAACTCCGGGGGGTTGTGGCTGGCCGAGACCACGACGCCGCACAGGGCCCCGCGCCGGGGAGTCAGGTAGGAGACGGCCGGAGTCGGGACGACCCCCAGGTCGACGGTCCGGACCCCGGCCGCGGCGAAGCCGTCGGTCAGCGCCCGGGCGAGGCCGGGGCCGGAGGAGCGGGTATCGCGTCCGAGCAATACGAAGGGCGTGCGCCGCTCGCGGCGGGACAAGAGCAGGGTTCCGGCCAACCGGGCGAGCCGCCGCACGGTGGGGGCCGTCAGCGGCTCGGTCCCCGGGATGCCGCGCACCCCGTCGGTGCCGAAGAGGTGGCTCACGCCATCCGTCCCCAGGCGTCGAGCGCCCGGACCGTGGCCCGCACGTCATGGACCCGCACGCAGGCCACGCCGGCCTGGGCGGCGCGGCAGGCGGCCGCCAGCGAGGCCTCGAGGCGGTCCTCGGCGGGCAGAGGGGCCTCCTCGGAGCCGAGGATCTTCCCCAAGAACGACTTGCGCGACGCGCCGACCAGGACCGGCGCCAGGCCGGCGAGGTCCGAGAGGCCGCGCATCAGCTCGATGTTGTGGGCGACGGTCTTGCCGAACCCGAGGCCGGGGTCCACCCAGGCCGCGGAGGCCTCGCCGCCCGCGGCACGGAACGCCTCGAGCCGCCCGGCGAGGAAGGCCTGGACCTCCTCGGAGACGTCGGTATAGCGAGGCTGCTCCTGCATGGTCTTCGGGCTCTCTCCCAGCATGTGCATCAGGACCACCAGCGGGAAGCGGACGGCGGCGTCCAGCATCCCGGGGCCGCGCAGGGCCAGCACGTCGTTGAGGACGCGCGCGCCGGCGTCATGGGCCCGGCGGGCCGTCTCGGCCTTGGAGGTGTCCACGGAGACCGGGACGCTCAGGCGCCGCGCCAGCTCCGACACGACGGGCAGGACCCGGCCCGCCTCGACCTCGGCCGAGACGGGGGCAGAGCCCGGGCGCGTCGATTCCCCGCCGACGTCCACCAGGTCCGCCCCCTCCTCGGCCAGCCGCAGCCCCAGGGCCACGGCGTCCTCGGAGGCTGCTCGGCTGGGGGCGAAGAAGGAGTCCGCGGTGACGTTGACGATGCCCATCACCAGGGGACGGCCGAGCCGGCGCCGGCGCTGCAGGAGCGCTGGACCCAGCTCGGCGGTCGGGGTGGCGGGCATCAGGCCGAGGCTTTCTGCAGGGTCGCCTGGGAGAACAGGACGTCGAGCTCCTCGGCCTCGACCACTTCCTTCTCCAGGAGCCGCGTGGCTATCGACTCGAGCAGGGCCTTGTTCTTCGTCAGCAGGCCGCGGGTCTTCTGGTAGCACTCCTCGAGGATCCGCTTGATCTCGCCGTCGATCTCCTGCGCGGTCGAGTCGGAGTAGCCCGGGCCGCGCGCGATGTCGCGGCCCAAGAAGACCTCCCCCTCGTCCTTGCGGAAGGTGATGTGCCCGAGCTTCTCCGACATCCCGAACTCCGTGACCATCCGCCGCACGTACGCCGTCGCCTTGTTCAGGTCGTCGGTGGCGCCGGTGGTGATCTCGGAGAAGATCAGCTCCTCGGCGCAGCGCCCCCCGAGGAGGACGCAGAGGCGGTTGAGGATGTCGGTCCGCGAGGTCAGGTAGCGGTCTTCGGTCGGCAGCTGCAGGGTGTAGCCCAGCGCGGGGCCGCGCGGGATGATCGAGACCTTGTGGACCGGGTCCGTGCCGGGCAGCAGCTTCGCAATCAGGGTGTGGCCGGACTCGTGGTAGGCGACGATCTTCTTCTCCTTCTCGGAGATCATGCGGCTCTTGCGCGACGGGCCGGCCATCACGCGGTCGATGGCCTCCTCGAGCTCCAGCATGGCGACCGACTCCTTGTCGCGGCGGGCGGAGAGCAGGGCCGCCTCGTTGACCAGGTTCGCCAGGTCCGCCCCGACGAAGCCCGGGGTGCGCCGGGCCAGCACCATCAGGTCGACGGCCGGGTCGATCTTGACGCCCTTGGAGTGGATCTGCAGGATTTGCTCGCGCCCCCTTAGGTCCGGGGCCGACACGGGTATGTGGCGGTCGAAGCGCCCCGGCCGGAGCAGGGCGGGGTCGAGGACGTCGGGGCGGTTGGTGGCCGCGATCAGGATGACGCCCTCCTTGGTGTCGAAGCCGTCGAGCTCTATCAGAATCTGGTTCAGGGTCTGTTCGCGCTCGTCGTGGCCGCCGCCGATGCCGGCGAAGCGGGCGCGGCCGACGGCGTCGAGCTCATCGACGAAGATGACGGCCGGGGCGGCCTTCTTGGCCTGCTCGAAGAGGTCGCGCACGCGCGAGGCCCCCACGCCGACGAACATCTCGACGAACTCGGAGCCCGAGGCGGAGAAGAACGGGACCGAGGCCTCGCCCGCCACCGCCTTGGCCAGCAGGGTCTTGCCGGTGCCGGGAGGCCCGAACAGCAGGACCCCCTTCGGGATGCGGCCGCCGAGCTTGGTGAACTTGGCCGGGTCCTTGAGGAAGGAGACGATCTCCTGGAGCTCCTCCTTGGCCTCGTCGCAGCCGGCGACGTCCACGAAGGTGATCTTCTTCTTCTTGTCGGGCTCGTTGCGCTTGGCGCGGGACTTGCCGAAGGAGAGGGCCTGCTTGCCCCCGACCTGCACCTGGCGGATGACGAAGATCCACCACAGGCCGAAGAACAGGACCACCCAGCCGAGGTTGATGACCACGGCGGTGATCCAGGACTTGTCCGGCTCTCCCTGATAGAGGGCGACCTTGGCGGAGGACATCTCCTTGACGAGGTCGGGGTCCGGCAGCGGGAAGGTCCGGAAGGCGACGAGCTTGCCGCCCTCGGCCCCGTAGCGGCCCCGGATGAGGTCGGGGCGCATGGTGACCTCGGTGACGGTGCCGCTCGTCAGCTTCTCCTTGAAGGTGGAGTAGGGGATCTCCTCCTCGTGCTGGACCGCCTTCATGTTCTGGAACGCCGCGAACAGGAGGGTCAGGCCGACGAGCCAGAAGACGAGCTGCTTGGCGCTGCGCTGAAGAGGATTCAAATCGGTTCTCCTGGGCTAAGCCTTCACGGCGGACTTCTTGAGCACCCCGATGTAGGGCAGGTGCCGGTACGCCTCGTTGTAATCCAACCCGTAGCCGACCACGAATTCGTTGGGGATCTTGAACCCGCAGTAGCGGGGGCTGATGCTGACCTTGCGGCAGTCCGGCTTGTCGAGCAGAGTGACCAGCTCCAGCGTGCGCGGTCCCCGGGTGAGCAGGTTCTGGCGCAGGTAGCTCAGGGTCAGGCCTGTGTCCACGATGTCCTCGACCACCAGGACGTCGCGGTCCTGGATGCTCTCGCGCAGGTCCAGGATGAGCCGGACCACCCCGGTCGAGGAATCCCCGCTATAAGAGGATAGGCACATGAAATCCACGGTATGGTCCACGCCCAGATTCCTCATCAGGTCGGCCATGAAAGGGACGCTCCCCTTGAGGATGCCGATCAGCACCGGCTTGCGGCCGGCATAGTCGGCCGTGAGCTGACGCCCCAGCTCCGCTATGCGGGACCGGATGACGCCTTCGTCAAGGAGGACGCGTTCGATGTCTGGATGGACCATGGGCGGGAAGGGAGCAAGGATATGATTTCTGGGCGGGCCCTGTCCATAATGGCCGGGCGGCCATTTGCTAGAATCGCGGCGGTGGCGAACCCCAAGCTGCGCATCCTGGTCGTGGACGACGACGCGTCGAACCGCGAGGTCCTGTCCCAGCGCCTGGGGGCCGAGCCGGGCTGGGACCTCTCTGTCTCGGCCGCGGCCGACGCCTCCGAGGCCCTTCTGGCCCTGCGCGGGGACTTCTTCGACCTCGCCTTCCTAGACTACCGGCTCCCCGACATGGACGGGGTGAAGCTGCTCGACCAGGTGCGCCAGCTCCACCCCAAGACCGCGGTCGTGATGGTCTCAGCGATGGGCTCCGAGCGGCTGGCCGTCGAGGCGATGAAGCGGGGCGCCATCGACTACCTGGCCGCGGCCGACCTGCGCACGGCCGACCTGGGGCGGCTGCTGCGCCGGGGGCTGGAGATGCAGGTCCTGCAGCGCGAGAACCTGGAGCTCCGCCAGGTCAACCGGATGAAGGATGAGTTCATCTCCTCGGTCAGCCACGAGCTGCGCACCCCGCTGGCCGTCATCCTCGGCTACGCGAAGACCCTCGAGGACGACGAGCTCGGCTCCCTGACCACGCCCCAGAAGACCGCGGTGAGGGCCATCCGGCGGCGGGGCGACTCCCTGCTCGACATGGTCAACCGGCTGCTGGCGTTCAAGGAGTCCTCCTTCGGGACGCAAGAGGTCCTGCTGCGGCCGACCGAACTGACCGCCTTCCTCAAGGAGTCCCTTCTGCCCCCGCCGGCGGAGGCCGCCGCCCGCGGAGTGGCCCTCGCCACCGACCTGGCCCAAGGCCCGGTCTGGGTGCTGGCCGACCCCGCCAAGTTCAAAGAGGCGGTCGACAACCTCCTCTCGAACGCCTACAAGTTCTCGCCCGACGGGGGCGTGGTGACGGTGATCCTCAGCGTCCATGCCGGGCGCGAGGCCTGGCTGCGCGTACAGGACACCGGCCGCGGGGTCCCGCCCGAGATCATCCCCCACCTCTTCGAGGCCTTCGGGCACTCGGACTCCGAGCTCACCCGGGAGATCTCGGGGCTGGGGCTCGGCCTGCCGATGGCCAAGCAGACGGTAGACCTGCACGGGGGCAGGATCTGGATCGAGTCGGAGGGCGCCGGGCGCGGCTCGGTGGCCACCATCGCGCTGAGCCTCTCGGAGCCCGATACGCCGCACCTGGTCGTCGAGCAGCCGAGCAAGTCCGACAAGAAGCGCCTGCTCGTCGTCGAAGACAACGCCGACATCGTCGAGATCGTCCGCCTGTTCCTCGCGGGATTCTCCGAGAACGTGGAGCTCACCACGACCCTCAAGGGCCAGGAGGCCCTGGAGCTGATGAGCCACCGCCGCTTCGACCTGCTCGTCCTCGACATCATGCTGCCGGACATGAACGGCCTCGAGCTGCTCGAGCGCCTGCAGCGCCTCCCCCCCGACAAGCGCATCCCCATCCTGATGCTCTCGGGACACTCCGAGGCGGCGCGCAAGGCGCTGACCCTCGGCGCCATCGACTACCTGCTCAAACCGTTCACCAAGCAGGCGTTCCTGGAGAAGGTGCTCAAGGGCCTGGGCCTGGAGCGCCGCGGCCGCGGCCGCGGCCGCTCCGCCCCTTGATTCCCCGCCGAGCATCTTGATATAGTCTCCTCTCGATGGCATTTCCTCCCCGACGGTCAGGCGGGTTCCCGCCTCCCGGCTCCAAAATCACGACCCGCATCAACGAACAGATCCGGGTCCCCCAGGTGCGCCTGATCGACGCCGACGGCGCGCAGCTGGGCATCAAGAGCACGGCCGAGGCCCTCTCGATCGCCCGCGCCAAGTCGCTCGACCTCGTCGAGGTCGCCCCGAAGGGCGTCCCGCCGGTCTGCAAGCTCCTGCTCTACTCCAAGTTCAAATACGAGCAGGACAAGAAGGAGCGCGAGGCCCGCAAGCACCAGAAGGCCGGCCTGCTCAAGGAAGTCCGCTTCTCGCCCGTCATCGGCCAGCACGACCTCGACGTCAAGATCAAGCACGCCGAAGAGTTCCTCAAAGAGAACGACAAGGTGCGCTTCACGGTCGTCTTCCGCGGCCGCCAGAACCAGCACAAGGACCTGGGGTTCCAGCTGCTCAAGTCCGTCGCGGAGCGCCTCAACGAGCTCGCCGCCATCGAGCAGCAGCCCGTGACGGACAAGAACAGGCTATCGATGACGCTCGCACCCCGGCGCTGAGGGCGCCGGACACGGACGGTTTCCGAAGGAGAACCAGACATGCCGAAGCTCAAAAGCCATAGCGGAGCAAAGAAGCGCTTCCGGCGCACCGCCTCGGGCAAGTTCAAGCACGAGCGCGCCAACCAGCGCCACCTGATGACCCCGATGTCCGGGAAGCGCGCGCGCTTCCTGCGCAAATCCGACATGCTCAACACCAAGGACAGCGCGACCATCAGCCGCTTCCTCCCGAACGCTTAAGGAAGACCACCCATGAGGATCAAAGCAGGCCAGACCACCCGCGCCGGCAAGAAGAAGATTTTCCGCCTTGCCAAGGGCGCTTATTCGTCGAAGTCGAAGAACTGGCGCCATGTGCTCCAGCACGTCGAGAAGTCGCTCGACCGCTCCTACACGGGCCGCAAGGACCGCAAGGGCGAGTTCCGCTCCCTGTGGATCGGCCGCATCAACGCGGCCTGCCGCGAGCAGCAGCTGACCTACGGCAAGTTCATCGCGGGCCTCAAGAAGGCGGGCGTCGCCCTCAACCGCAAGATGCTGGCCGAGATGGCCATGCGCGACGAGGCGTCCTTCAAGAAGCTCGTCTCCCTCGCTCAGGCCGCCCCCAAGGCTACCGCCGCGGCACTTCCTCGGGTCAACCCTCGGTCGGCCTCCTAGGCCTCCGCCGTGCCCGAGCCTCGGGACTGGGACCGCGAGTGGCTTGAGCTCTCGGCCGGGGCGCTTGACGCCGTGTCGCGCGCCGACACGCTCGAGGCCGTGGAAGCCGCGCGCGTGGACCTGCTCGGTCGCGAGCGCGGCCGCCTGAGCGCCCTGCTCAAATCCCTCAAGGACCTGCCCATCGAGGAGCGCAAGCGCCTCGGGCCGCAAGCCAACGCGCTCAAGGACGCGATTGAGAAGGGCCTGGAGTCGCGCCGCAAGGCCCTCGATGCCAAGGCGCTCGACGCCGGCCTGGCCGCGGCCCGCATCGACCTCTCCCTGCCCCCGCCCCCCTGGCCGCGCGGCCGGCGGCATCCGGTCTCCGAGACCCTCCGGGAGATGACGGACATCCTCTCGCGCCTGGGCTTCGCCCTGGCCGAAGGCCCGCTCGTCGAGAACGACCGCAACAATTTCGAAGGGCTGAACATACCGGCCGACCATCCCGCCCGGGACGTACAGGACACCTTCTACCTGAGGGACCTTCCCCTCCTTCTGCGCACACACACCAGCCCGGTGCAGATCCGGCACATGGAGGCCAACAAGCCGCCCATCCGCATCATGGCGCCGGGCCGCGTCTTCCGGCACGAGGCCGTCGACGCCAGCCATTCCGCGGTCTTCCACCAGGTCGAGGGCCTCTACATCGACCGCCGGGTGACGATGGCGGACCTCAAGGGCACGCTGTCGCTGTTCATGCGCGGCCTGCTCGGGCCCAAGGCGGCCATCCGCTTCCGCCCGTCCTTCTTCCCGTTCACCGAACCGTCGACCGAGGTCGACGTGCGCTGCCTGCTCTGCGCGGGCGCGGGCTGCGCTGCCTGCAAGCGCTCCGGCTGGATGGAGCTGCTCGGCGCCGGGCTCGTCCACCCCAACGTGCTGCGCTTCTGCGGCATCGACCCGGCGCAGTGGTCCGGCTTCGCCTTCGGCGTCGGCGTCGAGCGCTTGACCCTGCTGCGCCTGGGGGTCCCCGACATCCGCATGCTCTACGAGAACGACGTGCGCGTGCTGGAGAAGCTCTCATGAGGGTCTCCTACGCCTGGCTCAAGGAGCTGCTCCCCGGGCTGACCCTGACCCCCGAGGCCCTCAGCGAGCGCCTGCTCAACCTGGGGCTCGAGGTCGCTTCCCTCGAACGGACCGGGCCGGCCTTCACCGGCGTCGTCATCGGCACGGTCGTCACCAAGGACAAGCATCCCAACGCCGACCGCCTCTCCGTATGCACGGTCTCCGACGGTACCGCCTCCTTCCCGGTCGTCTGCGGAGCGCCGAACGTGGCGGCCGGCCAGCGCGTCGCCTTCGCGAAGGCCGGCGCGCGCCTCCCCGGAGACTTCCATATAAAGAAGTCGAAGATACGCGGTGCCGTTTCGGAAGGCATGATCTGCTCCACCAAGGAGCTGGGCCTGCCCGACACCGGCCTGGACGGCATCATGGTGCTGGCGCCGGACGCCCCGCTGGGGACGGACTTCGCCTCGACCCTGGGGCCGGGGGACACGTTTCTCGACGTGGAAATCCCCTCCAACCGCGCCGACTGCCTCTCGCATCTGGGCCTGGCCCGCGAATTGGCGGTGAACCTCGCCCTTACGGTGCGGCCTCCCGCGGCCGCCGCCCTCTCCGAGACCGGGCCCGCACCCCTGCCCGTGACGGTCGCCGACCCCGCCGCCTGCCCCCGCTACACCGGGCGCCTGGTCGAGGGAGTGACGGTCGGCCCGTCGCCGGACTGGCTCAAGCTCCGGCTCGAGGGCCTGGGCCTGCGCTCCATCAACAATGTGGTCGACGTCACGAACCTGGTCCTGATGGAGCTCGGCCAGCCCCTGCACGCCTTCGACGCCGACAAGCTCTCCGGCGGCCGTCTCGAGGTGCGCAACGCCCGGCCCGGGGAGACCCTCAAGGCCCTCGACGGCAAGGAGCGCGCGCTGACGGCCGAAGACCTCGTCATCGCGGACGGGTCGGCCCCCGTGGCGCTGGCGGGGGTCATCGGCGGCGAGCCCACCGGCGTCACCGAAGCCACCACGCGCGTCTTCATCGAATGCGCCCGCTTCTCCCCCAGCCGCGTGCGCCGCGCCGCCAAGCACCACGGGCTGCGCACCGACTCCTCCTTCCGCTTCGAGCGCGGGCTGGACCCCGCCGGCCAGGCCGGCGCCGCCGGCCGCGCCGCCGCGCTCATCGTCGCCACGGCCGGCGGCCGCTGCGGCCCCCTTTCGGACACCGCCCCGGCGGCGCCGGCGCGGCCTCTGGTGATGGTCTCCGCCGCCCGTATCAACGAGATCCTCGGCACCGCCCATCCGGCCGAGGCCGTGGAGGGCGTGCTGCGGCGCCTGGCCTCCGACGTGCGCGACGCCGGACCCGAGATGGGGTTCGTCCCTCCCTCCTGGCGCCTGGACCTGGCCACCCCGCAGGACTTGGCCGAAGAGGCGGCCCGCCACCTGGGCTACGACGCCATCCCCGAGGAGATCTCCCCGGCCCGCATGCCGGTGCCCTCCGTCCATGGGCCAGCCGACCTGCGCGAGCGGCTCGCCGACGCCCTGGCGGGCCTGGGCTTCACGGAGGCGATGACCTACGACATGGTTTCGGACAAGGAGGTCGACCTCCTGCTCGGCCCGGCCTCCGCCGTTGACGCGCTCGACCGCCCCGTGCGGCGCGACGACCTGGCCCGCCTGCTCAACCCCCTTTCCGAGGACTGGGCGGCGATGCGCCCCACCCTGCTCTTGGGCCTGCTCAAGTCCGCCCGCCTCAACCAGAACCGCGGCGTCCACGCCGTGCGGCTCTTTGAAGAAGGCCGGGTCTACGCGAAGGACGGGCCCGCCCTGGCCGAGCGGGCGCGCCTGAGCGGGCTGTGGGCCGGCCCCTGGCCGGAACGCGCGCATTGGCGGCGACCCGCGCAGGCCCCCGACGCCCACGAGGTCCAGGGGCTGCTGGCCGCCCTGCTGCGCCGCTGGCCGGTGTCGTTCAGGCCCGCCGGCCCCTCCGACGGCCTCTTCCACCCGAAGGCCTCCGTGCAGGTCCTCGTAGGCGGCCGGCTCGCGGGCCGGGCCGGAGAGCTGCATCCCGAGACCCTGCGGCGCTGGGACCTGCGCGGGGCGGGGTCCGCCTTCGAACTGGACCTCGAGGCCCTGCTGGCCTCCCCCGCGGCCCCGGCGCGCTACTCCCCCGTCTCCCCGTTCCCGGCGGTGGAGCGCGACCTGTCGCTCTATGTCGACGAAGGGCTCGAGTACGGAGGCCTGGAAGCCGTCGTCCGCGCGCTGGGGCTGCCCGCGCTCGCCCGCGTCGAGCTCATCGACGTCTATTCCGGCTCGGGCGTGCCCGCCGGGCGCAAGTCGTGGACCCTGCGCTTCACCTTCTCGCTGGCCGACCGGACGCTGGCCGACGCCGACATCAAGGCCGCCATGGACGCCGTGATGGCCGCCGACATCGTCAAGGACTCCATCCCGCGGACATGAGCGAGGGCACCCTCGAGAAGCGGCTCAAGCACCTCGAGGAGCTGGTGCGCGACTCGGCCAAGCTCGTCGAAGAGCTGCGCCGCGAGAACGCGAAGCTCAAGAGCGACGCCCAGCGCTTCGCCGAGAAGAATTCGGCCCTGGAAGGCGAGTTCCGGCGCTTCAAGGCGATGAGCCAACGCCAGGAGGCCGTGCGGGAGCGGCTCGAGAAGACGGTCAGGCGCCTCGACAAGGCCCTGGACCTGGCGGGCGGCTAGCGTGGCCAAAGAATCCGTCACCGTCGAGGTCTACCGGCGCAAGTTCACCGTCGAACGCCCCGACATCGACCCCCTCATCATCTCCGCCGTGGCCAAGAAGCTCGAGGAGCGCATGCGCGAGATAGAGCACTCCACCGGCACCTTCGACTCCTCCCGGCTGGCCATCATGACGGCCCTGGACCTGGCCTGCGACCTCGAGAAGGCCCAGCTGCGCCTGGATTCCGCCGACCAGGGCCAGGAGCGGCGCCTCGAGGAGATGATCATGGCCCTGGAGCGGGCCCTGGCGCCTGCCAAGAAGCCGTGAGCGGCCTCTTCCCGGACGAAGCGGCCCCCGAAGCGCGGCCCCTGGCGGCCCGGATGGCCCCGAGGAACCTGGAGGAATTCGTCGGCCAGGACGGCATCCTCGGGCCCGGCCGCATGCTCCGCCGCCTCGTAGAGACGGGCACGCTGCGCTCAGCCGTCTTCTTCGGCCCTCCCGGGGTCGGCAAGACCGCGCTGGCGCGCATCGTCGCGGCCGGCGCCGACGCGGCCCTCGTGGAGATGAACGCCGTCGCCGCCGGCGTCGCCGACCTCAAGAAGGCCCTGGAGGCCGCGCGCTTCCGGCTGGGCAACGAGAAGAGGCGGACCCTGCTCCTCGTCGACGAGATCCACCACTTCAACCGGTCCCAGCAGGACGTCCTGCTTCCGGCTGTCGAGCGCGGCGAGGCCATCCTCATCGGCATGACCACGGAGAACCCTTCGTTCTATGTGAACGCGGCCCTGCTCTCCCGGGCCACGGCCTTCGAGTTCAAGCCGCTCGGCCCCGAGGCCCTCTCAGGCCTGCTCGACCGCGCTCTGGCCGACCGCGAACGCGGCCTCGGCGCGTCATGCGCCGACCTCGCGCCGCAGGCCCGCGAGCACCTGACGCGCATGGCCGGGGGCGACGCGCGCCGGGCCCTGAACGCCCTCGAGCTGGCCGTCCTGTCGACCCCGCTGGGCATGGACGGGCGCCGGGCCGTGGGCCTGGCCGCCGCCGAGGAGTCCATCCGCCTGCGCGCGGTGCGCTACGACAAGGCCTCCGACGAGCACTACGACCACATCTCGGCCTTCATCAAGTCGATGCGGGGCTCCGACCCCGACGCCGCCCTCTATTGGATGGCAAAGATGCTGGAGGCCGGGGAGGACCCGCGCTTCATCGCGCGGCGCATCCTCATCTGCGCCTCCGAGGACGTGGGCAACGCGGATTTCCGGGCCCTGCTGGTGGCCGACGCGGCCTTCGACGCCGTCGAGAAGCTCGGGATGCCCGAGGCCCGCATCCCTCTGGCCCAGGCCGTGACCTTCGTCGCCGCCGCCCCCAAGTCCAACGCGGCCTACCTCGCCGTCGACAAGGCCTTCGCCGAGGTGCGCTCCGGCAAGACGCGCGAGGTCCCCGTGCATCTGCGCGACGCCACGGGCGACGCCAAGACCCGCGGGCACGGCGTCGGCTACAAGTACGCCCACGACTTCCCCGGCCACTGGGTGGACCAGGACTACATGCCCGACCCCGTCCGTTTCTACGAGCCCACCGACCAGGGCGACGAAGCCCGCATCAAGAAGCGCTTGGGCGAGCTCCGGCGCAAATGAGCGGCCCGTCGCCCCTCAGCGTCACCCAGCTCAACCAGCGCATCCATGACGCGCTCGAGGACCTCTTCCCCCAGGTCTGGGTGGAGGGCGAGGTCTCCAAGGTCGTCGTGTCCCAGTCCGGGCACGTCTACTTCGACCTCAAGGACGCCCAGTCCCTGGTCCCCGCCGTCATGTGGAAGGGCACGGCCGGGGCGCTGCGCTTCAAGGTCGAGCACGGGCAGTCCGTCCACGCCTGGGGGAGGGTCACCTCCTACGTCCCGCGCGGCCGCTACCAGCTCGTCGTGGACCGCCTCGCCCCCAAGGGCGCCGGGGAGCTCCAGCTGGCCTTCGAGCAGCTCAAGGCCAAGCTGGCGGCCGAGGGCCTCTTCGACGAGGGCCGCAAGAAGCCCCTGCCGGCCTTCCCCCGCGCCATCGGCGTCGTCACCTCCGCGGCCGGCGCGGCCGTGCACGACATCATGACCGTCCTGTCGCGGCGCTGGCCGGGCATCCGTATACGTTTCATGCCCGTGCCGGTGCAGGGCCCGGAGGCGGCGCCGCGCATCGCCGAGGCCGTCAGGGACTTCAACGAGCACTTCCCCGACACCGAGGTCCTTCTGGTCGGCAGGGGCGGCGGGTCGCTGGAAGACCTCTGGGCCTTCAACGAGGAGGCCGTGGCGCGGGCCATCGCCTCCTCGCGCATCCCCGTGGTCTCCTGCGTGGGCCACGAGACCGACTTCACCATAGCGGACTTCGTCGCCGACCTGCGGGCCGCCACCCCTTCGGCCGCCGCCGAGCTCGCCGTACCGGACAGGCAGGCGCTGGAGGAATCCCTGGCGCACCTCGCCGAGCGGCTGGGCGGCTCCATGTCGGGCCTGCTGCGCTCGGCCTCGGGCTCCCTCGACTCCCTGGCGCGCTCGCCCTGGCTGCGCGACCCCATGCGCATCGTCTCGGACCGCATCCAGCGGGTCGACGAGCTGGGCGCGCGCCTGCTGGCCGCCGGCCGCGTCCCGGCCGCCCGCGCCGCGGAGCGCCTCGCGCGCCTGCGCCCATCGATGGCCCGGGCCTTGGAGCGTGCGTCGCAGGACGTGCGCCGCCTGATGGCCCAGCTCGACGCGCTCTCCCCGCTACGCGTGCTCGAGCGGGGCTACGCCATCGCTTTCAAGGAAGACGGGCGCACCGTCGTGCGCTCGGCCCGCGCCGTACGCGCAGGGGACGCCGTCAGCGTCCGCCTCGCCGACGGGACCTTCGAGGCCACGGTGAACCCATGAAAGGAAAAGAGAAGCCGGAAGCGTTCGAGAAGCAGCTCGAGAGGCTCGAGGAGATCGTCGCCGGGCTGGAGTCCGGGGACAAGGGCCTGGAAGAGTCGCTGACCCTCTTCGAGGAAGGCGTCGGCCTCTCCAAGCGCCTGTCGGCGCGCCTCGAGGACGTCAGAACGCGCGTCGAGGTCCTGACGAAGGAAGGCAAGGGAAAGTTCTCGGCGAAGGACGCCGACCCGGACGAGCTCGGCCGCTGACGGGCGTCAGCGGCCGTTCATCTCCTTCCACTGCTTCTCTTCGAGCAGGAACTGCACGAAGGCGCGGTTCGCGGTCTCGTAGGCGGCCAGCTGGCGCCGGCGCTCGGAGATGAGCTCGGGGGTGGAGAAGGTCGTCTGTAGCCGGGCGCGCAGGGCGTCCTGCTGCGTGGGGATGTCGTCCACCCCGGCCGCCTGGCCCAGCTTGTAGAGGAGCATCTCCGGCTTCTCCTGGAGCCATTCCTTGTACTCGGAGGCCAGCGCGGCGTCCTTCGCCCCGGAGGTCGCGTCGATGACGGGGAGGTCCCGCGGCTCGCCGCCGAGCTCCAGCCAGACCCGGACCTCGATGGAACGGGCCATGTAAAGCTTCTCGGCGGAATCCGGCATCCCGGTCAGCAGCATCTTCGAGGCCTCGCGCGCGATGCGCGGACCCAGGACGCGCGGCGTCATCGCCAGGGCCGAGTCCAACACTATGATGGGGGTCCCGTCCTTGCCGGTACGGATGGTCGAGCGCCCGCCCATCGGCTCGAAGGCCACCATCGCGCCGCTCTGGAGGATGGCGTCGGCTACCAGCATCCCCACCGGGTTGCCGTCGTTCATGGCGACCAGGGCGGCCTGCACGGACGTGGCCTCCTTGCCCATCTTCGCGAAGTCGATGTTCTGGGCTGCGGCGGGCAGGGCCAAGGCGACGGCTAAGAGGATGCTGTTCATGTTCCCTCCGGGCATATTCCAATGATATCCCAGGGGGGCCGGTGGGAATGTGGGCCTCGGGGGCCACAACGGCCAGACAAGGGTCCTAGGGGTTTTGGGACCCGCCAGGCAGGCCGGAAGGGTCGCAGACGCTCACTTCAAGGCCGCGGAGCCGGCGCTTGTGCCCCTGGCCCGGGTTCGGGCAGACCAAGAAGTTCTCCCCCTCGGGATGAAGCTTGCGGAACTCCGCCAAGGGCTCGGGGTCGAATTCGCGGCTGTCCCACTTGCATTCGACCGCATCGACCCGCTCGCGGCTCCGGGGGATGACGAAGTCCAGTTCTCGGCCGGCCTTGTCCCTCCAGAAATGGATGCGTTCGTCGGGGCTTTGCGCCTGCAGCCATTCCAAGACCATGTGTTCCCAGAGCAGTCCGAAGTCGGATGGGCGAAGCGTGTCCCAGCCGCGGAAGAAGCTCACGAAGCCGGTGTCGAAGCCGTAGATCTTCGGCGTCTTTACGAGCTCTTTCCGGGACCCGCCGGAATAGGGCCGCAAGACGGTCACGGCCTGGGTGATTTCCATCGCGCGCAGATACGCCCCGACGGTGGGACGGCTGATTCCGAGAGCGGAGGCGGTCTTGACCGATTCGTAGAGGCCCCCGCTCTGGCGCAGGAAATATTCGAATAGCGCCGTAAAGCGCTCCGGGCCCCGCACGGAGAAGAGGCGCTGGATGTCCCGAGCGAAGAACGAATCCATCCACTCGCGGTAGAACGACGGCCTCTTTTGGGAATCCAGGAGCGCCGGCGGAAGCCCTCCGCGATGGAGCCGCTCCTTAAGGGACGCCCCGAACGACGGGAGTTCGCTCCATAATACCGGGAACAGATGAACCTGCCGTTTTCTCCCGGTAAGGCTGTCGCGGAATTTCCGGGTGGCGGCCAGGGTCGAGGAGCCGGTTGCGAGCAGCCGCAGGCCGGGGAAGTGGTCGGCGGCGATCTTGAGAAGGCGGCTCGGGTCGGGAATCTGATGGATTTCGTCGAAGACGACGACCCGGCTGCCGCAGTTTCGGAAGAACATCTCCGGGTCCGCCACCAACGCCGCCGTGGAAGGAAGGTCGCAGTCCAAATGGAGCACGCCCTCGGACGCCAACCCGGCGGCAAGCGTAGTCTTGCCGGAACGCCGTACCCCGGACAACCAGACGATGGGGGCCTCTTGCCAGGCGCTCTGGATCCGGCTCTGCCAAAATGGGCGGTCTATCAATGTAATTATATTTTACATTTAGACCGTCTATTTGTCAATCATGAATACAGTAAGAGGATTCCGGAATCAGGCAGGCACGCCGACGGCGGCTTCGAGTTCCTTGTAGAGCTCGGCGGCGCTCTGCACGCGCGCCTCGGGCTTGGGGTCCAAGGCGCGGTCCACGAGGGAGTAAATGGCCGGAGGGAGGCCCGGGGTCCGGTTCTCCAGCGGCTCGTACTTGGCCTGCATCTTGGCCAGCAGGACGGCTCCGGCCGTGCCCTGGAAGGGCAGCACCCCGCACAGGGCCTCGTATAGGCAGACCCCCAGCGCGTAGACGTCCGACTGGGCGCAGACCACCCCCTGCTCCTGCTCCGGGGCCATGTAGGGGGGCGTGCCGATGACGGTATTGGTCATCTGCTGGCGGGCCAGGACATCCACCGCCCGGGCCACGCCGAAATCCATCACCTTGACCGTGCCGTCCGTCTCGACGATGACGTTGGCGGGCTTGAGGTCCCGGTGCACGACCCCGCGCCGGTGCGCGTAGTCGACCCCGGCGCACAGGCCCCGGAAGACGTCGCGGGCCTCGGCGGGAGAGAGCCGTCCCTTGTCGGAGATATGCTCATGGAGGGTCTTCCCTTCGACGAACTCGAAGACCAGGTAGGCGTCGTCGCCGTCCTCTTCGATGGAGTAAATCTCGACCAGGTTGGGATGGCGCATCTGCGCCACGGTCCGCGCCTCCTGCAGGAAGCGCTCGCGCTCGCGGCGGTCCTGGCGGATCTCGTCGCGCATGCGCTTGACCGCCACGCGCCGCTCGAGGTTCTTGTCCCAGGCCTCGTAGACCACGCCCATCCCGCCGGCGCCGATTTCGCGCATCACCTCGTAGCGCCGCCAGAAGCCGGAGGCCGGCAGGCCGTCGCCGGCCGCCTCGCCATCGGCGACGGCGGGGCCGCGGCGCAGCACGGTCGTCACATGGCGGCGGACCGACGGGAAGAGGACGGGCAGCATGCCGAGGACGGCCAGGACCAGCCCCGCCGCCCACAGGGCGTAGCGCGGGGCGTGGGAAGACGCCGCCGGCGCGGCGCGGGACGGCTCGGAGCCCAGGTCGCCGAAGAGCAAAGTCGGGTCGACGTCCTCGGGGCCCTCGATGGCCCGCTTGATGTCCTCGGCGTAGCGGCGGTCGATGCGGGCGGCCGCGCGCAGGTCCTCGAGCATCGCCTCGCGCTTCTTCAAACCCCAGTTGGCGGCGGCCCGGCCCCGGTAGACGTAGGCGGAGTTCGGCGAGCTGCGCACGGCCTGGTCAGCGTCCTGAAACGCCTCCTGCCAGAGCTTCTGGCGGCCGTAGGCCACAGCCCGCGTATAAAGGAGAGGGGCGCTGTCCGGAACGAGGGCCAGCCCCGCCGAGGCCTCCTGGACGGCTAGGTCGTAGCGGCGGCCCTGGAGGAAGGCCGCGGCGCGCACGGAGCGCGCGTCCGCGTTGGACGGGTCGGCCTTGATTGCCTCCTGCGAGAGCCTCAGGGCCTTGGCCACGTCCTTCACGCGCAGCGCCAGCTTGGCATCCTCCGTGAGCTTCGCCGACTGCGCCGTCACCTCCCGGCCGTTGATGGCGGCGTTCTCCTGGGCGGCGATGGACTCCGCGGTGCGCTCCGGGGCGAAGGCGCCAGGGGCGGCCGTCGAGCGGCCGTCGAAGCGCGGCGTGGCGGGCGCGGCCCCGGCCGCGGCGAGGCGGCCGTCGTCGGCCGCCAGGGCCGAGGCGTCGAGCAGGCGGACCTTGGAGGGGCGGGAGCGGGTGAGCATGTAGAGCGACTCGGCCGCTTTGTCGCTCGGGTCCAGCTTGAGAAGGGCCTTGGCATCGGCGTGGGCCAGCTCGTGGTCGCCGAGACGGTCGGCCACCACGCCCCGTTTGAGCCGGACCTCCGGCGGGGCGCCCAGGTCCACCGCCTTCGACCAACTAGCGAAGGCGCCCGCATCGTCCTTCTTCGCGGCCGCGGCGTCGCCGACCCAGGCGGGACCGACGGGACTGGCGGGCTGGGTCTGCATCATCAGCCGGCCCATGTCCTCGGCCGCCGAGGCGTCCTGGGCCTTCAGCACAGGGGCCGTAGCGTGCAGCCCCCCGGCCAGGCCGATATTCCCCTGCCCCGGCCCCGAGCCGACCTCCCCGCCCGGGTCGCCCTGGGGGACCGGCGTGATCCCCTGCGGCCCAAGCCGGTGCAGCAGGCGCGCGGTG
This sequence comes from Elusimicrobiota bacterium, assembly GCA_016218495.1. Classification (GTDB taxonomy): domain Bacteria; phylum Elusimicrobiota; class Elusimicrobia; order UBA1565; family UBA1565; genus SCTT01. The sequence goes on from JACRDU010000035.1 coordinate 24,411, forward strand.
ATGGCGTTCGCCTGCTCCTGGCTGAGCCCGTTGCGCGCGGCGAATAGGCTGGTGTTGGTCTGGATCAAATTGCCGAGTTCGTGGAGGGCGTTGGCCTTGGCCGCCGGGTCGGTGAGGGTCTGCAGATGCGCGATCTTCTCCTTGAAGGTCTTGGGCCCGCCCAAGCCGTTCAAGACCGCCTGCTCTTGGACATGGCTCTGGCTGATGCCGCCCCCGCCCCCGGGGGTGCCGCCCAGCTCGCCGCCCTGCATCAGCGCGGCGGCGGGCAGGGCCAGGCAGAGGGACGCCGCGATGGACGCCAGCAGGGGCGAGGGGGTCACACCATTAGTGTTGCCGAGGCCCCTTGCATTGTCAAGGGGCTGGGGCTATACTGGCGCAGAGGGTACCCCGATGATCACACCCCCCCTGTTGGCCTTCGGCTTGTTCGTCTCCGGCGTCTGCGCGCAGCCCGCGCCGGGCCCCCAGCCGCCCAAGGCGCTGTCGACCGAGCAGAGCACGGCGCTGAAGGACGCGGGCTTCGACGCGAAGTTCATGTCGCCCGCCGCCCTGCCGGCCGACCCCGCCAAACGCGCGGAATTCCTGCAGGCCCACAGGGAAGAGTATGACCGCTTCGTCGCCTGGCGTCAGGACCCCGACCTGATGTTCGAGGCGGAGAGGAAGAAGCCCGGCTCCGCGGACGCGGCCCTGGCACGGATGGAGGCCTTCGCCAAACCCGAGGAGGTCGGACTCCTGCGCGCCCGCCTGCGCCTGGCGCCGCGCGGCGTCAGCGCCGACGTCCCCGAGCGCGCCGGCTTCGAAGGCCGCCCGCCGGAATCCTCCTCAGTGAGCAGCGCGCCCCCCCAGACCCGTTCCGCCCATGCGGGCCCGGCCAGCGCGGCTCCGCCCCTCTTCACCCCCGGGTTCAAGACCAACGCGCCGCCCGGCCCCTTGGCCCCCAAGACCGAGCCGCCGAAAGGCGGGGATGCCATGGTCGACGACTGGGTCGCCGCCTGGTGCAAGGTCATCGGCTGCTGAACCGGCCCTAAAGCGGAAGGCCCCCGCCTGAAACGGGGGCCTTCTCGTTTAGGGACGCCCGGGCCTAGTAGACGTGCCCGGGGTTGTCCTTGTCGCCGTACTCGTCCTCGCCGGGCTTCTGCTTCTCGCCCGAAGCGTTCTTCACGCCGTCGAGGATGGACAGGATGAGGATGGCCGGCGCCCAGAAGACCAGGCGCGCCAGCCAGGCCAGCTGGGCCAGGCGCGCGACGAGGAAGGCGAAGCCCGCCTTCAGGGTCGGCCGTCCCGAGACCGGGTTGGCCTCGTTCATCGTGGGGATGAGCGCCGCCACCCAGCGGTCGAAGACGGCCTTCTTCGAGCCCTCGGCGCGCTCGAAGGTGGCGCGCGTGAAGCCCGCCGCGAAGCGGGTGAATTTGGACTCCGGGGCCAGCTCGTATGCCGCTCCCCAGACGAAGTTGAGCGGCGCCCGGAGCAGGCCCGTCGCCAGGCCCAGGACGGCCGAGGCCGCCCACTCGGCCAGCATCAAGGCCGCGGTGGGCACCCAGATGACGGACAGCCAGGAGCCGTTCCATACCGACTTGTCGAGCCAATAGGAGGCGTGCTTGCGCAGGTTCTTGTAGAAGTCCGTGTCGCGCTCCCAGAAGTTGGCGACGCGGGAGAAGGCCTTCGCGCTGGCGAAGACGCCCTCGGCCGAGGCCTTGAGGCCCCGCCCGACCCACTCGGGCAGGTGCATGAGGAGCAGGAGGCTGGTCAGGTAGCCTCCGACCTTGAAGGCCAGCGGCAGCCAGCCCGTCATGCCCATGAGCGAGACCCCGAGCCCGGTCAGCACGCCCAGCGCGCCGAAGAAGGCTCCGATGTACTCGGGGTCGTCCACCGAGTACCACTTCTGGCCCTCTTTCTGGCCCAGGGTGCCGATGTAGCGCACCATGCCCCAGCCCGAGAGCGCCGTGACGAGGCCCATCCAGAATGCGTTGTTCCCGGCCACGACCACCAGGCCGACCTCTCCGAAGATGAAGTAGGGGACGGCCAGCGAGGTGGCCAGCCCCAGGCCGATGAGGAGATAGCCCGGCAGCTGCTTGAGGTGCTTGGGCGTCGCCGCCGGCATGAAGGGCATGGCCAGCAGGGCCAGGCCGGTCAGGCCGAAGAGCTGTCCGACCAGCGGCGTCCCGAGCAGGGGCAGCGCCAGGAAGTAGAGCGGCAGCGCGGCGATGGCCGAGGCCACCAGGCGCGGGACCCACGTGCTCTTGCCGGGCTTGCCCGGGTCCACCGGCTCGTCCGGCCGCTCCACGTCGGGGCGGTCGTTGGTGTCGACCTTCAAGGCGTCCGGGCTGTGGCGCTTGTAGTCGTAGTCTCCCGAGGTCTTCCCGAAGGCCCGGAAGAAGCCGATGGCGGCCACGACGGGGAAGCCGACGACGGCGTAGGCCAGCCAGGCCAGCTGCAGGGCGCGCAGGCCGAGGCTCGCCGCGATGGAGACCGCGCCGTGGTTCTTGTTGGCCATGGCCACGAGAGGCTTCGCGGCCCGGTTGTAGACCGCGATCTTGGAGCCCTGCGCCCAGTCGAAGATGAAGTGGTTCCAGGCGCCGAGGAACTTGTTCGCCGACGACTTCTCCCAGAGCTTGTGGACGGCGCCCCAGGCGAACATCGTGGGCGCCATCGCGGCGCCGAAAGCCAAGCCGGCGGCCACCGACAGCAGGGCCATGGCGGCCTCGCTGACCCAGACCGGTATCCACACGCCGCTGAGCCAGATGGCGTTCCACGGCGAGCCCTGCAGGTGGCGCTTGGTGAAGGCCGTCAGCCTGTCGTACATGACGGTGTCGCGCTTGAGCGAGCCCAGGACCCGGTGCACGGCGCGCCCGGAGCTGTAGGTCGCCCGCAGGGAAGCGGAGATGCCCTCGCCCACCCAGCCGGGCAGGTGCATGAAGAGCAGCGCCGTAAGCGGATAGGCGGCCCAGGTCGCGCCGACGACCAGCCAGGCCGGGGCGGCCAGCGGCGTCACCGCCGCGGCGGCGGCCAGGGCCAGGCCGGCGCCGAGGACGGCGCCCACCGAGCCGAAGTAGGCCGACAGGGCCTTCTCGCGGTCGTAGCGGTCCTTCTGCTCGGTCTTGAGGCCGTAACGCAGCAGGCCCCAGCCGCCCAAGGCCACGAAGGAGCCCATCCACAGGCTGGCCCCGCCGGTGAAGGCGGCGGCCAAGGTCAGGGCGCCCAGGCCGAGCACGGCGGCGCCGGGAAGCGCGCGCAGATAGGCGGGAGTGCGCTCGCCCATGAACGGCAGCGCCATCAGCACGACGCTGGCGGCGATGACGGAGCCGCCCGCCAGCAAGGAGCCGGCGGCCAGCAGGGGCCAGCCGATGGCCAGGGCCGGGACCAAGGCCAGGCCGGCGGAGATGAGCTTGGGGAAGAACGGGGCCTTCTCGCCGCGCGGGGCGGTCGGTTCGTCCTGGGGCGCCGGCTCAGGAGTCTCGGCAGCGGCGGCGGACACGCGGGAGTTGTGCGCCTTCACCGCGCCGGCGATGGACTCATAGCCGGCCGGCTTGCCGAAATAGCGGTCGTGCGACAGGCCCTGCCAGTCGTTGTTCTCGGGGGCGACGGGGGAGGCCGACTGCGGGGCGCGGCGCGAGCCGTTGAGGACGGCCTCGAGGCGGCCGCCCAGGGCGTGGGCGTCGGAGGGGGCGGCTTCGGAGACGGGGCCGACGGCTTCGACGGCGGCCGAAACCTGCTTGGACATGGCGCCGACCGTGGCAGCGGCGGCGGCGCGGGTCTGAGCAGCGGAGGCTGCGGCGGCGACGGCCTTAGGCGAAGCCGTCAGAGACCGGGCCGAGGGAGCCTGAGCTGCGGCCGTCGGAAGGGCCAGGGCCGAAGCCTGGGCGGCTGAGGCCCGCAGGGCGGGCGTGGGGGCCAGGGTCGGGACGGGGCTCAGGAGGGACGGGGCCGAGAGGTTCGGCGCCGAAAGGTTGACCGAGGCCGAGGCTCCGGTGGGGGCGACGCCCGCGATGCCGGCGGGGACGGTCATGACGCCCAGCGCGGCGCCCTGGGCGGCGTTCGGCGCGATGACCTGAGCGAAGGCCTGGCCGGCCCGGAATCCGGGGCTTAAGAAGATGAAGGTGGAGACGGTGGCGGCGACGAACTTCTTCATGGTGACTCCCGCACCGCTTCCGAATTCCCGGAAGCAGGCAGGGCCATGATAACGCAGGTCGCCCTTATTAAGGATAGGTCACCGGGGACTGCGGCCAGGGGATTATGGCCCAGGCCCCTTTAGGCCCTTTGCCGACGGAAGGCCTATGCGCGCAAGACGTCGATCCCTCAAAATCGCACTCATTGACGGGACCCCATCCAGGTGGTAAACTGTGGTTGTAGCCCGACCAAGCCGAATTCCGAGGCTTCTGCCTCGGCCGTAGTCCTACCTGGGACTGCTAGGCTGACGTTGGGCTATCTTGTTTTCTGGGCGGCTTCCAGAAATTCACCCGGAACTTCTCCTTTGTGTAGGCATTCCTCTCCCGGAAGTCCGAGATGCCCAGGCGGGCCTTTATGTGGTCTATGACCGTGCGCTTGGGGTAGCCCTGGACGCCGTTCAGGTCGCCATTCACGCAGCCGGCCAACAGGTCAGCGACCCGCAGGAGGTTGTGGTTCTCCGAAACGACCTCTTGGAGGTCAACGACATTCTGGACGTTCTTCTTAAGGAACGAGTCGAATTCATCGGGCCGGGCTTTGTCCTTTCTATCTAGAAGGAGGACCTTCGGCAAAGGCACCTCCTCTGTGGTCGTGTGGAAGTTGATGGCGCTCTTATAGATGACGTTATAGGACATCTCCTCCGTAGACATGAATTTCAGATTGTCGCGGAAGCGGGTATGGTCGAAGATTCCCCCGGGGACGACGGTGCACCGGAACTCGGCGTCGGTCGCGCCGAAGTACCAGTCCACGACGGCTTTAGCGCAGTCTACCTTCAGCCGACTCAACTCCGAGTAGTGAAGCTCCTTGTGGGTGAACTTGTGCTCCAGCTTCAAACGCTGGAGCTGGCGCTCGTATTCGGAACGACTCCGGCTTGAGACAAATAGCAACCCAATCAGGAAATGTCGTCCGCCGACCTCCCCGCTCTCGTCTCCGTAGATATGAAGGGCCATGCGCGTTGCTCCCTCAGAAGAACCACTGGGCCTGGGCGAAGGCGGTGTTGGACAGTGGCCCATATTCGCTTTGGCGGGCCCCGGCGAAGGCCTGCCAGCCGGCGCTCAAATGCAGCTCGCCCCAGGGGTTCCAGGACACGGAAGGGACGATGAAGCGGCTGGCGTCATCGAGGTTCTGGAGCAGGCTCAACTCGGCGTTGAGCAGAGGATGAAACTCCTTCTTCAGGCTCAGGCCCAGGTAGGACTTGGCCAACGCCACCTCGCGTCCGCCGCGCAGGAGGCCGCGGTCGTAACGGCGCGCGTCCCTCCGGCCCCGGCCGTTGTGGAAGAACTCGGCGTTCAGCCAGAGGTCCTTGAGGCACCGCCAAGGCGGGTCGGACGAGAACGAATACTCATAGCCCGCCATGGCCCGCCAGAACGGGGTGCGGGTCTCCAGCGCCGTATAGGTCCACTCGCCGTGCAGGTTCCCCTCGAAGAGGTCCCAGGCCGTCTCCCCGCCGGCCATCCAGGCCCCGGTGGAGCCGGCCACCTTCCCCCCCATGAGCGCCAGGTCGGCCCCGGCCGCGTTCGTGCGCGCGCGCGCCAAGAGGTCGGTCTCCACCCAGGACTCCCCCAGGCCGTACACGGCCTCCGCCCCGCCCACCGTCCCCAGGCCCCGGCGCACGACCAAGGCGTCCACGCCGAAGCGCTCCTCGCGCTCCAGGTCGGTGGGCCGATAGGGGTTGAGCACGTCGACGGGGCTCCAGATCTTCCCCGTCCCCCAGGCCACGCGCTGGCGCCCGAAGCGCGCGCTCCAGCCCCCGGCCGCCGCCTCCACCCAGCCGCGGTAGAGCCGGTGGCGCCAGCCGGCGTCGGTCCCCGAGCTGATGGTCTGCTCCATGGTCAAAATGCCCGCGGGCTCGGAGAGGCCGAACAGGCGGGATTCCGGCGAGCGCAGCTGGGAACCCGCCCGGACCTCATGGTCGTACTCCGCCGAGGCCCGCAGCGCCCAGGCCGGCGCGTCGCCCGCGCCCGTCCGCTCCCCCTTGAGCGCCAGCCGCGCGCGGGACAGGTCCAGCCACTGCTGGCGGCCGTTGAGGGGAGAGCGCGAGAAGGAATAGAGGGTCTTGAGGGAGCCGGAGGCCTCGAAAGGCGCGGCCCCGGACGGGGTTGCCGCGAACACGCAGGCGAGGAGGGCTCCCCTCACGCCGGGGAGTCGGCCGCCAGGCGGCCGTCGAGGATGCTGACCACCCGGCGCGCCCGGGAGAGCACGCGCGGGTCGTGGCTGGAGAATACGAAGGTGACGCCGTGGTCGGCGTTGAGGCCCAGCATGAGCTCCAGCAGGGCCTCGGCGGTCTTGGAATCGAGGTTCGCCGTGGGCTCGTCGGCCAGGACCACCATCGGGCGGTGCACGATGGCGCGCGCCACCGCCACGCGCTGCTGCTGGCCGCCTGAGAGGAGGTCCGGCCGCCGGTCGGCCTCTCTTTCAAGGCCCACCCACTTGAGGGCCTCCTTGGCCCGGGCGCGGCGCTCGGCCTTGGGCACGCCCTGCAGGGCCAGCACGTACTCGACGTTCTCGACGGCGCTCAGCACCGGGATGAGGTTGTAGGCCTGGAAGACGAAGCCCAGCGAGCGCAACCGGAAGTCGGCCAGCTCGGCCTCGGAGAGCCCCGAGACCTTTCGGCCGTCATAGACGACCTCCCCCTTGCTGGCGGCGTCGAGGGTGCCAACGATGTTGAGGAGGGTCGACTTCCCGGAGCCCGAGGGGCCGGCGATGGCGGTGAACTCGCCGCGCGAGATGGAGAAGCTGATGGAGTGCAGGGCCGTCACCGTCGGGATGGCCCGCGCGCCGCCGGGCGGCTCGTAGACCTTGGTGACGCTCTTGAGTTCGATCAGGGGAGAGGGGCTCACCGGACGGTCATGAGGCTGCATAGCGCGAGTTTTGACGCAAGTCCGCCGCAAGTCGTGTCGCAAGTTTGTCGCAAGTTCATGCTTGTTTTTTCAACAGATACCTGAGCTGGTTGGTGGCACCCTCCGAAACCAATAGGCCCGCTGCCACAAGCTCTCTGAGCTCCCTCTGCAGCGTACGGCGGGTCACCCCTTTGCACATCCCCTCGATCTCATGGATCGTAAGGCTGCCCTTTTCCATAACATGCTGGAAAACCTTGCGCTGCCTGGCGTTGAGGGGATGCCGGCGCGTCAACAGGTCTGCCTTGATAATCCGCTCGCCATGCTCCTGGACCTCCCGCATCTGGGTGGCCAAGCCGTCCGTGAAGTATTCAAGCCAGCCGGTCATGTCCATGCCCTTAGCCCGGTCGCCTTGGATGGCCTTGTAGAAAGAGGTCCGGTCACGGTCGTAGTATCCGCTGATTGTGAAAAGGCGCTTGAAGTCATAGCCCTTGCGGTAGAGGCAGAGGGTGGAGAGCAGACGCGAGGTCCGGCCGTTCCCGTCATCAAAGGGGTGGATGTGGACGAGCTGGAATTGCGCGATGCCCGCCTCCAGCACCGGATTTACGCCATGCTCCGATTGCAGCCACTTCACCAGGCCCCCCATCAGGCCGGGGACCTCGACCGGGGGCGGCGGGGTGTAGATGACCTGCTTGGTCTTGGAATTGACCACGAAGTTCTGGCCTCTGCGATACTGGCCGGGAGAGGCCTTGTCGCCGCGCACCCCCTTGACGAGGCGCTTGTGGATTTCGCGGACCAGCGCCTCGGTGATGGGCTCGCCGTTATCGAGGTATTCAGTCACGAGGTAGAACGCCTCGCGGTAATTGAGCAGTTCACGGGCATCGTCGGGGTCGGCTCCCGGGACCTTCTTCCCGGCGAGGAGCCTTTCGGACTCCTCGAGGGTCAGATGCGTGCCCTCGATGTGGGTGGTATGGTGGGCTTCCAGGACCAAGGCCCGGTTCTGCATCTCGGAGATCCAGTCCTCGGAGAGCTTGGCCGCTTCCAGGAATCCGCGCGCACGCTCGATTTTCGTCAGAGCGGCGGCGAGGGCGTTCGTAATCGCGAACTTCGGGGAGAAGCTCATTTGAACGTCCCGCCTTGTCCTCGACGGCGCGCGCCGCCGGGCGGCTCGTAGACCTTGGTGACGCTCTTGAGTTCGATCAGGGGAGAGGGACCCATCGCTCGATTATACGTGTCTGAGCGCCTCGCTGACGACCAGGCGCGCGGCGCGCACCGCCGGCCCGACGGCCGCGGCGACGCAGATGAGCCACAGGCCCAGGGCCGAGCGCAGGTGCAGGAACCACTGCGGGCGCATCATGATCATATTGTCGAACGGCATGAAGTAGCTCAAGGCCTTGCCCAGGGGCAGGTGCAGGCCGGTGATTCCGAACACCCAGATGGCCGTCCCCCCCACCGCCAAACCCGCCGCCACGCCGGCGGCCCCGAGCAGGGCCGCCTCCGCGAGGATGAGGGCCACCAGCGCCGACGGCCTCCCGCCCAGCGCGCGAATGACGCCGAACTCCCGGATGCGCTCGAAGAGCGACATCGAGATGGTGTTCACGATGCCCAATGCCACGATGGCGTAGATGACGCCCATGATGACGACGAGCAGGGCGTCTTGGAAGCGCTTGATGCCCACCACCTCCGAGCCGATCTGCCGGTAGGTGACGAGCTCCGCGTCCGGCGCGTCCCAAGAGCCGGCGCGCTCCGCCACGAAGGCGTCGAGGCCGGAGAGTTCCTTGAGCTTCACCGCCACATGGCTGACCAGGCCCGGGCGGCCGCGCAGGCGCTGCGCGGAGGCCAGCGGGACATAGACGATCTGGCCGTCGTAGGCCACCGAGTTCGTGGTGAAAAGGCCGGCCACGCGGAAGAGCTCGGAGCCCATCTCGCCGTTGGGCCTCTGGGCCATCACCACGATGCGCTCGCCCAGGCGCACGTCGAGCTCGCGCGCCAGCTTGGCGCCCAGCACGGCGTCGCGCTCGCCCACGCCGAAGTAGGAGCCCTCGGTCAGGTAGCCCGGGATGATGGAGAGGCGGCGCTCGGCGGCCGGGTCGATGCCGGCCACCAGCACGCCGCGCGAGGCCGTCGGCGAGGTGATGAGCCCCGTGTAGAGCAGGCGCGGCCCCGCCGCCTCCACGCGGGGGTCCTTGGCGAACGCGTCGCTGAACCGCCCGGAGCGCTCCAGGAGCTTCTCGGGCACCTTGTGGTCCTTCACGCCCACGGCCTGGACCTGGATGTGCCCCAGCATCACCCCGGTGGCCTTCTCGATCATCTGGCCCTGGAAGGAGCGCAGCAGGCTCTGGCCGAACATCACGGCGGCCAAGCCCACGCCCACCGAGCCGGCCGACAGCAGGCTGCGCCGCAGGTTGCGGGTGGCGTTGCGCGAGGCCAGGGTCCACAGGGTGCCGTTCATATCTGGCGCAGGGCCTCGGCCGGCCGCAGGCGCATCGCGCGCAGGGCCGGCGGGATGCCTGAGAGGACGCAGGTGGCGAAGACCGCCCCCAGGGCGACGAGGTGCCGGGACCAGTCGAAGCGCAGGTAGAGCACCGAGTCGAAGGGCATGAAGAAGCCCACGGCGTCGGCGATGGGCAGCTCCAGGCCCTGACGGGCGAAATAGACGATGAGGCCGGCTCCCGCCGCCAGGCCCAGCCCGGCCCCCAGCGTGCCTATGAGCACGGACTCGGCCAGCACCAGCTTCCCGACGAACTCCCGTCGGGCGCCCAGCGCCATCAGCAGGCCGAACTCGCGCAGGCGCTCGTACATCGACATCAGCAGGGTGTTGAGGATGCCCAGCGCGACGATGACGAACACGACGGCGAGCACGATGCGCAGCAGGGCGTCCTGGTACTCGCGCACCCCGACCAGCTCGTAGTCGATTTCCTCCCAGGTCGCCGCCCGGACCGGCTGGCCCTTGAGAGCCGCGGCCAAGAGCCCGCGGGTCTCGGACAGGCGCGAGGGGTCCTCGAGCCGGAGCACGAAGTCGTTGGCCTGGGCGTCGGCGGAGAGCAGGGTCTGGGCCTTGCCGATGTCCACATAGATGATGGAGGCGTCGAAGGTGTGCGAGCCGGTCTTGAAGATGCCCGTCACCGTCGCCAGCTCGGCCCCGAGCGAGCCGTCGACGCCGGTGGCCATCAGCACGACCTCGTCGCCCAGCTTCACCCCCAGCTGGGCGGCCAAGGTGTCGCCGACGAAGGCGCCGTCGCCCCCGGGCTCGAGGAAGGCCCCCTGGGAGAGGTAGGTGGAGATGGACAGCACCTTGGGGTCCCGGCGCGGCTCCACGCCGCAGACCAGGACCCCCGCGGACTCCTTCTTGGAGGAGGCCAGCCCGGTCACGACCAGCCTGCGCTCGAAGGCCGACACGTTCGGGAGCCCGCGCACGGCCCGCTCGACGGCGTCGGCCCCCCGTATCCAGCGGTCGGGGAACTTGGGGTCGGCGGTGGCCTCGTCGAGCACCTGGATGTGCCCGGTATGGATGCCGGTGGACTTCTCGACCAGCTGGACCTGGATGGTCTGCACCAGGCTCTGCCCGAAGAGGAGCCCGGTCAGGCCCGCCGCCACCGAGAGCACGGTCAGGGCGCTGCGGCGGCGGTTGCGCCAGAGGTTGCGCCAAGCCAAGGTCCAGACGGCCCACCCCGTCATTTCTGCAGGCGGCTGACGCTGAAGAACGAGTCGTCCAGGTCCAGGTCGAAGTCGATGAGCTTGTATTCGAGCACGGTCTTGCGCCCCGGGGTGCGCGTGGGCACGCACTCCAGGCGGGTGGGCACGCGCCGCCCGTCCATCTCCTTGACTAGGTCCAGCGCGATGGTGCGGATGAGCTCGCCGCGCTCGGAGTAGTCCTCCTCGCGCAGCGGGATGACCCAGCCGTCCGGGAAGACGCCGGCGTCGAAGAGCACCTTCCCCCAGACGACCGGCGCGTCGGGTTTGGGGATGGCCTCGATCCGGTAACGGTCGTAGCCGTCCCCCGGCTTGACCTCGACGATCCTGTGCTCGTAGTCCTTGACGATCGAGTCGGCCTTGACGATGTCCTCGAAGTTGAAGTCCGATCCCTGCCAGGAGGAGTGCATCATCGTCGGCGGGATCTTGAGCAGCCGCTCGACGCGCGCCATCCACATCCACATCTCCTCGTCCCGGCGCAGCGTCCGGGTCCCCTTCTCCTTGGGCGGGGCGTGGATCGCGATCAGGGCCCGGGTCCTTCCCTTGTGCCAGGCCTCCAGCTCGAGCTCGCGGCTCCACTCCGGCGTCTCGATGCGCATCGTGACCCGGGCGTGGGAGGAGTCGCCGCGCAGGACCTTGTTGGCCTTGTCGACGACCTCCTTGGCGGGCAGGCGGCCCTCGGCCGCGAGGGCCGAAAGGGCCATCGCCAGGAGAAGGCTCACGACATCCTCCGTCGGCAGACTCGCGCCGCCCAGAGGGCCGCCGCGATCGTCGCGGTCGGATCGGCATTCCCCTTGCCGGCGACGTCGAAGGCGGTCCCGTGCCCGGGCGAGGTCCGCACCAGAGGCGCGCCGATCGTCCAGTTGACGACCCCGTAGCGGGAGCGCAGCTTGAGCGGGATCAGGGCCTGGTCATGGTACAAGGCGATCAGCGCGTCGTAGCGGCCCTCGGCGTGCTCGGCCCAGGCCGTGTCGGCGGGGATCGGACCGGAGATCGCGAGGCCGCTTCGCAGCAGTTCCTTCACCGCAGGCTTGAGCAGCCGCTCCTCTTCCGAGCCGAGCAGCCCGCCTTCGCCGGCATGCGGGTTCAAGGCGCAAAGGCCCAGCTTGGGGCGGGATATCCCGAGCGACTCCCGAAGGGCTCGCGCCGCCTGCCTCCCGGTGGAGACGATCTCGCGAACGCTCAAGCGCGCGGGGACCTCCGAGAGGGGGATATGCCGGGTCGCCAGCACCGCGCGAAGCTCCCCCGCCATCAGCATCATCGTCGTCTCGGGGGCCCCCGCCATCTTCCCCAGGTACTCAGTGTGGTCGTGAAAGGGCACGGCGGCCGACTTCCACGCCTCCTTTGATATCGGCGCAGTGACTATGCCGTCGGCTAGACCCTTCCCCGCGAGGCGCAGGGCCGCCTCAAGGCTCTGGAAAGAGGCCCGCCCGCCGCGAGGGTTGGGTTTCCTCGACACCGGCCCGCAGCCCCCGGTGTCGAGAAGCGGCGCCAGGC
>JACRDU010000033.1 GCA_016218495.1 Elusimicrobiota bacterium
CAAGGACCCGAAGAAGCCGGTCGGCTCCTTCCTGTTCTTGGGGCCCACCGGCGTGGGCAAGACCGAGCTCGCGCGCACGCTCGCCGACAGTCTCTTCGGCAACGAAGACGCGATGATCCGCATCGACATGTCCGAGTATATGGAGAAGTTCGCGGTCTCGCGCCTGATCGGCGCCCCTCCCGGCTACGTCGGCTACGAAGAAGGCGGCCAACTGACCGAGGCCGTGCGGCGCAAGCCGTATTCGGTCGTGCTGCTCGACGAGATCGAGAAGGCGCACCCGGACGTCTTCAACATCCTGCTGCAGGTGATGGAGGACGGCGTCCTCTCCGACAACCTGGGGCACAAGGTCTCCTTCAAGAACACGGTCATCATCATGACCTCGAACGTCGGCGCGCGGCTGATCTCCAAGGGCAAGTCCCTGGGCTTCGTCCCGTCCGAGGACACCGTGGAGAAGGACTACAAGTCGATGAAGGACACGGTGATGGACGAGGTGAAGCGCGTCTTCAACCCCGAGTTCATCAACCGCATCGACGAGATCCTGGTCTTCCACCCGCTCACCGAGGGTGAGATGACGCTCATCCTCGAGATGATGCTCAAGCGCGTCATCAAGAAGGTGGAGAGCCAGGCCTACAAGATCGAGTTCACGCAGGCCGCCAAGACGGCGCTCGTCGAGAAGGGCTTCGACCCGAACTACGGGGCGCGGCCGCTCCAGCGCACGATCCAGCGCCTGGTCGAAGACCCGTTGGCCGAGGACATGCTGCTCCGGAAGTTCGAGTCCGGGGCCACCATCCTCTGCGACTTCGACAAGAAGGACGACAAGCTTGTCTTCACGACCAAGACGGCAGCCCACGCCGAGTGACCCTCGGCAGCCCGTCCCGCTCCTGGACCGGATGCGGGACGGGCTGCTGTCGGTCCTCTCGTGGTCGCCGTCGCCCCGCCAGGGCCTCCCCCTGGCGGCCTTGGCCGTAGCGCTCCCGGGGCTCTATGCCCTGATGGCGCCGGGAGGCATCCTCTCCACCCGGGCCGTCCCCGCCGAACCCCGCCTTCCCGCCCCCGCGGCGGGGATGCGTTCGCCCGTCGACCCCGGCGCCCCGGCCGAGGCCTCCATGGGCGCTCCGCCGTCCGCGGCGCCCGCCGCCAACGACCCCTTCCGTGCCTCCTTCGACGCGATGACGGGGGAGCTGGAGAAGGCCGCCGCCGTCCAGCGCTGGCGCACGGGCCTCTACATCAAGGACCTGCAGCGCGGCTACGAATGGTCCTACCACGCCGACGACCTCTTCCCGGCGGCCAGCCTCATCAAGCTGCCCATCATGGTCGGGGTCTTCGAGAAGATCCAGCGCGGCCAGCTCTCCCTCTACTCCAAGCTCAAGCTCCGGCGCACCACCCGCATGGGCGGGTCGGGCTCGCTCAAGTGGAGCCGCGACGGGACGGCCTATACGGTCCGCTACCTGCTCGAGAAGCTCATCAAGGAATCCGACAACACCGCTATGATGCTGCTCCTCGACGAGGTCGGCATCGGCTTCCTGCAGCAGTTCTTCCCGCAGATGGGCCTGGTCTACACCGAGATCAACCCCGACGGCCTGCGCCTGAGCTCGGGCTTCGTGCGCTCCGAGAACTACACGACGGCGCGCGAGATGGGCACGCTCCTCGAGCGCATCTACCGCGGCGAGGTCGTCAACGGGTTCGCCTCCGAGCTGATGCTCGACATCCTCAAGCGCAAGCGCGCCCGTTCCCGGCTGGCCAAGCATCTGCCGCCCGGCTGGCAGATCGCCCACAAGACCGGCCTGCTGCGGCGCTCCTGCCATGACGCCGCCATCGTCTTCTCCCCGAACGGGGACTATGTGCTGGTGACCCTGACCGGCCGCGTCGACAGCTATCCCACCGCCAAGGAGTTCATCGCGCGCCTGGGCAAGACCACCTACAAGCACTACCGCGGCGACGACGGCCTCTGGGCCAAAGCCGGCGGCGGCCTCGCACGCTAATGGTGTCAGACATTCGGAACTTTCGAAAGTTTGGAGCGGTTGCTAGAGCTTTCGAAAGTTCCGAATGTCTGACACCGTTCCTGCTGGCGGTGCTTCTGGCGGGGGGCTTGGTTCCGGGGGTGCGGGCCGAGGACCCGGCCGTCATCCAGAGGCATCTCGAGAACCTCAAGCTCGGCGACCGCGTCGAAGACGTGAAGACGATCTACCCCCCGAAGCAGGAGTGGTCAAAATCGAGGGAACCTTCCGGGGGTCTCGAACGTATTATCATCCAGAGCGCCCAGGCCAAGTACATCCCCGAAGCCGTGGAATCCATGGTCCTCGGATTCAAGCGGGGCCGCCTGGTCCGCATGGAGGTCGTTTACGGCCGTGCCTTCAGCAAGAAGAAGCCCCTGGAGACCCTGGTGGGAGACCTCTCCCTGGAGTACGGCGAGCCCCGGCGGCAGGGCGAGACCTACTTCTGGTGGGACTCCGCCACGGTCCTCACCGCCGCCAGCGCCGCGCAGCCCGACCCGTCCGGCAAGGGCACGGAGCTGAGCAGCACCCTCTCCCTCATGGAGAGGGGCTACTTCAATCCACTCAGATAGGCGCGGCGGGCTTCCGGGAGGGGCTTGCAAAGTTACTGTACATTTGTATAATAGAAGGCCGTGAAGGTCGTTAACCCACGGAGGATGACTTCATGACGCAGCAAAGCGGTGACGGGAAGGCGAAGGCTCTGGAGCTGGCTCTCCAGCAGATCGAGAAGGCGTACGGGCGCGAGGCGATCATGCGCCTGGGAGACAAGGCGGCCAAGGCCAAGGTGGACACCATCTCCACGGGAGCCCTTTCCCTGGACCTGGCCCTGGGCGTGGGCGGCCTGCCGCGCGGGCGCGTCGTGGAGATCTACGGCCCGGAATCCTCCGGAAAGACGACCCTGGCCCTGCAGGTCGTGGCTCAGGCGCAGAAGGCGGGCGGACAAGCGGCCTACATCGACGCCGAGCACGCGATGGACCCGGCCTACGCGAAGGCCCTGGGCGTCGACACGGACAGCCTGCTCATCACCCAGCCGGACTCCGGCGAGCAGGCGCTCGAGATCACCGAGAAGCTGGTGCGCTCGGGGGCGCTCGACGTCATCGTGGTGGACTCGGTGGCGGCGCTGGTGCCGCAGGCCGAGATCGAGGGCGAGATGGGAGACTCCCACATGGGGCTGCAGGCGCGCCTCATGAGCCAGGCGCTGCGCAAGCTCACCTCCACCCTGGCCCGCACCCGCACGACGCTGATCTTCATCAACCAGATCCGCCACAAGATCGGCGTGATGTTCGGAAACCCCGAGACGACGACGGGCGGCCTGGCGCTCAAGTTCTACGCGTCGGTGCGCATGGACATCCGCCGCATCGAGAACCTCAAGCAGGGCGACGTCGTCTACGGCGCGCGCTGCCGGGTCAAGGTGGTCAAGAACAAGGTGGCCCCGCCCTACCGGCAGGCCACCTTCGACATGATCCACGGCTACGGCATCTCCAAGGAGGGCTGCCTCGTGGACATGGGCGCGGAGTCGGGCCTCATCGAGAAGTCGGGCGCCTGGTTCATCTACAACGGCGAGCGCATCGGCCAGGGCCGTGAGAACGCCAAGGCCACCCTGCGCGACAACACGGTGCTCGCGGCGGGGCTGGAGAAGGCGCTGCGCGAGAAGTTCCTGGTCGCCCCCGGGGCGGCCGCCCCCAAGGCGTCGGAGGCGGCACTTCCTCGCGATAGCGCTCGGTCGCCCCAGAAGCCCGTGGAAGAGGCCGGGGCCGACGACGAGCCCATTGCCCTGGCCCCCGCGAAGGGGTCCAAGAAGGCGGCGAAGTAGCCCGTGACGGCCGAAGA
This sequence comes from Elusimicrobiota bacterium, assembly GCA_016218495.1. Classification (GTDB taxonomy): domain Bacteria; phylum Elusimicrobiota; class Elusimicrobia; order UBA1565; family UBA1565; genus SCTT01. Next base: position 3,825 of record JACRDU010000033.1, read on the forward strand.
CGGGGGGCGGTCCGACGCATCGGGCCGCCCCCCGTCCCGTCCTGACGCGGACTGGCTGCTCTCCGACTTCACCCGCCACCTGGCCCTGGAGCGGGGCCTCTCCAAGAACACCTGCGCCGCCTACGCCTCCGACCTACGCGACTTCGTCGCCTGGCTGGCGGGGCGGGACGCGCTGAAGGCCGATTCCGCCCTGCTCGACGACTATCTCTGGCACGCCAAGTCGGAGAAGGGCCTGTCCCCGGCCTCCCTTTTCCGGCGCATGGAATCCCTGCGCGCCTTCTACCGCTTCCAGGCCGCCGAGGAGCGGGTCGACGAGGACCCGACGCGCGACTTCCGGGCCCCGCGCATCCCTAAGCGCCTGCCCGACGCCCTGAGCACGGCGGAGATGGAGCTCCTCCTGACGGCGCCCGACGGCGGCACCATCCACGGGTTGCGGGCCAAGGTCATGCTCGAGCTCCTCTACGCCACCGGCCTCAGGGCCTCCGAGGTCCTCTCGCTCAAGCCGGAGTACGTCAACCTGGCCGAAGGCTGGCTGCGCGTGCTCGGCAAGGGCGCGAAGGAGCGCCTCGTCCCGATGCATGAGCGGGCCGTCCGGCAGCTCGAGCGCTGGCTCAGGGCCCGCGAGGAGCGCTGGGGCGCGCGCCCGCACGACCCGGCCGTGTTCCTGGGGCGCGGCGGCCGCGCCCTGTCGAGGGCCCAGCTCTGGCGCGACCTGACCGCTCTGGCCAAGCGGGCCGGCCTGGGGCGTCCGGTCCATCCCCACCTCTTCCGGCACACCTTCGCCACCCACCTGGTGCGAGGCGGAGCCGACGCCCGCTCCATCCAGGAGCTGCTGGGCCACGCCAGCCTGCAGACGACCCAGATCTACACCCACCTCGACGCCGGCGCCCTCAAGCGGGCCCACAAGAAGCACCACCCCCGCGGTTGAGCGCCGGGGACTGCGCGGCTATACTTAGGGCATGGGAGCCCTCCTGCTCGCGGCGCTGCTGGCGGCCCCGGCCTGGGCGGCCGGGAAGGCCGCCGCGCCGGCCTCCGAGGAGGAGAAGCTCATCGACTATTTCGCCAAGACCCCCACCAGCGACCTCAACCCCCAGCTCATCCCGCGCTACATGGAGCTCGACCCGGCGAAGGTCCCGGAGAAGAAGCGGCCGGCCTTCTATGCCAAGAAGCTCGAGCTCAAGTCGCTGCGCAAGACCCTCGAGTCCAAGACCAAGCCGCCCATCCGCCGCGCCGACCTCGACCCGATCAAGAACTGCGCGGGCGAGGAGGGCGACGAGGGGATGGTCCGCGCGATGAGCATCGGCGGCTTCGCTGAGGTCTTCTCCGACGAGGTCTCCATGCTCTCGGAGAAGACCAAGTGCACCGAGTGCGAGCTCGTCGAGGAGTTCACCCTGACGCGCGTCCTGGTCCGCCCCGACCCCAAGACCAAGAAGAAGCCTGTCCTGCACCTGTACCTGCACACCAAGGACCCCCTGATGGCCCTGGTCGAGCAGTACCGCAGCGGCAAGAGCGCCGGGACGAACTTCTTCTCGGTGGGCTTCTTCGGGGCGTGCCGCTGAGATGAGCCCCCTGGCGCTGGCCCTGGCCGTCCTGGCGTCGCCCGCCCTGGCGCAGCGGGTGGTCGAAGCCCCGCCGGCCCTGGCCCCCGTCACCCCCGGCGCCGCGGGGGCGGCCCCGGTCCTGCCCACGGCCTCCGTCGGCCTGGCCCCGTCCGCCCTGCCCGCCCTGAGCGCGCCGCTGGCCGTCCCCGCTCCGAGCGCGCCTCCCTCCGCGGGGGCTCCCCGGGCCTCGGCGGCGCCCGCCGTGGCGCTGCCGGG
>JACRDU010000036.1 GCA_016218495.1 Elusimicrobiota bacterium
GGCGCGGGTAGCGCCGACCCCGAGCGGACCCCCGCGGGGTTCGCTCGATCCTTTGGGGGCCCTCCGCCGTGCCTCTTTCAGGCTCATTCTGTGTTGGAATCGCCCGGATTTCAGGCTCATTCTGTATTGGACAAGTCTGGGGCTTGACGCCCCCCCGCGATTCATATACACTTTTGCCGTCGTTGGGAACGCCGAGCTTGCCGTCTGAGCCCGGCGCTTTTTTATGCCCCGGCCTCGACGGAGGGTGGTTAACAAACAACACTCAACAACACTCAAGGGGGCGGGGTAACCGACAACGGACCAATAAGGACATGTGACAATAGCTTGACATTAAATACCTGTTTGTCTAGAATCGCACAGGTTTGCCACAGGGAGTTCTGGCCCTTTGGCAGGGGTGGCCCGAGGTTGGGCCCCTCGTTGGTCGTAGCATCCCGCCGCCGACTGGGCGGTCCGCTGGACGGTCATGCCGGCGGCGAGGGGATGCGTGAGCCGGTGAGTACGTCCCCGAAAGGGATGCAAACGAAAAATAGAGGGAGGTCATACCTCAAATGAAGAAACTGCTGGGTACGACGCTTGCAGTGGCCCTGTTAGTCCCCGGGCCGGCCAGTGCCGAAATCCTCAAGAACCTGAAGGTCAGCGGGTCGCTCGACATTCAGACCACGTCGTCTCGCAACGCGCACGACTTCACCACCCGCGGCGATACCATCGGCGGCGCCGCCATCACGGGCCAGGACCGCATCGGTTCGGTCGTGACTCGCCTGATGGCCGACCTCAAGTGGGACCTGCTCGATGACGTGCACTCCCTGGTCACCCTGCGCAAGAACGACCGCGCATGGGGCGGAACCGGCAACCTGGGCACCGCTCAGGGCGCGGCCGGCGGCCAGAGCGTCAACGGCGTGGCCGCCACCGGCGTGCTGGGCAACGTGTACCTGGACCGGGCGGCCGTGACCATCGACAAGCTCTTCGGGCATGTCGACACGACGCTGGGCCGGCAGTACTACGGCGACGCCGGCGACCTGGTCTTCTACGCGGGCCCGAAGGACCACTACGGCCTCTATGTCACGGCGCTGGACGCGGCGCGCTTCGACATCGCCAACGACTGGATGGCCTTCTCCGGCCTCGCGGCCAAGACGGCCCAGAGCGGCAGCTTGGCTCCGGGAGGCGGCGGCGCCGCTGACACCAACGTCCGCGGCTTCGACATCCTGTGGAAGAGCCTGCCCATGAAGGCCCATACCTATGTCTGGAACCGGGTCATCCAGGGCGCCGGACAGCTGGGCGTGGCTCCCCTCAACGCGGGCGCGGCCGGCGCGTCCGGTATGAACGACAACCTGTGGGTCTACGGCGTGAAGCTGCGCGGCGAGGCCATGGGCGGCTGGTTGGGGCTGGACATCGCGGCCAACAGCGGCGAGATGCGCAACCCCGCCACCGCGGCGGCGGCGGCCTGCACGGTCCGCGGCTGCGAAGCGAACTCCTCGAACTACATCGGCAAGGCGTTCCTGTTCGACGCCGGCTACAACGCCGAGCTGGGCAGCCTCGGGGCTCTGGCGCCGTGGGTCAACTTCGGCTACGGCACCGGGCGCTCCAGCGACATGGAAGCCCGCAACGAGGGCTTCCAGGCCATCGCCTCGGACTACCGCCCGGGCATCATGAACCGGCGGTTCTCCGGCTCTACGCTGCAGGCCGCCCAGAACCTGGGCAACGGCTCGGCGGCGGGCACCATCGCCACCAACGGCCTCAACAACCGGGTGGTCTACGGCTTCGGCGTCAACGTGACGCCGGCGGCGTGGGAGAAGCTGACGGTCGGCGGCCAGTTCTGGCACTACAACCTGCAGCGGGTCACCGACACGACCGCCGCCCTGGCGGCGCAGCGCGGCGCCAAGCACCTGGGCAGCGAGTACGGCCTGACGGCCGATTGGAAGCACTCCGAGAACGTCATGTTCGGCGTGGGCGGCTCGGTCTTCCAGCCCGGCGGCGTGGTGAAGCAGGCGATCGGCAACACCAACACGGCCGCCATCAACACCGGGAACAACCCGGCGACGATGGCGTTCGCGGACTTCTCGATCAAGTTCTGATCCGGGAAACGGTCTAAGGGAACCCCCGGCGGCTTGCCGCCGGGGGTTCTTCTTTTTTGCTAGCATTCCCGCCGATGCTCCGAACGCGCGCGTTCGTGTCGGCCGCCGGCCTGCTCGCCCTTTGGGCCTCCGGCGCCTCCGCGGCCGGCCTCGACGTCACGGCCGAGCACCGGATGCGCGCCCTGTCCTACCAGGGCGTGCGCATGGCAGGCGGCTCGAAGGAGGGCTCATCCTTCCTCAGCCAGTCCACCCGCCTGGGCTTCGTCTTCAAGAACATCCCCCTGGGCGAGCGCCGGGGGGAGACCCAGACGATGGACATCGCCGTCAAGCTGCGGGCCGTCGGCGTCATGGGTTCAACGACGGCCTTCTCGGCCCCGTTCGACAAGGCCGCCGCAGCCTACCCGAACGCGACCTACATCCCCTTCCTCGAGAACGCCGCCCTGCAGACCCATAACCTGGGCGGAATCCCCTGGGACGTCACCTTCGGGCGGCAGTCCTTCACCCAGGGCAGCGGGCTGCTCCTCGACGACAACGGAGCCGGCCTGTCCGGCATCGCCGCCAAGGGACGCCTGCCCTGGTGGGGGATGAGCGCGGAGGGCTTCGTCTTCCAGGCCGCCCACCCGATGTCCGGCCCGGGGGCCCTGGACGTCCTCGGAGCCACTTTGGAGCTGCCCTCGGAAGGGACCTGGCGGCTCAACCAGCTCTTCGAGCGCGACAAGCGCGATCAGACCGTGGCCGCCGCCGGCTGCCGGTCGGCCGTCGCTCCCGCCGTCACGGCGGGCTGCGTGACGGCCAGCAAGGCCACGCGCTGGTTCTCCAGCCTCAGCTACCAGCTCCGCTACGGCCCCCTGGTCTTCGACGGCGAGGCCGCCCTGCAGAGGGGGGCCGCCACCCCCACCGGCCCCGGGGCGCCGGGCAACCACATCACCTATAACGGGAACGCCCAGGTCGTCAAGGCCAAGTGGCGGCAGACGTTTTACCGCTCGAAGACGACCGGGAAGAAGGTCGAGGGCATCGCCCGCATGAGCTTCGCCCGAGGCTCCGGCGACGACGGCGGGACGCCGAGCACCGATGAAGCCTTCTTCCCTTCCCACGGCAAGCGCTTCGACGGCCTCGAGCGCGAGGGCTTCGGAGACCTCTTCGCCGCCACCCCCTATGACGCCTTCGGCGGCCAGTCCACGGCCACAGCCAACGGCCTCCAGAGGGGCTCCAGCGGCCTCGTCATCATCGGCCTAGGGGCCACCCCGCCCGCCTGGCGGGACATCGTCTTGGACTTCGATTACTACCTTGTCCAGGCCGAGCGCGGGGGGGCCTCCAGAGGCCTCGGGACCGAGATGGACATCCGCCTGCGCCACGACATCCGCGACCGCCTGACCATCCGGCTTTCCGCCGCCTTCTTCAAGGGCGGCGCCGCACTCGACCCCGGCAAGCCCTCGGCCCGCCGGTACATGCTCGAAGCCTCCGGCCGCTTCTAATCCAACGCAACATAGGGGTTCTCAGGCCCCTTTCCTGCGCGACTCCAGCCGCCCAGACTCGTCCCGCGCATCGGCGCCGCCCCCTCTCTCGTCCACCCCTTTCCCGTCGGGGAGGGGGGGCCGCCCTCCCGGAGTCCTTCAACAGCGGCTATCCCCAGGGTCATCCACAGGGTCTAAGTCTTAAAGTAGGCGTTAATGTCTTAAACACATAATTAATGTCGTCTTTAAAGTCATAGTTAATGCCTTCTGTTGTGGCATAAAACACTCTGTCCCACTAATCACAGGGTTATACCCAGCCTTGTTGACTGGAACTTTTTTTCCTGCCATAATCAGGTCGTGCCCGCCGAGCCCAACCACCGCCTACGGCTCCGCTTGCCCGATGGGGCTGAATTCGAAGCGGAAGGCACCCCGGATTTCATCTCCGGAGAGCGCCACCACTTCATCGATTCACTGCGCCCGCCCCCCACAGGAACGGCCGCCGGGGCCCCGGAAACGCCCCAAGAGCCGGCCTGGGATATAGTCATTGAGACCAAGGGGCCCGTCATCCAACTGCGTAGCAAGCTGGAAGGACCGGGAGCCGAACGGGATGCCTGCCTGATCCTGCTGGCGGCCGCGCGCAGCCTCCTGCGCCAGAGCAAGCCTACAGCCAGCCAGATAGCGCGCTGGCTGCGAGCCTCCGGCTACCCCATAACCAGGGTGGACCGAACCATAAACCTGGCGGTCACCCAGGGCGAAATCCTGGCCTCCGGAACCCGCCGGGCCCGCTGCTACGAGCTCTCCGGTCCGGGCCTAGCCAAGGGCTGGCGCCTGGCCCAGCGCCTCTCCGCCCACATCCAACCCGCCGCCTAGCCCGACCCCCTGCCGCTTGCAAATGGCAATTCAGGGTCTGACCCTCTCGGCAACTTGCCGATTCCGGGGCCTGGCGGCCCGAGCCTGGTACTAATGATAATATATATTATGTTACGTTAAGACCCGGACAGGATTGCTGGGCGCTGGCTTGAATTCAATCTAGATTGCGTCGAAAAACACCTCTTTTGCCTCGAGAAATATCCGTTCGCTAACACGCCGTGTGAAGATTCCTAAATTAGCACTCGAGCGCCTGGGGGCAGCTCCCCAAAATCAGCCTGGCCGGGGGTCGGATCCAGGCAAAATGCTGCCAACCCGGGGAGCAGCCAGGAGACCCCCAAAAAACCATTAAACGGACCCCGGAGCGGAGGCAAGTTTCAGGGTACCTGGATACCCTGAAAACGGTCCCTGGAACCCCCGGGGCGGAGGGGCCAAAAAACCATGAAAGGCACCCCCCCGGCCAGGCAGTTTCCGGGGTATCCGGATACCCTAAAAACCGTCCTTGGGAGAGGGGTTGAAAAAACCAACTGGGGAAAACGGACGGCTGGAGGCCAAAGGCAACTCTGATCTGAAAAGACCATGGAAGGCTGGGGGAATGGACGGCTAAAAAATGGGCCCGGTCAAAAAGACCATGAAAGGCTTGATGGTTTTTGGGGGTCAAGGCAAATAGACCGCGGAAGCCGGGCGACCCCAACGGGAAAAACCAAGCAGGAAGATTTGAAGCGCCCGAACGGTCTTAGGTGGTTTTTTTAGGGTTGGGAGGGGGGTGGAGCAGCGGGGTCGTCACGGAAGATTCCCCACCCCACGACGGCGTAGCCGCCGAGGATCAGAAACGGAGAGAGGGTGGCCGCCCAGTTCCGGCCCATGGAATCGGCCCTGGTAAGGACCAAGAAGCCCGCTGCGGCGAGGACGACGCCCGCCGCCATCGTCTTGAGGCCCGTCGAGGAGAGGGACTCCCCCCCGTCGGAGGGCGCAGGGGCGGGGACATCCCCCCCCGTGGTCTTTTGAGCCGCTTCGAGCTGGCGCTTCTTCTTCTTGGACATGATGGCAGCCCCCCTGCGGGGATTATAGCCTCTCCAGCGCCGCGCGTGCCCGGGAGAACTCCTCTTCGAGCTGCGGCAACAGAAGCCTGGATTGCGCCAGGTCCCCGCCCTTCAGGAGCGCCTCGACCTCCTGGCACAGGTCTCCCAATGCGGCCGCCCCGACGCTCCGGCTCGCGCCTTTGAGGGTATGCCCGGCCCTGAGCGCCCTGTCGGCGTCGCCGGCCTCCAGGCCCGCCCGCAGCTCGGCCAGCCGGCGAGGCGCGTCGTCGAGGTAGGTCTTTACGATCTCCTTGACCAGGCTCTCGTCTCCCAGCGAACGCAGGGCATCCAGCGCCCCTCCCTCGACGATGGAAGGTGTTCCCCCCCGCTCCGGGATGTGCTTGGACTCCCCCAGCCAACGCGCCAGGGCGGCGCCGAGAACCCCTATCCGCAGGGGTTTGGTCAGATAGTCGTCCATGCCCGCCCGCAGGGCCTTCTCCCGGTCTCCGGGCATGGCGTTGGTGGTCGCGGCGAGGATGGGGATGGCGCTAAGGGGGCTGGGAAGCCCGCGGATGGCCGCTGTGGCCTGGTAGCCGTCCATCACGGGCATCTGGCAGTCCATCAGGACGAGGGCGTAGCGGCCCGTTTTGACCCCTTCCACGGCCTGCATCCCGTCCGGCACGACATCGGCGGGATAGCCCAGCTCGCTGGTCATCGCCAGGGCTAAGCGTTGGTTGACGGGGTTGTCCTCGGCGATCAGGATGCGCCGAATCCCGCGCTCGGCCCCGGGCGGCGTCATCGCGGCCTCCCCGCATGCGCGGGCGGCCGCGCCACGACGAAGAACTCCCGGGCCAGCACCCGTCCCAGCGGGGTGCGGACCGCGGCCCGGGCCAAGGCCGAGCGCCATGGGCCGTAGGGACGGATGGGCAGGTCGGCGGGCCTCGGGGCGGGGTAGAGCTCCGCGGCGAGGGCCTTGTAGTTGGGCATCGCCTCGACGCGCGCCGTCCAGCCGATCGAGGCGAAGAAGCCGACGAGGTCGCCGTAGGCGTGCTCGTTCACATGCAGGGACTCGTCCTCGTCCGAGCGGGGCTTGGACGGCTCAGGGAGGCGCAGGAGGGCGGCGATGGAACGCCTCAGCGCATAGGACAAGGCCTTGTGGTGGTGCCGGTTGGCGCAGGTCTGGACCACGGCCCGGCCCCCGCCGCGCAGGACCCGGGCGATCTCGGAGAAGGCCAGCTTCAGCTCCCAGTCGTGTAGATGGTCCACCACTCCGAGCAGGAAGACCCGGTCGAAGGACCCGTCCATGAACGGCAGGGCCTTGGCGTCGCAGCGCAGGACCCTCCCCCCTCCCGCCCCACGGGCCACCCCGAGGGCGGCCTCGGCATAGTCGGTGCCCACCGCGAACGCCCCCGCCTCCCGCGCATGGTGGAGGAGCTCCCCGCGGCCGCAGCCGAGGTCCAACACCCGGTGACCCGCGCCGATCTCCCCCAGCCTCAACGCATAGGCCAGCTGCGGCTTCGGCACGGCCGGCCCGTAGAGCCGGTAGAACTCTGACCCCCCGCAGGAGTCCTTGTAATAGGCCTCCGTGTAGAGCTCCTGGGGGACGGGCTCAGAGCTCATGGCGAGTCAGGTCCGCTAGCCGCTCGCGCCGCCGGACCAACCGAGCCCGGCGGCCCTCTATGAGGACTTCGGCGGGGCGGGGGCGCGAATTGTACTGGGAGCCCATCGAGCTGCCGTACGCGCCGGCATCGAGCACCGCCAGGACGTCGCCGGGCTCGAGGCGGGGCAGGCGTACCCCGCGGGCCAGGTAGTCGGCCGTCTCGCAGACCGGGCCCACGACGTCCACCAGGAGGCTGCCCCGGCTGGGCCGCACGGCCGCGATGCGGTGCCGGGCGGAGTAGAGGGCCGGGCGCAGGAGGTCGTTCATCCCGGCGTCGACGACGACGAACCGGCGCCGCGACGAGCTCTTGAGGAAGAGCACGCGGCAGAGCAGGGTCCCCACGGGGGCGGCCAGCCAACGCCCCGGCTCCAGGACCAGCGATTCGCGGCGGCCGCGCAGGGCGGGCAGCAGGCGGCGCGCCAGCGCCTCCGGGGAGAGGCCGGCCCCCCCGTCGTAGCCGACGCCCATCCCGCCGCCCAGGTCGACGTGTTCCAGTGGGCCGACGGCGTCTGCGATGCGAAGCAGGGCGGCCAGGGCCCTCCGATAGGGTTCGGGCGACAGGATCTGGGAACCGAGGTGGCATTGCACGCCCACGGCCCGCAGCCGGCGGTCGCGGGCGGCATTCCGGTACAGCGCCAGGGCCTCGGAGGATTCCACGCCGAACTTGGTCGCCGCGACGCCCGTGACGATGTGGGCATGGCCGCCTGCGCGGATCCCGGGGTTGATGCGGACGGCGAACCGGGCCGGCCTCCCGAAGCGGCCCGCCACGCGGGCGAGCAGCGCCAGCTCCGCCGCGGACTCCACGTTGAAGGCCTTGATCCCGGCGCGCAGGCCGGAACGCATCTCGTCCTCGGACTTTCCCACGCCTGAGAACACGATGCGGTCCGGTCGGAAGCCCGCCGCCAGGGCGCGCGCCAGCTCTCCGCCGCTGACCACGTCGCATCCCGCGCCCTCGCGCGCCAGGATGCGGGCCAGAGCCTTGAGCGGGTTGGCTTTCAGCGCGTAGCAGATGAGGGGGGGACGCCGGGAGAAAGCGTCGGCAAACCGGCGGTAGCGCCCGCGGAGGGCGTCCCCGTCATAGGCGTAGAGCGGCGTGCCGAAGCGCGCGGCGAGGGCCGAGCTGGAAACCCCCCCTATGCGTCCTGCCATGTGGCCCATCATACTAGAAGAGGGGCCCCAGGTAGACGTAGAAGACCCCGCCATCGCTCGTCGAGCGCTGCGCATAGTCGAAGTGCAGCACGAGCGGGAAGAGCTGCAGGATGAAGGTATGGACGCGCAGCCCCCCGCCGTAGGAATGACGCAGGTCGTTGAGGCGGGTGGCCCGGAGCTGCGGCTCGGAATCCCAGGCCGTCCCCGCGTCGCTGAACAGCGCCAGCGAGACGGCTTTGAAATAGAAATCCGGGAAGATGTACCACATGTAATAGTCGAGGTTGCGCAGCACCGGGATGCGCCATTCCGCGGTCGCCACCGCGCCGGCCCTGCCCGAGTCGATGGTCGTCGAGCGGCCGTAGCCGCGCACCCCGCCGATGCCGCCGAGGACGAACTGCGGCGGGTCCGGGCCCCAGAAGCCGGAAGCCGCCCCGCGCAGGGCCAGCGCGCTGAGGCCCCCCGTCGGGATGAAGCGGTGCGCCTCCGCGAACACGCCTTCGCGCACGCTGTTGCCCCCGAAGACGCGGGGCGCGACGGAGTAGCCCAGCCGCAGCCTGGAGCCGGCGGTGGCCACCAGATAGCGCCCACGGACCGTATCGCGCACATAGGCGGCGCTGGCCAGGCGCGCCTCGCGGTGCGGGCGCGTGAGCGTATAGACGCTCGAATAGGATTCGGTGACGGAGGCCAGCGTCGCTTCGAGGCGCTGGTACCGGTCGAAGGGCCGCGACGCGAGGAGGTATTGGGCGTGTGCGGACTCGTCCTGCGTGATGCCGGAGCCGGCGTCGAGGAAGTCCCGCCGCAGCCGCCCCACCGCCCCGACGGAGAGCCCCGTCCTCCAACGCTTGTAGTCGTATTGGGTCTGGTAATCGAGGTAGCCCTGGCCCGAGGCGTAGCTGACCAGCCCGGCGACCGAATGGTCGCCGAGCAGGTCCGAGCCCTGGTAGTAGGAGGTCCAGAACAGCCCGCCTTCGGAGGAATAGAAGAAGGCGGGGAGGAAGAGGTCCGTCGAGAACGGGGAGCGGACGGCCGCCGGGACGGCCCGCAGCGGAGCGCTGCTGGATTCGACGGCCGCGCCCGCGGGCGCGGCCGCGGGCCCGTCGGAGGCGAACCCGGAGCGCGGACCCCGGTGCAGGTGGATGCCGCCGCGGCGCAGCGCTGCGAAGGCGATGTCGCCGCCCGGGGCATAGACCGGCGTGTACGCGGCCCCGATGGAGCGGGTCAGCCGGATGACCCGGCCCGAGGCGAGGTCGAGCTCATGGAGGTCGTAGAGCCCCCCGCCCTGCAGGGCGAAGAGGACCTTGCTCCCATCGGGGGAGACCACCGGGTCGCGGGCCGAGCCCGGGAGCTCGGCGAGGACGCGGGAGGTCCCGTCGCGCAGCTCCACGCGCCGGAGCCGGCGCTGGTAGAGCATCGCCGTGTCCGGACGCTCGACCTCGGAGGTGTAGACCAGCCAGGTCCCGTCGGGGGAGAAGGCGGGGGTCTGGTCGTCCTGCGGGTCGTCGGTGACGCGGCTCAGGGCGCCGTCGGCCACGCCGACCCTCCAGATGTCGGTGACCCCGTCGCGCATCCCAGAGAACGCGATGCTCGCGCCGTCGGGGGAGAAGGCCGGCTGCGTGAGCGTCTGGAACCCGGGGAGCTCGAGGCGCCGCATGCGGCGCGAGGCCAGGTCGAGCAGCCAGAGGGAGTCCTTGTGGTTCTTGGTCCCCGTGAAGGCCAGGGTCCGGCCGTCGGCGGACATCGCCAGCACGCGCGAGACGTTGTCGAAGTTCCCGAGCATCACGGTCTCGACCCGGACGTCGTGGCTCATCACGGCGCGGGAGCGCCCCGAGGCGAGGTCCCGGACCATCACCTGGGGAGGGAAGCCGTCGCGCGTGGAGACCCAAGCCATCGTCTTGCCGTCCGGCGTGAAGACCGGGCTCGAGTTGTACTCCGGCAGCTCGCCCGCGGGCCGCGTCAGCGCGGGGCCGTAGGCCTCGGGCTCCCTCAGTCCCTCGAGGCGTATGCGGCGCGCGGCCCGCTCCACCTCGAACTCCCGCCACTTCTTGTCGAAGGCGAAGATGTCCAGGCCGGTGATCTCCGCCAGCACGGAGCTGGATTCGAAGTGCGATTCGAAGAGGTGCAGCATCCGGCTTACGCTGCCCTCCCCGTACTCGCCCTCGAGGAACTCCAGCGCCTTCTCGCCGGATTCGTAGGCCAGCCGCACCTGGTGGGGCTTCAGATGGCTGAAATGCTCCAGCTTCCAGAGCGGGATGAGGCCTCCCGAGCTGGCCGCGTCGCGCACCAATGTCTCGCCGGAGGTATCCTCCAGCCCCCAGGAGAAGAACTCCGCCATGCCTTCCATCAGCCAGAGCGGATAGACGATGGCCTTGAGTATCCGGCCCGAACGCCACCAGCCGCTGACCAGCACGTGGTACTGGAAGACGTGGGTCAGCTCATGGGTGGCCACGAGGTCCAGCCACTGGCGGCTGCCGTCGTGGAAGACCATGAAGCGGTCCTTGAACGCCTCGGTGACGCCGCCGGTGCCGTCGCCCACCTCGACGATGTTCGACTGCTGCATGTCGTTGACGCTGGAGTAGAGGAAGAACGGCTTGCGGTTCTTCTCGTCCCAGGACACGCCCAAGGCCTTCGACAGCCGGTCGTAGGAGCGCTCCAGCACGGACGCCGCGAAGGGAGGGGTCGCGGCGTCCCCCCCATAGGAATGGACCCGGAAGTGCGCGGTGTCGGAAGCCTTCCAATCGAAGGTCCGCAGGCGCACCTGGTTCTGCCCGAACTGGGCGGCCGACGGCGCGGGAAACGCGACAGCCGCCGCCAACAAGGCGGCGACCGTCCGGCGCAGGCTTGGCAGCGCGTTACTCCGCGTCGGGATTGAGCAGCTGTCCGAGCGTCAGCGGCGGAGCGCCGCGCATGTACTTGGCGACCTGCTTGCGCTCCTGGATCGAGTCGTAGCGGCGGATCGAGACCAGGACCTCGTAGGTGGGCTGGTGGACGCCCAGCACGATGCCGCCGATCTCGTCGCCCACCTTGGGCCAGATGGGGGGCAGCTGGTCGCGCTTGTCCCCGCGGCCTCCGAACGAAGGCCCGGCGCCGAAGTCCCGGTCCCGAGGCCGGCCGCCCGTCGGGTCGCCGCCCTCGGTGGGCAGCTCGCGCAGCGGGCAGAAGGCCGGGTCTCCCTTCTGGAGCTTGATCCGGACGCCCTCCTTGAGGACCTCGGCGACGACGCCCTTCACGACGCCCTTGATGGGGTACTTCTTGCGCAGGGCGTCGGCGGGATGGGGGACCAGCTGCTTGAGGCTCAGCGAGACCTTGCCGTCCTCCACCTTGACGACCTTGACGCGCAGCTTGGCCCCCCGCTCCAGCTTCTTCTTCGCCTCTTCGGCGTCCTTCCACGCCACGTCTTCGGTGTGGACGAGGCCTTCGAGGCCGCCCACGTCGACGAAGACGCCCGGCTCTCCGATCCGGGTGACCCGTCCGACCCGGACCATGCCGACCGAGATCTCGCCGAGGATCTTATCGCGGCGCTTGGAGGCGTCCTCCTCGAGGACGGCCCTCCGGGAGAGGATCATCTGCCCCTTGGATTTGTCCAGCTCGACGATGTAGCAGCGCACCCCGGTGTTCACGAGCAGTTCGGGCTTGCGCACGGGGCGCAGGTCGGCCAACGACGCCGGCATGAAGCCGGTGACGCCGCTGACGTCGACGAGGAAGCCGCCCTTGACCGCGCCTTTGACCTTGCCCTTGACCCGCTGCTTCTCGGCATGGGCCTTGAGCACGGTCTCCCAGCCGAGCTGCCAGCGGGCCTTCTCCGCCGAGAGCGTGGTCGGGGAGTCTCCGCGCCCCTTTCGCACGAGCACGGCGGGGACCCGGCGCCCGGCCGCGGGCTTCTCGTCCGCAGGGAACTCCGAGAGGGGGATGACCCCCTCGTTCTTCTCGCCGATGTCCACCAGGACGTTCTCGGCCCCGACCTGGATGACCTTGACCCAGACCACCTCGCGCTTGGCGAGCTTGTCGTGGAAATCCGTATGCTCCTTGAGGAGGGCCTCCATGCTCTCCCCTTCGGCTTCTTGCGCGTCCTCGCGCTCCTGGATTTCGTCGGTCATCGCATTCTCCTGGGTCCCTCAACGCGGGACGGTCGTCGTTCTCAAATCTTGAGTATGTTCTCCATCACCGATTCGGCGTAAGCCCGGTCCTCGGAGCGTCCGCCCGTGCCGGACGGGGGCTCCATGGTCGTCGAAAAGCGCACCGTGAACGGCCCCGGCCCGAACAGCGACTCCGTCCTGAAGACGCGCGCGGGCAGGACCCTGGCGCGGGCCTCCCGGGCCAGCATCGCCACCCCGGGTTTGGGGCGCCCGGGGGCCCCCGTGCGCGACCGGGTCCCCTCCGGGAAGAGCACCATGCAGCCGCCGCTCTGGAGCACCGACAGCGCGCCCCGGACGGCCTTGACGTCCCCCCGGCTGCGGTCGAGCGGGATGACGCCTATCCGGCGGAAGACCAGGCCCGCCGGCGGGAAGCTGAACAGCTCCGCCTTGCCGACGAAGTTCGGCAGACGCACGCGGCTGACGGCCAGCCCCACCAAGGGCGGGTCGATCATCGAAACGTGGTTGGCGGCGACGATCAGCGGCCCCGTGGGAGGGATGTTCTCCAGCCCCTCCCAGACGATGCCCTTGGCCGCGCTCAAGACCGCCCGCACGAGGAGGCAGGCGAGGCGGAACTCCGGCGTTCCCCGGGAGGTCACCGTCCGGCACTTCCCCCCCCTCGCACGAGCTCCAGGATGCGGCCGGCGACTTCCTGCATCGTGAGCGTGGTGGAATCGATGACGACGGCGTCCTCGGCCTGGCGCAGGGGGTTGATCCGGCGCTGGAGGTCCTGCATGTCGCGCTGGACGATGGATTCCTTGATCCTGACCGGGTCCGCCTTCTTGCCGGACGCGCGCAGCTGCTTGGTCCTGCGCCGCGCCCGCTCGTCTATGGAGGCGTCGAGGTAGACCTTGAGGTCCGCGTCCGGGAACACGACGGTCGTGATGTCGCGGCCCTCCATCACGATGGCGCCTTCGTCGCCGAGCCCGCGCTGGAGCGCGCGCAGCTTCTTGCGCACGCCGGGGACCCCGGCCACGAGGCTGGAGTTCATCCCGACCCGCTCCTCGCGGATCTGGGTCGTGACCGGCTCGCCGTCGATGACGGTGCGGATGATGACGCCGTCCTCGTTGGTCTTGAAGTCCCAGGAGACGGTGTTGGCGAGCCGCGTCAGGGCCGCGGCGTCGCGCGTATCCACGCCCGCCTCCAACGCCTTCCAGGTCAGGGCCCGGTACATCTCGCCGGTGTTGATGAAGCGGTAGCCGAGCTCCTTGGCCACCAAGGTCCCGATGGTGGACTTCCCCACCCCGGCGGGGCCGTCGATGGCGATGACCTTGCCCCGTCTCTTACGCGACGCCATCAGCGCGCCTCCGGCAGGGATTTCCCGAGGGCCGCCAGGAGGAAGCGGTTCTGGGCGGTCGAACCGACCGAGATCCGAACATGCTTCGCCAGCCCGTACTCGTCGAGGGGGCGCACGATGACCCCGCGCGCGAGCAGGCGCTTGAAGAGCTCGGCCCCCGGCAGCGGGCTCTCGCAGAGCAGGAAGTTCGTCGCCGACTCCGCGGTCTTGAGCCCCGCCGCGCACAGCGCGCCGACCAGGGCCCGGCGGTTCTTCGCGTTGACGGACACGCTGCGGCGGAGGAACGCCTCGTCGTGCAGGGCCGCCAGCGCGGCCCGCTGAGAGGCCAACGCGACATTGAAGGGCATCCGGATGCGGTCGAGCCAGGCGACGACGCCGGCGTCGCCCACGCCGTAGCCGACCCGCAGGCCCGCCAAGCCGTAGGCCTTCGAGAAGGTCCTGAGCACGAAGAGGTTCGGCCAGCGCTTCACGAGCCCGGGGAGGCTGGCGGGATAGCCGGGGAGGCCCGCGGCGTAGTGGGCGTAGGCCTCGTCGAGGACCAGCAGGCACTCGGGGGGCAGGGCCGCCAGGAGGGCCTCCACCTCGGCCTGCGTGTTGTAGGTCCCGGTCGGGTTGTTGGGGCTGGCCACGAAGACCAGCTTCGTGCGCTTCGTCATGGCCCGGGCCATCGCCTCGAGGTCGTGCGTGACCCCCCGCATCGGGACCTCGACGACCCCGGCCCCCATCAGCATGGACTGCTGCTTGAAGCGGATGAAGCCCGCCTGGGAGCAGACCACCTCGTCGTCGGGGCCGAGGAAGGCCTCGCACAGCAGGCGGATGACCTCGTCGGAGCCGTTGCCGATGATGACCTGGGGCTCGGAGACCCCGTGGGCGGCGGCCAGGGCCCGGCGCAGCAGCGGGCTGGCGCCTTCGGGATAGAGATAAGAGTCTTTGACGGCCCGGCGCATCTCGGCCAGCGCCTTCGGGGAGGCGCCCAGCGAGTTCTCATTGGACGCCAGCTTCACGACCTTCTTGAGCCCCAGCTCGCGCTGGACCTCGGCGATGGGTTTGCCGGGACGGTACGGCTCGACGGAGCGCAGGCAGGTCCGGCCGAGGTCCTCGATCTTCATAGCGGGGCGATGAAGGCCATCATGTTCCGCCGGACGCCGTCTCGGCGCCAGCTGAAGAGCTCCGGGCGGCAGGCGGTGCACAGTCCGGAGACGCCGATGCGGGAGTCCTCCAGCCCGGCCGCGCGCAGGCGCACCCGGGCCTCAGCGCCCAGGTCCAGCATCAGCCGCGCGCCGTCGCGCGAGAAGCTCGACGGGGCGAAGCGGGGCTCCAGCTCCGGACCGACCTCGTAGCAGCAGGCCCCGATGTGCGGGCCGACGGCGGCCGAGACGGGCCCCTCGAAGGACGCCGCGGCGGCTTCGAGCATCCCCGCGGCCAGCCCGCGCCAGCCCGCATGGAACGCGCCCACGACGGCTCCGTCGTCGGACCACATCAGGACGGGCAGGCAGTCGGCGGAGTAGACCCCGACCGCGGGGCCGGGCCCGCGCGACACCAGCCCGTCGCCTTCGCGCCCGTCGGCGTCGGGGGCCGCGCGCAGGATGGTCCGACCGTGGACCTGCTTCAGGGTAACCGGGGCGCCGAACGCGGCCCGGAGCTCGGGCCGGCCCATGTCCCCCGCCGAAGCCGCGGTCATCCCGTGCCGCAGGCCGGCGGCCTTCAGACGTGGCTCGACGAAGAGCCCGTCCTCCAGAACCCAATCGCTCACGGCCGCGGCCATCGTCATCTCAGGCGTGTGCCTTCACCGGGGAAGCCCCCTTCGTGCCGGCGATGAGCTCGGGATGCGGGTCGAGCTTCGGGGCGCGGCGCAGCGGCCGGACCCATTTCGTGAAGCTGGAAGGCTTGAGGCTGTACTCATGGACGAGCCGGGCGACCTCGGGGATCGGGACGAACTCCTCCCAATTCAGCCGCAGGACGCGCACCCCGGCCCCTTCCATCTCGCCGATGAACTCCTCGTAGTTGTCGCGGAGCATCTTGAGGTAATCCAGGGAGATCGTCCGCTCCATGACCCGGCCGCGCGCCTGGATGCGCTGGAACGCCGTCTCGGGCCGGACCTCGAGGTAGATCATGATCTGCGGGAACACCAGCTCGCGCAGGACCATGTTGTCGAAGAGGTCCAGATAGGTGTTGTAGTCTAGGTCGGAGATGACCTTGTCGGGGTGCCGGTTCAGCATCCGGGCGAAGATGGTGTCCTCCCAGATGGTCCGGTCCTGCACGACGCCGCGGATCTTCCCCAGGGAGATGCGCGTGACGAACTCGCGGTGCTGCCGGAAGCGGTGGTTGAGGAGCCACACCTGCATCATCGTCCCGAAGCCCTTCATGTCCTTGTAGAACGGCTCCAGGTACGGATTGCCGTCCACCTCTTCGAGGATGGCCTCGAAGTTGAGCGCCTTCGCGAGGTCCTGGGTCAGGGTCGACTTGCCGACTCCGATGGTTCCCGCGATCCCGATGTATCCCTCGGCGAACATGTGCCTAACCCCCGCTCCGGACTTCCTGCTCGATGCCGCGCATGGCCAGCTTCACATCGTCCGGGTTCGTGGCGGCGGCGAGGACGTCGTCCTCCTTCACCATCCCGTCCTTATAGAGCTTCACCAGGCTCTGGTTGAAGGTCTGCATCCCGTAGAACGCGCCCTTCGCCAGGGCCTGGGTGATGCCCTGGGACGAGTTGTCCTCGATCTGCTTCTTCACATGGGCCGTGTTGATCATCACCTCGACGGCCGGCGCGCGCCCGCCCTTGATGCAGGGCAGCAGGCGCTGGCTGATGACGGCCTTGAGGGATTCGGCCAGCTGTATGCGCATCAGCGTCTGCTGGTGGGGCGGATACAGGTCGATGATGCGGTTGACCGTCTGCACCGCGTCGATGGTATGCAGGGTCCCGAAGACGAGGTGGCCGGTCTGGGCCGCGGTGATCGCCGCCGAGACCGATTCCGCGTCGCGCATCTCGCCCATCAGGATGACGTCGGGGTCCTGGCGCATGGCCATGCGCAGGGCCTGCACGAAGTCGAAGGTGTCCTCGCCGATCTCGCGCTGGCTGAGGATCGACTTCTTGTCCTTGTGCACGAACTCGATGGGGTCCTCGATGGTGAGGATGTGGACCGCGCGCGAGGTGTTGATGTAGTCGATCATCGCCGCCAGGGTGGACGACTTGCCCGACCCCGTGATGCCCGTGACCAGCACGAGGCCGCGCTCGTTCTCGGCGATCTTCTTGACCGTGGCCGCCGGAAGGCGCAGCCCTTCGATCGTGGGGATGGTCATCGGGATGATGCGGATCGACATCGACAGCTTGCCCATCCGCTTGAAGGCGTTCACGCGGAAGCGGGCGATGTCCCCCACCTGGAACGCGAAGTCGCATTCCTGGTGCTCGGCGAAGAGCTTCTTGGCCCGGGAGGTGGCGATCTGCCCCATCATCTGCTCGACCTCGGCGGGGGAGAGGTCATGGTCGCCGACCGCCTCCAGGTCTCCGTCGACGCGGATGAACGCCTTCCCGCCGGCCCGGATATGGAGGTCCGAGGCGGTCTTGTTGATCATGATCTGCAGCAGGCTTTGTAGGTCCATGGGTTATCCTGGGGGCGCGACGAGAGATGTTACTTCAATTTGCGCGTCTTCCACCTCATGAATGCGGGCTTGCTCAGGTCTTCCGGGCCCGACGCGTGGGGGACCGGCGGCTTGGCTCCGGGGCCGAGCCGTCCGAGCGGAGACGCCCCCGGGCCCAAGCGGCCCAACGGCCCCTGCCCCACCGAGGTGAGGCGGCCCAAGGCATGGTGCGAACGGGTCATCCCGTGACCGGGGAAGCCCGTGGCGATGACGGTGACGCGCAGGGTGTCGCCCAGGTTGTCATCGTAGACATGCCCCATCTTGATCTTCGCGTCGGGGCTCACCGATTGGTTGAAGAAGCGCATGATGGCGTCCATCTCTTCCATCTTCATCGAGTGGGAGCCGACGATGTTGATGACGAGGCCCTTCGCCCCGTCGACCGAGACGTTCTCGAGCAGCGGCGAGCTCACCGCGAGCCGGGCCGCTTCGAGCGCCCGGTCGCGGCCGGACGCCTCCCCGATGCCGATGAGGGCCTCCCCGGCGCCCGTCATCACGGCCTTGATGTCGTTCAAGTCCATGTTGATGTTGCCGGACTCGATGATGACGTCGGAGATGGACTGGACGGCCTGGCGCAGGACGTCGTCGGCCTTGCGGAAGGCCTCCTGGGTCGTCATGTGCTCGCCGGCCAGGTCGAGCAGCCGGTCGTTGGGGATGATGAGCAGGGTGTCCACGCACTCGCGCAGCTTCTTAATCCCTTCCTCGGCGAGCTGGGCGCGCTGCTTGCCCTCGAAGCCGAAGGGCCGGGTCACGACGCCGATGGTGAGGGCGTTCTCTTCCTTGGCGATCTGCCCGGCCACGGGGGCCGAGCCGGTCCCCGTCCCGCCGCCCATGCCCGCCGTGATGAAGACGAGGTGGGAACCGTGCAAGACCTCGCGCAGGCTCTCCTTGGAGTCGAGCGCGGCCAGCTGGCCCTTGGACGACTCGCCGCCGGCCCCCATCCCCAGGGTGAGGCTGGCCCCGAGCTGGATGCGCACGTGGGCCTGGCTGCGCTGCAGCGACTGCGCGTCGGTGTTCGCCGCCACGAGCTCCACGTCGCGCAGCCCCATCTCGGCCATGCGGTTGACCGCGTTGCCGCCGGCCCCGCCTAGGCCGATGACCTTCAGGACCGGGCGCAGCTGCCGGAAGTCGGTCACAGGATGTCCTTGAACAGCCCGCGCGCCCAGCGGACCCAGCGGCCCCCCTCGCGGCGGCGGCTGATTCCCGAAGCCCGGGACATCGAGGTCTGCGGATAGCAGACCAGCGCCAGCGCGGTGGAGTAGGCGGAATCCATCAGGTTCTCGGGGGCCTGCACGATGCCCGAATGGGGGAGGCCCAGGCGCGAGGACATGTTGAGCACCTGCTTGGCGGCGTCCGGGAAGCCCCGCATCATGGCGCCGCCGCCGGTGAGGATGGCCCCGCAGGGCAGCACCACGTCGGCGTAGTTGGAGTTCTGGACCGTCTCCCCGACGATGGTCAGGAGCTCTTCGACGCGCGGGAGGACGATCTCGGTGAGCACCTGCATGCGCACCTGCTTCTCGGTCCGGCCGTCGAGGCCCTTGAACGAGATGGGGACGTCGGCGCTGCCGTTGACGAGGCTGGGGTGGGCCACGCCGAACTCGACCTTGATGTTCTCGGCGGTGGGCATATGGGTCTGCAGCCCGATCGCGAGGTCCCGCGTGATGGCGTCCGCGCCCAGCTCGATCTCCTTGGTGAAGCGGACCGCCCCCTCCGAGTAGACGATGACGGAGATGGTCTGCCCGCCCAGGTCCACCAGCATCGAACCCAGGTCCCGCTCCTCGGGCGTGACGAGGAACTCCCCGAGGGCCAGAGGGCTGTAGATCGTCTCAAGGACCTCGAAGCCCGCCTCGGAGGCCGCGCGGTTGAGGTTGTTGAGGTGGTTGCTCGACGCCGTGACGATGTGCACGTCGACCTCGAGCAGGGAGCCCTCCATCCCGACGGGGTCCGGGACCCCGCGCTGGCGGTCGAGGCCGAAGCCCTGCGGGATGACGTGGAGTATCTCCCTGTCGTTGGAGATCGGGATGGCCTTGGCGGTCTCGATGACGGCGGTGACGTCCTCCTGGGTGATCTCCTTGTCGGTGCGCGCGATGTTGTAGGCGCCGTGGTTGTTGTACGACTCAAGGTGCGCCCCGCGCACGCCGAGATAGACGCTATGGACCATCTCGCCCGCCTGGGCCTCGGCCTTCTCGACGGCCTGGCGGATGGAGCGGGCCGCGTCCTGGATGTTGATGACGACGCCGCCCTTGACGCCCCGGCAGGGGACCGAGGCCCCTCCCAGCACGCGCATCCCCTGCCCCTCGGCGTCCGGCGCGGCGATGACGCACGTCACCTTTCCGGAGCCCAGGTCCAGCCCCGCGACGACATCTGTTTTAGCCATCGTTTCTCCGCCCGCCTACGGACGCACCAAGATGCGCCCGTCCTCGAAATACCTCAGGTCCGCCGTGAAGCCCGGGCCCAGCCGCGGCAGCGCGTCGGCGAATACTTCGCGCAGCCGTGAGAGCTTCTCGCCCGTCCAATCCGTCCCGCCCCAAAGAATGCGCGTCCCGTCCGCCAGCTCGACCTTCCAACCGCGCTCGCGCGCGTCGTACGAATACGCCGCCGCGGCCGCGGGAAACCCCTGCTGCGCCGCCACGGCCCGGACCAGCGCCGCCGTCGGGGCCAGGTCCGCCCCCTCCGGCCACCCGGCCAGCGCCACGCGGGGCAGCCCTTCCCCCGCCACGATCCCGACCGGCGCCGAAAACACCTTCCCGTCCTCGCCGAGCCAGGCCGTCCCGTCTCCGCTCCGGCGCGGCGCCGTCACCGCGGCGACCGCGCCGCGGGGCACCACCACGAACCGCACCCGCTTCCCCAGCCATGAGCGCACCGGAGCGGCCTGCTCGATCCAGGCGTACCTCTCGACCAGGCGCTCGGACTGCCGCTGGGCCTCGACCGGGCTCCAGGCGGACCCCGGCGTGAAGCCGACGGCCGCCTCGAGCTCGCGAGCCACCCCTTCCGGCACCCCTTCGAATTCCACCGCCTCGACGGAAAAAGCCCTCTCCAGAGGACCCCAGCCGACCCTGGGCAGCGACACCCTCTCCCACGGACGAGCCGCCATGGTCAGCGCCAAGGCGGCCAGAACGGCCCCGGCGCCGGCCGCCTTGCCGACCGTCCCGCGCCGGGCGGCGCGCGCCTTCGGCCTAAGCCGGACGCGGTGCCGCTTCACCGAGGATCTTCATCTCCAGCTCCAGCTCCACGCCGTCCCGCTCGCGCACCGCGCGCCGGGCCGACTCCACGAGGGCGAGCACGTCCGCCGCGCTCGCGCCGTTGAAATTCTCGATGAAGTTCGCGTGCATCGGCGAGATGCGCGCCCCCCCTCGGACCGCCCCTTTGAGCCCCGCCGCCTCGATCATCTTCGCGACGAAGCCGCCGGGGGGGTTCTTGAAAGTGGATCCCACGTTGAATGTGTGGACAGGCTGGCTCTGGAGGCGCTGCTGCTGGAACCGCCTGACGCGCTCCATTATATCACCTCGCTCCCCGGCCTTCAACGCGAGGGTCCCGCCCAGGACGAGGGTCCCGTCCAGGGTGGAGGAACGGTAGGCGAAACGGACTTCGGCGGCCCCGAGCCGGCGCGGCTCCAGCGCCTCGGGGTCGAACACGTCGACCGACTCCGTGACCGAGCCGATCTCGAGCTCGCGCGTCCCGGCGTTCATCACCAAGGCCCCTCCGACCGTCCCGGGGACGCCGACCAGGGGCTCGACGCCGCCCAGCCCTTTGGCCGCGCAGGCCGTGACCAGGCGGGGCAGGCGGACCGCCGCCCCGGCCCAGACCAGGCCGCCCCGGCCGAAGCGCACGCGCGCGTAGGGGCCGCCGAGCGAGAGCACCACGCCGCGCACGCCCCCGTCGAGCACGAGCAGGTTCGAGCCCCAGCCGAGCGGGACGATGGGCACCCGCTCTTCGCGGCAGAAGGTGTAGAGCCTGCCGAGGTCGCCCGCCTTCCGGGCGGTGACGAAGACGTCGGCGGGCCCGCCGATCCGGAAGGTGGTGTGACGGGACATCGGCTCGTCGAGCAGGGCCTCCGGGAAGAGGCGCTTGAGCCGGGAGGTCCAGGATCCGCTCGTCACGGGGTGATTATAGCCCCGCTCGACGATGTTGTATAGTCGTCTCAGACGGCGGACGGAGGAAGGATGCAGAGACCCTTATCGAAAGAGCACGAGACCGGCATCGCCCTGGGCATCGTCCTGTCGCTGGTGACCTGCGGCCTCTACAACGTCTATTGGAACTACAAGGAGATGGCCGCGCTCAACGAGCTGCTCGGGCGCCGGGAGTACGACTTCACCCACTGGCTGGCGCTCTCGCTGCTCACCTGCGGCATCTACCACGTCTACTACGAATACAAGATGGGCCAGGACCTCGCCGAGCGCCTCAAGGCCTTCGGGCACGAGGCGAACCCCAACCTCGCCTACGTCGGGCTGGCGCTGAGCCTGTGCGGCCTCTGGGTCGTCACCGACGCCATCTACCAGCATGAGATCAACAAGCTGGTGGCGTAGCCTGACGCCGTTCGAGCGCCTCTGCCTGGCCGCCTGGGCCGCGGTGCTGGGGGCCGCGGCGCTCGGGCCTTGGGACCTCGCGTCGGAGACGACGCTCTGCCTCTGGCGCGCTCTGACGGGGCTGCGCTGTCCCGGCTGCGGAATGGGCCATGCCCTGGCGGCGACTTTCCGCGGCGACCTGGAGTCGGCGTGGGCCGCAAACCCCTTCGGTCCCGCGCTCGCCCTGGCCTGTTCGGCCTGGGCGCTGAACGGGGCGGCCAACGTCATGCGCGGCAGGCCTTTCTCCTCCGGCGTCCCGGAGCCGGGCGCCGCCGTCGCGGGCCTCGCCGCGGCCGCCCTGGTCGCCGCGCACGCGCTGCGCGTCATTTAGAGATATACTCCCCCCGTGCAGAGCGCCTTCGCACTCTTTGCGGCCGCCCCGTTCGCCATCGGCACGGTCCGGGCCCCGGCCGTCCCGGCGGCCCGGGGCGTCCCCCTCTCCGCCCCCCAGGCCGTCGTCGTCGAGGCGCCCTCGGGCGGCGTCATCACCGAGGGCGAGCTCTTCGACCGTCTGGCCCGCTCGGCCGTGGTCTATGCCGGGGAGAAGCACGACGAGGCCCTCCACCACGGCGTGCAGCTCGAGCTCCTCAGAGGGCTCCACGCGCGCCGCCCCGGCCTGGTCCTGGGCCTGGAGATGGTCGACCGGGAATCGCAGGGCCCGCTCGACGACTGGCTCGCCGGCCGCATGAACGACGGGGATTTCGCCGCGTTCTGGAAGAAGGCCTGGGGGTTCGACTACGCCCTCTACGCCCCCCTGCTGTCCTACGCGAAGGCCAACGGCATCCCGGTGCGGGGGCTCAACGCGCCCATCTCGCTCATCTCGAAGGTCTACCGCGGCGGCTTGGCCGCGCTCACCCCGGCCGAACGCTCGCGCCTCCCCGCTCGGGTCGCGCCGATAACGGACCGGGACTACCTCGCCTATGTGACGCGGGCCCTGACCGAAGGGCACGGGGAGGTCTCCCCCGAGCGCCTGGCCCGGATGCTCGAAGCGCAGCAGGCCTGGAACGAAACGATGGGGGAGGGCGTCCTCTCCGCCCTGGCCGGCGGCGCTCCGCTCGTGCTGGTCGTCGCCGGCTCGGGCCACATGGTCTTCCGTTCCGGCATCGCCGAGAGCGTGAACCGGCGGGCGGCCCTTCCGCAGTCCGTCGTCCTGCCCTGGCCGGACGGAGGCGGGCGCTCGCCGCTGCCCGACCTGCTGCGCGGCCTGCGCGACCCCGCCGAGGGACGCCTGAAGCTGGCCGACTTCTTCTGGCTGCTGCCGTCCTAGATGGCGCGCGTCTTCACCGACCCGGTCGTCACCGAATACGAAGCTCCCGGCCACCCGGAGGCGCCGTTCCGGGTGGAGCGCACCGCCGAGCGCCTGGAGGCGGCGGGACACGCCCTCGAAGCTCCCCCTGAGAAGGCCCTGGACGACGACCTGCTCCGCGCCCATCTCCCGGAGCACCTGCTGTCCGTCCGGGAGGGCTCCTTCGACGACCCCGACACCCCCGCCTATCCCGGCATCGACGGAATCGCGCGCGTCAGCGCATCCGGCGCCGTGTCGGCGATGCGCGCGGCCCTGACCGGAGAGCCGGCCTTCTCGCTGATGCGCCCCCCCGGCCACCATGCCGCCAAGGCCCGCGTCTCGGGGTTCTGCTTCTACAACAACGTCGTCGTCGCCGTCCTGCGCGCGCTGCGCGAGAAGGGCACGGCCCGGGCGGCCATCCTCGACGTGGACGTCCATCACGGCGACGGGACGGAATCCCTGGTCCACGGCAACGAAGCGGTGCGCTTCTGCTCCCTCCACCAGGCGCCGCTCTATCCCGGCACGGGGCTGACGAGCCGGGACAACTGCCGGAACATCCCGCTCCCCCCCGGCACCGGGCCGGACGCCTATCTGCGCAAGCTGGAGCCGGCCCTGCAGGACCTGGTCGACTTCAAGCCCGACCTCCTCGCCGTCTCGGCCGGCTTCGACACCTTCGCGGACGACCCCATCGCCCAGCTCAAGCTCGACCGCCGCTCCTACCGCCGCATCGGGCGCCTGTGCGCCCAGACCGGCCTGCCGCGCTTCGCCGTCCTCGAGGGGGGCTACGCGCAGGAGCTGCCCGTCCTCGTCGAAGAATTCCTCGAAGGCTTCTTCACGTAATCCCCGTCTTGCCGCCGTAACACGGCCCGCCTACACTTCAGGGTGGGACGCCCCGCGGGGGCGCGCCCG
Source organism: Elusimicrobiota bacterium (assembly GCA_016218495.1). Classification (GTDB taxonomy): domain Bacteria; phylum Elusimicrobiota; class Elusimicrobia; order UBA1565; family UBA1565; genus SCTT01. The sequence goes on from JACRDU010000036.1 coordinate 24,047, forward strand.
CGTACGATGATGCGCCCTTTCGCCCTGCTCGCCCTGCTGGCCGCCGCCCCCGTGCGCGCGGCGGACGTAGCCATCGTCCAGAACGACTGGAGCGCCGGGGCCGTCAGCGGCTCGACGACGGCGGCCGTCGGCGGATGGAAGGCCTACGACTCCCAGGACGGCAACGCGGTCGGGCTCAGCACCGGGGTGCAGGCGCGCACGGGGGTGCCGGGGTCCTGGCTGGTGACCGACGACGGCGCCTCCTCGTCGGGCTTCCTCTCCACGGGCGCCGTCTTCAGCTCCACGACCCTGCAGGGGAGCGGCGCGGGCGCCTTCGTCTCGCTGCTGGTGCAGGACGCCGTCGCCCCCCTCGCGCCCACCCACCCC
>JACRDU010000010.1 GCA_016218495.1 Elusimicrobiota bacterium
CGGCATGACCTCGGACGCGCTCTCTTCCAACCTCAAGGACACCTACATCGGCCAGGTCTCGGGGGGCAACGTCACCGCTTGGGTGCGCGGGCCGGACCTCCCCGTGGCCGCTTCCTTCGCCGCCGCCGCGGGGGCCGACGGGCTCATACTCTACGGCGGCGGGTTCCTGCCGGACAACTCGATTACCGACCGAACCTTCACCGCCCGCGTGGAGGGGGCCGGGCTCTCGGCTTGGGAGGAGGGCCCCCTGGCCCCGTACCCGGCCTACCGCCCCGGCATCGCCGCCGAGAACGGCCGTTTCTTCTGGGCCGGCGGGCAGCAGCAGGGCGCAGTGTACAGGGACGGGCTCTTCATGGCGGCGGTGGACTCCGGAGGGGTGGCGCTTGCCACGGCCACGGCCGACGCTTTCGGTCTTCCCGAAGGCCCCCATGAGGCCCGCGCCGAGGCGGCCGACCTCGCGGGCAACACGGCCTTTTCCTCCGCCACATTCTTCGTTGACCTGACCCCGCCCTACACCCAACTAGTCGTCGCGGCGGACTCGCGGACGGTGGCCGGGGACCTCTATGTGCTGGGCGTGCCGACAGTGTCCTTTTCGGTCACCGACGGCCCCGCAGGGGCCGCCGCGGGCCTGGGCCAGACCCTCTTCGCCGTCGATGCGGGCACCGAGGCGCCCGCGGGGGACCTCGTCCCCGCCGGGGACTTCGTCGCACTGCCCGCCGGCTGGAGCACACTCCGTTTCAGGAGCGTCGACGCCGTGGGCAACGCCGAGCTCCTCAAGAGTTCCACCGTGAAGCTCGACGCGGCCCCGCCCGCCGCCGTCACCGACCTCTTGGGTACGGCGGAGTCGTCGGTCTCGGCGCACTTCGCCTGGACCCACACCGGCGACGACGCGGCTCTTGGGGACATTGCCGACGCCGAGCTGCGCCTGGACATCAGGGCCGACGCGGGGGCGTTCTCTACTGCCTCGGCCAGGGTCGTCCTGACCTCGGGGGCGCTGGCGCAGGGAGCGGCCCTTTCCTTCACCCTGAGCGACCTGCTCCCGGGAACCCCCTACCGCGCCGCCGTCTTCGCGCGCGACACTGCGGGCAACTGGTCGCCCGCCTCGAACGAGGCCGCCGTCCAGGCCTTCTTCATCGCCCAGTCCACCAACGCCGTGGCCCAGCTCTACTCTTCCGACCCCGCCGCTTCCGTCACCGTCGTCCCCACCACGGCCCAGCCTGCCGCCTACACAGTCGCCCTGGCCTCGGCCCTGCAGCCCGTCACCGAGTTCTATGAGCTCAATGCCGTCATCACGCCGGAATCCCCCGCCCACCTGGTCTTCTACCTGGACGCCGGCACGGGCTTTGAATTGGGCAGCCTCTTCATCTACACCTTCGACATAGCCAGTGGGACCTGGATTTCCTCGCCTATCGAAAACCAGGAGGCCGTCCTGCTGGCCGACGGGCGCATCCAGGTCTCGGGTGACCTGCTCCACGCCTCGCTCTATGCCGTCATGGTGCGCGACACGGCCCCGCCGCTGACTGCGTTCTCTGTCATAGGTTCGAGCGCTGTCCTTGAAGGGACCCTCTTCGCCGCCAAGGGCTCCTCGGGCGTCCTGAGCGCCCAGGACCTGGCCCCACTGGGCGGGGTGGCCTCCGGCGTGGCCGCCACCCTATATAGAGGAGGGGCGGGTCCGGAAACCGCTTATAACGCGCCTTTCGCCCTGCCCGACGGATCCTTGGAATTCTTCTTCCATTCGAGCGATAAGAGCGGGAACATCGAGGCTGAAAAGCGCGCGGCCGTCTTCGTCGATGGGTCGGCTCCCCTCCTCACGGCATCCGCTGATGTCCCCGCGGGGACCCTGACCATCACCGCCGAGGACTCGGGCTCAGGGCTGGGAAGCGTCTCTGTCGTTCTCGACGGCGCGCCTGCCCTCGTCGAGTTCACGCTCGGCGCCGTCTCGGTCTCAACCACCTTGGCCCTCGCCCCCGGAAACCACGTCCTGCATGTAGCGGCCGCCGACCGCCTAGGCCAGTCTTCCTCCCTCGACCGCACCTACGCCTCGGATGCCGTGCCGCCCGCCGTGGCCTTCGCCTTCCCCCGCGCCAACGAGCCAGGCCTGTGCCGTCTCGCCCAGGGGCCAATCCAGGTGCGCGGCTCGGTCTTTGACGCGAACATCGCGGCCTGGGACCTGAGCCAGGGGGCCGTATCATTGGGTTCCGGGAACTCGAACATCGACGGGCTCTTGGGGGTTTTTGACGCCACGGGGAAGAGCGGGCCGTTCACCTTGACCCTGTCGGCCTCTGATTCCGCGGGGCAGACGGCCTCCGCCTCGTTGGACATCTATGCCGGCCAACCCAGCAAGACCTTGACCTTGGGCGGCAAGAAGGCCCTGAACAAACCGCGCGGCGTGGCCTGGGCCCCGAACAGGATTTATGTGGCGGATACGGGTCATGACTTGGTCCGTGTCTATGACGCCTCGGGCAATCTCCTGGCCTCCTTCGGCGACCAGCGCCGCTCCCTCAAGCTCAACAAGCCCAGCGGCCTGGCCGTCGATCCCTCGGGGAACATCTTCGTGGCCGACGCCAACAACAAGCGCGTCGTGAAGCTGTCGCCAGCCGGGTTCCTGCTGCAAGAGTTCGGCGGCAAGAGGTTCCTCGATAAGCCCGTGGCTGTGGCCCTGGTCCCAGGGAAAATCCTTGTCGCTGACGCGCAGGCGGGCGAAGTCGTCGTGTTCTCTGACTCGGGGACTCTGCTCAGGCGTTTGGCTTTGCCTCTTGTCGCGGAGGGCACATACGACGAC
>JACRDU010000037.1 GCA_016218495.1 Elusimicrobiota bacterium
CGCTCGGAGTAGTCCTCCTCGCGCAGCGGGATGACCCAGCCGTCAGGGTAGACGCCCACGGTGAACAGCACCTTGCCCCAGACGACGGGGGCGTCGGGCTTGGGCAGGGCTTCGATGAGGACGGTCTCCCACTCCGTCCCGGGCGTGGACTTGAGCCTCTTGTGCGAATAGTCCTTGACGATGGAGTCGGCCTTGACTATGTCCTCGAAGGTGAAGTCGGACCCTTGCCAGGAGGAATGCATCATCGTCGGCGGGACCTTGAGCAGTCGCTCGACGCGCGGCATCCAGGTCCACATCTCCGAGTCGCGGCGCAGGGTCGTCGTCCCCTTCTCCTTGGCCGGGGCGTGGATGACGATGTAGGCCTTGCGGCGGCCCTGGTTCCAGGCCTCGATGTCCAGGGCCCGGGTCCAGGACGGGGTCACGATGGTCATCGATATCTTGGCATGGCTGGAATCGCCGCGCAGGACCTTGTTGGCCATGTCGACCAGCTCGCTGACGGGCCGTTCGGCGTGCGCGGGCACGGCGAGGACGGCCGCGAGGAGCAGGCCTCTCATCGGCGCCCCGCCAGGCCGGGCATCCTCATAGCCCCGCCGAAGCCCGGCACGGCGGGGCTCCGCCCCGCCAGCCGTGCCGCCAGCAGGGCCGCCTGCACGGTCCCCTCGGCGTCGCCCCGGCCCCGGCCGGCGATGTCGTAGGCGGTGCCGTGGCCGGGGGAGGTCCGAAGCAGCGGCGTGCCCACCGTCCAGTTGACGATTCCGTAGCCGACCGCGGCCTTGAGCGGGACCAGGGCCTGGTCGTGGTAGAGGGCCACGAGCAGGTCGTATTCCCCTCGGGCTTGTGCTGCCCAGGCGGCGTCGGCCGGGATGGGACCGGCCAGCCTCAGGCCCTTACGGCGCAGCGCGCGCGCCGCAGGGGCGAGGCACCGCCCCTCCTCGGCGCCGAGCAGGCCGTTCTCCCCCCCATGGGGGTTGAGCGCGCACAGGGCCAAGCGGGGGCGGCGCAGCCCCAGCCCTTCGCGCAGGGCTTGCGCGCCCAGCTCGGCGGCTTCAGCCACGGCGGCCCCGGTCACCGCGCGCGGCACGTCCTTGAGCGGGATGTGGCGCGTGGCCAACACCGCGCGGAACGGCCCGCCGACCAGCACCATCGCCACGCGCCGGCTGCCCGTAAAGTCCCGGAGGAACTGCGTATGGTCCAGGTGCGGGGCGCCGGCCAGCCGCCAGGCCTCCTTCGAGACGGGGGCTGTGACCATTCCGCCGACGAGGCCCCGCTGCGCCAGCGCGGCGGAGGCGCGCACGGCCCCGTAGGAGGCCCGGCCCCCGGCCGGGGTGGGCCTGCGAACGGACGGGCCGGCCGGATGTCCCGGGTCCAGGAGCGGCGCCAGGGAAGGCCGCCAGCCCGCCGCGAGGACCGCGGCGCGCGGACCGACGGCGAGCGGACGGCAGGCCCGCGCGACCCGAGGGTCGCGCATCGCCTTCACGGCGACCTCGGGGCCGAGGCCCCAAGGGTCTCCCGAGGTGAAGGCGAGGACCGGGAGCATCCTATTCGGCCGGGAGCTTGACCTCGATGGTGGCCTTCTCGCGCAGGCGCTTCACATAGGCCAGGAGCTCCTTCTGATAGTCGTTGTTGTAGAGGAACTCCTTGATCGGCATCTTGAGCTTCTCGAAGTTCAGCGACTCCTTGGCCTTCTTCTCCTGCACGCGCACGAGATGGTAGCCGAAGTCGGTCTCGACGGGCAGCGAGACCTCGCCGACCGAGAGGGCGAAGGCCGCCTTCTCGAAGGGCTCGGGCATCCAACCGTGCAGGATCCAGCCCAGGTCGCCGCCGCGCGCCGCGCTCTCCTGGTCGTCCGAGTTCTTCTCGGCCAATTCGTAGAAGTCGGCCCCGCCGTCGAGCTTCTTCTTGAGCTCCTTAGCCGTCTCCAGCGCCTTGGCCTTCTCCGTCATCGCGGCGCCCGGAGCGGCCTTGACGAGGAGGTGGGAGACCCGCACCCGCTCGGAGTGCGTGTCCTTGAGGCGCATCGCGAAGGCCCCCCAACTCGACGCCTCCGTCTCGGGCATGGCCTTGAGCGCCTCGGTCGAGCCGGCGACCACGGTCTTGAAGGTCTCGAAGGCGGCCTTGACCCGCTTCTCGTCGGAGTCCTTGAGCTTCGGCTGCAGCTCCGCCTCGACGGTCTTGCGGATGAGGATCTGGCGCTTGATGCGGTCCGAGAACTGGTCCCAGGTCAACCCCTCGCCTTCGAGCTCCTTGCGGATGGCGGCGTCCATCGCCTTGTCGTCGCGCTTCTCCCCGGTCTCGGGGTCCTGGCGGAACGAGCGCTCCTGGACCTCTTGGATGCCGCGCTCCACCTCGCGGGCGCCGACCTTGATCCCCTTTTTCTCGGACTCCTGGGCCAGGATCTCGTCGTCGACCATCTGCTCGAGGACCTTCTCGCGCAGCTCCTTGAGGGCCGCCGGCTCGCGCGTCAGCTCGGGCATGGCCCGCTGGTAGTTGTCGAGCACGGACCGCAGGTTCTTCTGGTACTCGGAGAGGAGCAGCGGCTTGCCGTTCACGCGGGCCACGACGTCCTCGAGAACGGCGGCCCCGGCGGGAACGGCGGCGGCCAATACGGCGGCCAGCAGGATCCTATTTGAACTGAGCATCGACGACCTCCACGCGGAACGACGACTGCATCGACTGCAGGTGCCGGTCCAGCTTCTGCTTCTCTATGATTCCCAGGATACGGTCCTTCACGGCTTCGAAAGCGGGCTGTTCCGCCCCGTCCTTGACGAGGACGTGCCAGCCGAACTTACTGCGCACGGGCCCGGCCAGCTCGCCGATGCCCATCTTGAAGAGTATATCCAGCTCGGGCAGGGCCTCGCCCGTCAGGGCGGGGCGCAGACGCCCGCCATCCGCCGCCGTCTCCCCGTCCAGCGAGGCCCTTTTGGCCAGCTCCGAGAAGGATGCCCCGCCCCGCACCTTGGCCAGGACGGTCTCGGCCTCCTCGGCCGTGGCGACCAGGATGTGGCGGGCCCGGACCTCGACGGGGTTGCGGCGGTGGTAGTCCTTGGCCTCGTCGTCGGAGGCCGAGACCAGGCCCCGCTCGCGCAGACGCTCCACCCAGAGCCGGGCGAGCATGTAGTCGCCCGCCTCCCGGACCTTCTCCTCTTCCTCGCGGCGCAGGGCCGTCATCTTCTCGCGATAGGCCGGGGTGCCGTCCACGCCGTCCGCCTTGGCGGCCTCGATGACGAGCTTCTCGCGGATGAGCACGTCGAGGAACTGACGGCGGCCGTACGGGGTGGCCACGTAGCCCTGAAAGCCGGGGGAGACCTCCTCGAGCTTGCGCCGGAACTCGCTCTGGGTGATGACCGAGCGCCCGACGCGGGCCACGACGTCGTCTTCGTCCTGCGCGCGGCGGCAGGCCGAGGGCGCGGCGAGGAGGACGAGCAACAGGGTCCTTTTGAGGAGAGGCACGGCGTACTTTATCAATCTCCCGGGCCTCGCCGCCACCGGCGGCGGATCGACTAGTGCGGGCCGCCCGGGGCGGCTCCGGCCGGGCGCAGGTCGCCGGTCAGGACCGGAATGGTCATCTTCAGGAAGAGGGTGTAGAGCAGCAGGCCGAACGCCCAGATGCCGCCGCAGATGAGCCATTCGTTCAGGGTCGGGAAGTATTCGACGATCTCTCCGAGCTGGCTGGGGACGAAGGCCGGGATGACCATGCCCATGCCCTTCTCTATCCAGATGCCGACGATGGCCAGCACGCAGGCCAGGTCCAGGTACTTGAGGCTCTTGGAGAGCGGCAGGACCAGGAGGATGAGCGCGGCCGCGTCGAGGGCCATCGCCGTCCAGATCCACGGCACCAGGCCGAAGTGGCCGTGCAGCCCGAAGAACAGGTACTTGGCGGAGGCCACATGGGCCGAATCCGTGTAGAACTCCTTGAAGAGCTCGCAGAAGAGCAGGAAGACGTTGATGACCATCGAGACCTGCACGATGCTGCGCAGCATCATCAGGGCCTTGTCGGAGACCTGGTACTTGGTCAGGCGCCGGATGAACTGCAGGGTCAGGATGAGGAAGCCCGGGCCGGCGGTGAAGGCCGAGGCCAGGAAGCGCGGCGCGACGATGGCCGAGTTCCAGAACGGGCGCCCGCCCAGGCCCACGTAGAGGAAGGCGGTGACGGTGTGGATGCTGATGGCCCAGAAGATGGCGATGAACACGAACGGCAGGTACCACATCTTGGCGGGCTTGCGGCCGCAGTAGACCATGTAGACGAGATAGCCGCAGATGTGGGCGTTGAGGGCCAGGTAGCCGTTGAGGACGATGACGTCCCAGCTCAGCATCGAGATGGGCCAGTTGAACTTGCCGATGCCGGGGACCATGTGCCAGAAGCGGTCCGGACGGCCCAGGTCCGCCGTCACGAAGAGCAGGCACATGACGATGACGGCCACGGCCAGCAGCTCGCCCAGGATGACGACGTCGTGCAGCGTCTCGTCCTTGTAGACGTAGACGGGGATGACCAGCATCACCGCCGCCGCCGCCATGCCCACCAGGAAGGTGAAGTTGGCGATGTAGAGGCCCCAGGACACCTGATCCGACATGCCGGTCACCATCAGCCCCGACGCGAACTGCTTGCAATAGGCGTTCAGGCCCAGGAGCGTAACCGCGCTCAGGGCGGTCATCCAGAGGAAGTAGCGCCAGTCCCCCTCGATGGTCTTGGCGAGGCACCGTCCGACGAAGACGAAGTAGTCCTTGAGGTCGTTTATCATGTTTAGAGGTCGAAGTAGTAGTAGAACCGCGGGAGGGTCCCGACCTCCTCCTTTAGGACATAGACCCGCTTGTTCTTGATGATCTGGGACACCTCGCTCTCGGGGTCGAGCAGGTTCCCGAACTTGCGCGAGCCGGTGGGGCAGACCTCGGCGCAGGCCGGATACTTGCCGTTGCGGGTGCGGTGCAGGCAGAAGGTGCACTTCTCGACCACGCCCTTGGGGCGCGGGCGGTTGGAGAGGTAGCCCATGTCGGGATTGAGCTCGCCCGCGGGGATCTCCGGCTGGGCGAAGTTGAAGCGCCGGGCCCAATAGGGGCAGGCCGCCATGCAGTAGCGGCAGCCGATGCACCAGTTGTAGTCGACGACGACCACGCCGTCGGGCTCCTGCCAGGTGGCCTTCACCGGGCAGGCCTTCACGCAGGGCGCCTTGCGGCACTGATGGCACTGGACCGGCATGTAGTAGAAGCCTTCCTCCGGGACCTGGCCCTCGTAATGGTGGTCGGAGGTCTCCACATCGATGGAGCCCTTGCGCATCTTGAGCACGCGGATGTACTGGAGCTGGGGGTCGCGCGACTGGTTGTTCTCCTTCACGCAGGCGTACACGCACTTGCGGCAACCGATGCAGCGCCCGATGTTGAGGGCGTAGCCGAACTCCACGCCCGGGATGGGGGGCTGGTCGGTGAGGTTGGGCCTGACGCCGTAGTCCTTCTCGACCTGCTTGGAGATGCGCTCGAGGATGGCCGCCTTGTCCTCGGGGGTCAGCTCCTTGTAGTGCTGCTGGAGGAACTCCTCCAGGCTGGGCAGGTCGGTGACGTCCTTCAAGGGGGCCAGGGCCGCCGCCGTGGCCGCCACCGCGCTGGTCGCCGCCCCGGCGAGGAAGGCCGCCCGGGTCATCCCGCCGGAGCCGCCGTCGAGCTCCCGCTCTTCGTCGTTCACGACTCCCCCCCGTGGGCGCCGGGGGCGCCGGCCGCCTCGTGCTTGGGGCCCGGCCCGCGCGTGCGCGGGTTGGTGTGGGGCGCCGGCGCGGCCTCGAGCTGTTTGAAGACGGGCCAGTGCGGGTCGTGGCAGGCGATGCAGACGGTCTGCTTGGGGCCGCCCTTGGCCACGTCCCAGTGGCCGCTGCGCCGGCCGTGCGAGCCGTTGTTCCAATCGCGGTAGATGGTGCCGTGGCACTTGGCGCACAACAACTGCACGTCGGCCAGCTTGATCGGGGAGCCGTCGAAGTCCGCGAAGTTCGTCGGGTCGGCGCGATGGTGGCAGTTGAAGCAGTGCTGGTTGCGCCCGTGCTTGAGCTTCTTGGCCTCGTGGAACACGCCCTGCTCCTTGGGGTCCCCCGTCATCTTCTCCAGGCCTTCATGGCAGGAGGAGCACGGCGCTCCGTCGAAGAGCATCTTGGAGGGCGCCTTGCGGACCGCGGCCGTGTCGTAGTATTCCGGCTTGAGCGGCGGGATGTCGTCGAGCCCGGGGCCCTTGCCGATGAGGTCGGCGGCGAAGACGACGGCCAGGAGCAGGAAGGTGCCGACGCAGGCGCCGAAAGCCCACAGCGGGATGCGCTTCATTTGTCCTTGCGCTCCTTATGCGCCTCGATGTAGAGGGTCTTGAGCTCCTTGAGGAGGTCCTTGGAGCGCGGCCCGAGGCGCTTGAAATCGAACTCGTGCCAGAACAAGATGACGTCGTCGTAGGCCTTGTCGAGCTTCGCGGTGGCCTGCGGCTTCTTGGTCGACTCGTAGTAGAACTTCATCCCGCGGCGGTACCCGTTGGCGTGGTTCAGGGTCTCCAGGATGGCCTTGGCCTGGGCGATGACCTCGGGGTGGTTCTTGCTCTTGGCGTTGTGGCAGTTCGAGCAGGCCCGCTCGAGGATGGAGGAGGAGTAGACCTTGCTGTCCAGCGAGCCGTGGCAGGTGATGCAGCTCGGGCCGCGGCCGGTGGCCTCCAGCTGGGCGAAGTGGCGGCTCTTCTCGAAGCGCGCCAGCACGGCCTCATGGCACTTCCCGCAGGTCTTGGGGATGTTCTTGTAGTTGTAGGGGCTGTCGGGGTTGGACTGCAGGAGCATCCCGCCATGCGCCCCTTCCTGGGTGGGCTTGGTCTTGTCCCCGCCGTGGCAGTCCACGCAGGCGATGCCGGCCAGGTCGTGGGAAGAGCCGTTCCAGTTTTGCCAATAATCGTAAATCTTCTTGTTTTGAACGCGGAATTTCTCGTCCTTATGGCAGTCCCGACAGGTGTCGGCGCCGGGAGCGGGTTCGCTCGTTCCAGCGACGGCGGTCACGGCGAAGACAGTCAGAAGGCATGCAAGGCGCAGGAGATTGGTCATATCGGTTTCCTGTTGGAGTTTGTAGCAACACTACAGCCAAATCGGATGCCCCTGGTCCTGGCAACCATGGTGCGTTTGGGAGTATCCTCTAGGGGCCCCATGAAGCTGGTCATCGTCGAATCGCCGAACAAGGTCAGGAAGATCAAGGACTTCCTGGGCGCGGACTACCGCGTGGCCGCTTCCTTCGGCCATGTCCGCGACCTCCCTATAAAGGGCGGCCTTGCCGTGGCGTTCGAAGACGGGCATATCCGTCCCACCTACCTGATGCTGGAACGCGCCGGGCGGCACATCGCCGAGCTGACCGAGCTGGCGAAGAAGGCGGAGGCAGTGCTGCTGGCCACCGACCCCGACCGCGAGGGCGAGGCCATCGCTTGGCATGTCAGCGAGCTCCTCGGCAAGAGGCCTTACAAGCGCGTGGTCTTCCACGCCGTGACCAAGGCCGAGGTGGAGAAGGCGGTAGCCAAACCGCGCGACCTGGACCGCCGCCTGGTCGACTCGCAGCAGGCGCGCAGGGTCCTCGACCGGGTCGTGGGCTGGCTGGTCAGCCCTACCCTGCGCCGGGTGGGCAAGGAGGCCCGCAGCGCGGGACGCGTGCAGTCGGTGGCGCTGCGCCTCGTGGCCGAGCGCGAGAAGGAGATCAACCGCCACAACACGGTTGATTACTTCATACTGGAAGCCAAGCTCTCCAAACCCGGCGCCCCTCCCCCCTTCGTCGCCCGCCTCATAGCCTGGAAGGGAGTGCCGCTGGCCCAGCGACTCCGTGATGCCGCCGTGGCCGAGAAGACCGTGGAGTGGTGCCGCAAGCAGCCGTGGAAGGTGCTCTCCTGCGAGCGCAAGGAGAATGCGCGAAACGCCCCCCCGCCCTTCAGCACGGCCACCGTACAGCAGGCCGCCTCGGTGCGCCTGGGGCTCAACCCAGACGCGACCATGAAGCTGCTGCAGAGCCTCTTCGAGGACGGCAAGATCACCTACCATCGCACCGACTCCACCGCCCTGGCGCCCGAGGCCGTCGCCATGGCGCGCGCCGTCATCGCCAAGGCCTTCCCGCCCGAGTACCTGCCGGAGAAGCCCATCATCCACGCCACCAAGGCCGCCAACGCCCAGGAGGCGCACGAGGCCATCCGTCCCACGCACCCCGACGACGGCGCTGACGCCCTGGGCTCCGGGGACCTGGGCAAGCTCTACAAGCTGATCTGGCAGCGCTTCATCGCCTGCCAGATGTCTCCGGGCCGCGACCAGATGACGACCCTGGAGGCCGCCTGCGCCCCGGACGCCTGGAAGCTGCCCGACGGCGCCGTCGTGCCGATGGGCGTGTTCCAGGCCAAGGGCAAGGTCCTGCTCTTCGACGGCTGGCGCAAGCTCACCGGAGAGGACGCCACCGAGGAGGCCAAGAAGAAGCCCGTCAAGAAGAAGGGCGAGGCCGCCGAGGAGGACGACGAGACCGACGACGAGCTGCCGATGCTGGAGCCCGGCGACGCGCTGAGCCTGGAGGACCTGGCCGCGCGCAAGCGCGCCACCAAGCCCCCGCCGCGCTATACCCAGGCTTCCCTAATAAAGAGGCTGGAGCATGACGGCATCGGGCGCCCCTCCACCTACGCCAACATCATGAAGACCATCCTCGAGCGCGGCTACGTGAAGGAGGAGAAGCGCAAGCTGTCCGCCACGCCGCTGGGCCTCAAGGTCACAGATTTCCTGGTCCGCAACTACAAGGGGAACTTCATCGAGCTCGACTACACCGCGCGGCTGGAGGACGCCCTCGACCGCATCGCGCGCGGCGAGGCCGACTGGGAGAAGGTCGTCACCGAAGCCTCCTTCGCGGTGAGGGACCTCGCCCGCAAGGCCGGGCTCTGGTACGACCCGCTCGCGCCCCGCCCGGAACCTAACCAGGCGAAAGGACGGCCTGGAGCTCAGACGGCGTAAAGGGCTTGGGCAGCCGCCTTTTAAGGCCGGCGGCCGATGCCCGCTCAAGATGGGCGGCGTCCCCCGACATCACGACCAGATGAAGCGACGGGCGCTGCCTGAGGAGCCCCAAGGACACCTGGATCCCATCCGCTCCTTCGGGGAGGTCCACATCGACGAATGCTTCATCGAAGGGGCCGGTCTCCAAGGCAGCGGGCAAGTCGGCAGTGCCTGCCACGGCGAGGACGCTCCGCCCGGTCACTCCCAGCAAACGCATGAGCAGGCGGCTGACGCTAGGGTCGTCTTCGATGATCAAGGTACGCCGCGGCATCGTCCCCCATGATACCACACGCCCATAGGACAATTGATACATTTGTCCTGTGGAGGATATCGCCTTCACTCCGCCTTCCCTAGAATGGGTTCGTGGCCCCGCAGTCATCAGACGACATCTACTCCTTCGTGGGCCGGCGAATCCGCGAGGAACGCAAGGCGCGCGGCATGACCTTGGAGGAGGTGGCCTCGCGGGCCATGATGAACACCAGCTTCCTCCACTACATCGAGAGGAACAAGAAACGCCCCAGCCTCGGCATGGTCAAGCGCATCGCGGACGCCCTGGGCCTGACGGTCCGCGACCTGCTCTCCGGCGAGCCGGCCACGAAACCCCGGGACATCCCCGTCCTGCGCCGCATCACCGAACTGGTGCGCGAAGCTCCCCCGAAGCGCCGCGCCGCGATCCTAAAGGTCGTCCAGACCCTGGCCAAACCGGACTAGATTAAATAGACGAGCCAGCACCCTGCGTTATATCGTGGGTTGTTCCCGGTGAGGAACCTATCCACAAACGGAGGTTTTGCTGGCTCTATGCTCGATTATACAAAGACGGTCGTCGGTCTGGACGTCCACAAGGAGTCTATCGTCGCCGCGGTCCTGCCGCCGGATGTTGAGCGGTCCGCGCTGACGACGAGGTTCGAGAACACCCCGGCCGCGCTCAAGGCCTTCGTCGAGCGCACGCGTACGCGCGGGCCGCTGACTCTCGTCTACGAGGCGGGGCCGTGCGGCTACCAGGTCCATCGCGATCTGACAGCGCAGGGACAAGACTGCGTTGTAATCGCGCCGGGCTTGATTGCGAAACGGCCGGGCGACAAGGTCAAGACGGACCGGCGTGACGCGGAGA
>JACRDU010000041.1 GCA_016218495.1 Elusimicrobiota bacterium
CGCACAACGAGCTCTGCGTCCAAGCACGGCAGTCCATCGCCTATCTTCAACGGCAACGGCAAACAAAAACGACACTTGGAAAAGAAACGGCACGACAACGACCCTATGGATTGGGGGACATTCTTACGTGAGTTGACACGTGAGGCTTTGGTCATGCCTGCGGCGTGCGGCGCACGGCCGTCTGGGGGACGGCCGCTTGGGCGGCCGGGGCCGGCTTGGCCCCCGGCGCCGGCGCGGCCAGCGGCAGGAAGAGGTGGAACACGCTGCCTCGGCCGATCTCGGTGGTCACGTCCACCCGGCCGCCATGCCGGTCGAGGACCTTCTTGACCACGGCCAGGCCCAGGCCGGTCCCGCGGGCCTTGGTGGTGTAGAAGGGCGTGAAAATCTTATCGACGATTTCGGGCGGGATGCCGGGGCCGGTATCGCCGATGTCGATGCGGACCCAGCCGGTCTCCAGCACCTCGGTCCCCACCCGTACCGAGCCCTGCTGGGGCATGACCTCCACGCCGTTGCCGACGAGGTTCCTGACGGCCTGGCGCAGCTCGTCGGGGTCGACGCGCACGGTGGGGTCGCGCGCGTCGAGCTTCTTGGCCACCCGGATGTGCTGGGGGAATGGGTAGGTCGAGAGCAGGTCGTCGAGGAAGTGGTTGATCTTCACGAATTCCGGCTTCATCTCGCGGGAGCGCGAGTAGGTCAGGATCTCGTCGATGATGGAGTTCGCCTGCTTGACCTCGGACTGGATGATGGAGATGTGGCGCTCCACCTTGGGGTCGAGCCCCCCCTCTTTGCCCATCTTGGTCTTGATGAAGAAGATGGAGTTGTTGATGACGGCCAGGGGATTGCGGATCTCATGGCCGACCACGGAGGCCATCTGGCCGATGGCGGCCAGGCGCTCCTTCTTGATCAGCTCGTCCTGGGCGGCCTTGAGCTCGCGGGTGCGCGACTCGACGCGGCGCTCCAGGTCGCGCCCGTACTTGGTGAGTTCCTCCTTGGCGTGCATGAGCTCGCCGGTCTTCTCCTTGAGCGAGTCCGACATCTGGATGAAGGACTGCGCCAGGTCGCCGATCTCGTCGTTGGTCAGCGTCATCTCGGGAAGGTCCTCGAACTGGCCCGCGGTGAGCCGTTCGGCCGCCTGCTGCAGGACCCGGATGGGCTGGGTGATGTGGCCGGCGATGGCCAGAGAGAGCAGCAAGGTGATGACGACGACCCACAGCAGCACCCGGACGACCTGGGCGCGCATCTGCGTGGCGGCCAGATAGGCGTTCTCGATGGGCTGCTGGACATAGACGATCCAGCCCGTCTCCTTCACCTCGGCATAGGCCCCGAGCACGCGCTTGCCGTCGCCGAGCTCGATCTCGCCGCCCCCGCGCTTGGAGCTCTGCGTCATGATGGCCTTCGAGACCTCGGCCGGCAGGCCCGCGCCGGCGCCGTAGGCCAGCCCCGGGTCGGAGTGGGCCACGAGGAACACGTCGTGCACGTCCCCCGCGACGACGGCCGCCTCGCCGCGGCCCTCTTCCTGGAACTCGTCCTTGAGCATCTGGGAGAGCCCGCTCAGGCTGACCTGGCCGATGAGGACCCCGTTGTTGGGCTGGTTGGGGCCGCCGGGGATGGGAACGGCGATGGTCAGGGTGGGATAGAGGCCCTGGAACCGCGAGAGCCCGCCGATGTAGTCTTGCCCCTTCATCGCGGTGGTGAAGGGGAGCTGGTCGAAGAAGTCGCGCATCGCGGCCTCCCCGCTGCGGTAGCGGCCCCAGCGCACGACCTCCTTGCCCCGCCCGTCGGCCACCGTGAGCTCGAGGAACTCGGGATTCTGCTGCATGACCCGGTTCAGGTCGCGCTCCTGCGAGGCGTGGTCCATCGAAGAGAAGCCTTCCAGACGGGCCGTGATGGTCAGCGCGGTCCTGAAGCGGGCCACGAAGTTCGAGACGGTCTCCGCGAAGCCGCTGGCGGTCGAACGCTGGTTGCGCAGCGACTCCGACTTCAGCGTCTCCTGGGAGATGGCGATGAGATGCCAGGCGATGAAGCCCATCGGCCCCAGCGACACGGCAAGGAACCAGAACAGGAACTTGTACGCGAGCTTCCCGCGGCTTTTTACCTTGGGCTCCATCCGGCTTAAGAATAGCCGGGCCCCGCCCCCCGCGCCATAGGCGGATTGTTACGGCGCCGATTGCTAGAATCCCGCATGGAATTCCTCGGCGGACGGGTCCGTTTCGACCGCAACGAGCTGGCCGGGAGCTTCGGCGACATCGGCACGACCCTCCCCCTCGTCATGGGGATGGCCGCGGCCGGGAGCGTCGACCCGGCCTCCGTCTTCGCCGTCTTCGGCGTCGGGCAGGTGCTGACCGGGCTCGCCTATGGGCTGCCGATGCCCTTGCAGCCGCTCAAGGCCATGGCCGTCATCGTCATCAGCCGGGGCCTCGGACCAGGGGTCCTCGGCGGGGCCGGGCTGGCCATCGGGTTCCTAATGCTGGCCCTGGCCGCATCGGGGCTCCTGCGCCGCCTGGCCTCGCTGATCCCTCATCCTGTCGTGCGCGGCATCCAAGCGGGGCTCGGCCTCAACCTCGCTCGCCTCGCCCTCTTCAAGTATGTCCCATCGATGGGCGGCCCGGGCTTCGCCCTGGCGGCGGCGGCCCTGCTCCTCGGCGCGGCCCTCTACGGCAACCGCCGCTGGCCGGCGGCCCTTTTCATCATCGGTTTGGGCGCGGCCTATGCGGCCGTCTTCAAGGTCGACGCCGAGCGAGTCCTCGCAGGCGTGGGCTGGACCCTTCCAAGCCTCCAGGTCCCGTCTTGGGACGACATAGCCGCGGGGTTCGTCGTCCTGGCCCTGCCCCAGCTCCCCCTCTCGCTCTCCAACTCCATCATCGCCACCGAAAAGACCCTGTCCGACCTGTTCCCCGATAGGAAGATCTCCGTCGACCGCATCGGCCTGACCTACGGCCTGCTCAACATCGTCTCGCCCTTCTTCGGAGGCATCCCGGTCTGCCATGGCTGCGGGGGGCTGGCCGGACACTATACCTTCGGGGCGCGCACCGGAGGTTCGGTGCTCATCTACGGCTCCATGTACCTGGCCGTCGGGCTCTTCTTCAGCGGCGTGTTCAAAGAGCTCATGCAGGTATTCCCCATGCCCATCCTGGGCTCCGTCCTCCTCTTCGAAGCCCTGGCCCTGCTCCTGCTCGCCCGAGACTCCGCCCGCGGCCGTCCGGCGGCGGTCATGGTCCTGACCGCGCTATGCGCCGTGTCCCTGCCGCAGGGCTACCTCGTCGGGATGCTCGCCGGGACGGTCCTTCACAGGCTCGTCACACCATCCCCCTCCCCCGATTGCTAAAATCCGGGGGCCCGCCATGTCCGCCACCGATCCCGCCGGCTGGGACGTCCTCACCAAGCTCATCGGCCCCGCTCCCGCCCCTCAGGCGGGAGCCGTCCCCTTCCTGGGCGAGGCCGACACCCTCTTCAACCGGGAGCTGTCCTGGCTGGAGTTCAACGAACGCGTCCTGAGCGAGGCCGCGGACCCCTCCATCCCCGCCCTGGAACGCCTGCGCTTCTGCACCATCGTCAGCTCCAACCTCGACGAGTTCTTCATGGTCCGCGTGGCGGGGCTGAGCCGCGTCGCGCGCCGGACGCCGGCCCGCCGCTATCCCGACGGCCTGACGGCCGCCCAGACCTACGCCCAGGTCCGCGAGCACGTGGTCCGGCAGAAGGGCCGGCAGGCCGAGGTGCTGCGCGACATCCTCAACGAGCTGCGCTACTCGGGCATCCGCGTCGACGCCGACTTCTCCGCCGCGACGCCGCTGGACCGCACCATCCGCCAGAACCTCCCCGGGCTCGGGGTGGTCGTGCGCCGCTCGAACCAGCCCGTCCCGCACCTCCCCAGCGACCAGCTGCACGTCTTCGTGAGCTTCCCCGGCGAGTACGCCATCGTCTCCCTCTTCGAGCGCCAGAGCCGCCTGCTGCGCGTCCCGTCCAAGGGAGCCGGGCTGCACTACGTGCTGCTGGAGCGCTGGCTGGCCGACCGCGCGCCGAAGCTCTTCCCCGGGCGGGAGGTCCTCGAGGCTTTCCCTTTCAAGGTCATCCGGGAAGCCGACCTGCGCTACCGCCCCGACGACACCGACGCCCTCGAGGAGCAGATCCTCGAAGCCGTCGGCCAGCGCACGCGGGCGAGGGTCGTCCGGCTCGAGGTGGACGCCCAGTCCTATTCGGAAGGCGCCCTGTTCCTGGCCACCGCGCTGGGCCTGGATTCCGCGTCTCTCTACCGGTTCGACCTGCCCCTTGACCTGCGGACCCTGACCACCCTCTATCAGACCAACAAGCCCAAGCTCAAATACGAGGCGGTGAAGCCCCGCACCCCGCAGCCCTTCCGCCGGCGCTCGCGCATCTTCGAGACGTTGAAGAAGAAGGATTTCCTCATCCATCATCCCTACGACTCCTTCGAGTCGGTGATGAACTTCCTCTACGCCGCCGCCGAAGACCCGCGCGTCACGCGCCTCTACCACACCCTCTACCGGACGAGCATCCATTCGCCGGTGATGGAGGCGCTCAAGCTGGCGGCGCGCAACGGCAAGAAGGTCACGGCCTACGTCGAGATCAAGGCCCGCTTCGACGAGCTCAACAACCTGCGCTGGGCGCAGGACCTGCGCCGCGCCGGGGTGAAGGTCATCCGCCCCTTCGGCAACTGGAAGGTGCACAGCAAGGCCACCCAGGTCTACCGCCGCGAGGGCGCGGAAGAGGTCTCGTACCTGCACCTGGGGACCGGCAACTACCACCCCACCACGGCTCGGCAGTACACGGACCTGGGCCTGCTCACCCGCGACCAGGCTCTGGGCCAGGAGGTCTCGCGGTTCTTCGGCGCCTTGATCAAGCATAGGCGCCCCAAAGGCTTCTCCGAGCTGCTCGTGGCGCCGGTGAACATGCACCGCCAGACCGTGGCGCTCATCCGCCACGAGACGGAGCTGCAGCGTCAGGGGGTGCGCGGCCACATCATCGCGAAGATGAACTCCCTGGTGGACAAGGAGACCATCTCCTCGCTCTATGAAGCCTCACGCGCCGGGGTGCGCGTGGACCTCATCGTCCGGGGCATCTGCTGCCTGCGCCCCCAGATCCGCGGCCTGTCCGAGAACATCCGCGTGGTCAGCATCATCGACCGCTTCCTCGAGCACAGCCGCGCCTACTACTTCCGCGCCGGCGGAGAGGAGAAGGTCTACCTGTCCAGCGCGGACTGGATGCCGCGCAACTTCTTCACGCGCCTCGAGCTGGGCTTCCCGGTCAAGGACCCGGCGCTCAAGCGCTACATCAAGGAAGCCGTGCTGGGCAATGCCCTCAACGACAACATGAAGGGCTGGCAGCTGCGGCCGGACGGCACCTATGTGAAGCCCAAGCGCCCGCCCGAGGCCAAGCAGCTGCGCTCGCAGTTCGTGCTGGAGTCCCTGGCGCGGAACCACTACAAGGACACCATCCTCGCGGCCCGCGACGTCATCCGCGGGCCCCGGTAGCAGGGCTAGGCCGGCCTCAGTCCCCGAGCCGCAGCAGGACCGCCGTCATGCCCGCCAGGACCTGGAACACGCCGGACAGGCACAGCCCCCACTGCGCCGACCTGTCCCAGCCCGCGCAGCTCTCGTCGTTGAGGTATTGGACGAAGCGCGCCCGGCTCCGCGCCGCCCGCTCGACCTGGTCGTAGAGGGCGTCGTCGTAATCCCCGCCGCGGGTTTCCCGGCGCTTCGGGGTCAGGAGCATGTTCAAGACGGCCGTCGTGGCGTCGTGCTGATGGAAGAACACGCGCCTCGTGCGGTCCTCTTCGCATGATTTGTGGCGGTTCGAGGCATAGAACCCCGCCAGCAGGCCCAGGATGCTCCCCGCGTTCACCGCGACCAGGACCAGCCTGGCGACCGTCTCCCGTCGTCCCCGCTTCATGCGCCCTCCGCCCCGGAAGGATAATAAATCCGCTACCATCCGGGCATGGACCTCCCGCGCCGCGAGTTCGAGGACCTCGCCGAACGCGCCTTCGCGGCCGTCCCGAAGGAGTTCAGGGAGAAGCTCCTGAACGTTGAAATCTCGGTCCAGGACCTTCCCGGACCGGAGGCCGACGAGGACGAGGGCTCCGAGGACCTGATGGGGCTCTACGTCGGCCCGATGCGCAGCGAAATCCAGGAGGGGATGCTCTCGGGAGCCCCCCCCGACGAGCTGATGGCCCGGGTCCTCCTTTATAAGCGCAACATCGAGTCCGCCTGCTCCACCCGCGCCGAGCTGGCCCGGGAAGTGGCTCTGACCCTGCGCCACGAGCTGGCACACCACTTCGGCTTCGAGGACGAAGAGCTCGAGCGCATCTGGCCCGAAGGCGCCTGATTAAGCAAGGGGTCAGGCCCTCCGATTAAGTAAAATCCCGGCATGCCCACCCCCGACGAAGTCGTCAAGCAGATCGACGCCGCCTACGACTACCGCGGCCATGTCACCATCTTCCTCAAGGACGGCCGGACCCTGGAGGGCTTCGTCTACAACCGCATCAAGAAGACGCCGAAGCTCGCCGAAGGGGATTATCTCGACGTGATGCTGAAGGAGTCCGAGGAGAAGAGGCGCCTCAAGTTCGGCGAGGTGGCTTCGATCGCCTTCTCGGGCAAGGACTTCGCCGAGACCTTCGCCCAGTTCCAGGCCCGCAACAACCCGCTCAAGTAGCCGGCTGCTGGCGTCCCAGGAAGCGCAGGCGCGCCGCGACCACGGCGGCCCTGGTCAGCATGGCCCGGATGTCCTCGCGGCCCGGCATCCCCTCGCAGACGACCCGGAGCTCCGGGCCGTTCACATGCAGATAGAGGCTGCGCTCCGGCCGGGAAAGCCCGATCAGCTCCTGAAGCGCGCCGAGCGTCTTGATGTCGAGCACGGCGAAGGCGAAGTCGGGCGGCACGCAGCGGATGACGACGGAATCGGTCTGGCCCGTCAGCTCCGAGACGCTCTCGCGCTCGGACAGCAGCCGGGCCGCTTCGCCGTCCGAACCCGGGCGGTGCGCGACCAGGACGCCCGCCCTGAACCGCGTCGCCCGGGCGAGCAGGAAGGTCTTCGCCTCCTCCTCCTTCTCCCCCTCGTACTCCAGCGCGAAGACGACGGGGTCGGGGTCGGCCCCGTCGCGGCAGCTCCAGGAGGCGATGCAGGCCCCCCCGGGCGAAGGCAGCGGCTCCAGCAGCCAGCCGGCCTCGGGGACCGCCAGCTTCCCCACCGCCTCCGCCTCGGCCGCCAGGCGTTGGCGCGCCTTCTTATGGAAGATGAACATGGCGCCCAGGAAAGCCCCGACCGTCGCCCAGGAGGGCAACCCCAACGCCTGTCCGACCCCCCCGGCCGCCAGGGCCGCCGCTCCCGGCGCGGCCCACCCGCGCAGCTCCGGACCGCCCCAGCGCTCCATGCCGAAATACAGCCCTGCGGCCGCAGCCAGGCTCAGCAGGGCCAGCAGGACGGCGTTCATCCGTCCATGCTCCGTTTCACATCGTCGGCTTCGCGCCGCAGGTCTTCGGCCGCCTTGGCGTCCTTGAGCGAGGCCGCGTTGATCTCGACGTTCTCCAGCGCGCACAGCGCCGCGGCCCGCAGCAGGTGCGCGGCGCATTTCATGTCCGAAGCCACGGTCCCGACCGCCTTCCCGGCCGAGTCCTGAACACGGCGCAGGGCCTCGACGGCCCGCCGCGCCGTCTCCAGCGGGACCTCGGCGGCGTTCTTGAGCGACTCCTGCACCTTCTCGGCCCGGCTCGGGTCGTCCTTGGGGAGCTTCAGGGCGGCCATCACCGCGTCGAACGCGGCCGCGTCGTCTCCCGTGAGGCGGTGGAACTCGCCTTGGAGGGACTTGAAGCCGTCCTTGGCGGACTCCAGGGCCTCCTTGCGCGCGGCGTCGATCTTCTTGGACGCGGCGCTGATGCCGGCCGCCATCTGCCCTAGCGCGCAGCCGATGGCCCCGGCCGTGCCGGCGGCCGACCCTCCGCCCGGCGTGGCGTCGGTGGACGCGAAGGCCTCGGCGAGCCGCTCCGCGGCGGCCTCCCAGCCGCCGCCGATCGCCTCGAGGCGCTTCTCCAGGATCTGCTCCTTCGTGAAGTTCTCGGCCTTCATGCGGTCCAGGGCGAAGTCGACGAGCGCCTCGCGCGGCACGAGCCCGATGAGCTCGGTGCCGACGATCTCCGCGCCCATGGCCTCCGCCTCCGTGCGCACCGCGTCGAGGACCTTCGCCACCGGAGTCGCCCGGAAGTCGGTGAGTACGGTCGAAATCTGGACGAGCCTCCGCGCGGCCAGGTCTATCTCCTTGGCCCTCAGATGCGGCAGTCCGCCGCCAGAGGTCCGCACCTTCTTGGCTATCGCGGCGCCCTGCTCCATCGACAGTCCTGAGATGTTGAGGTTGAAGTTGATGATGTTCTCGCGCGCGCCCACCGCCACGGCGCCCGCCGTAGGATGGATTCGGCTCGGCCCGAAGTCGGGCTCGCGCGCCGGGTCCTTGCCGATGAACTCGCGCAGCCCTTCGAACTGGCCTTTGCGGACGTTGGCGAGGTTCTCGCGTTCGGGCCGGCGCGCCGCGCGGTCATAGAGGAACACGGGCACCTCAAGCTCCCTCCCGATGCGCTCGCCGAGCTTCCCCGCCAGGAACCGGCACTCCGCGAGGTCGCCGTCGAGAGGGATGAAGGGGATGACGTCCACCGCGCCCATGCGCGGATGCTCGCCCTTGTGCTTGTTGAGGTCGATGAACTCGACGGCCCTGGAGGCCGCCTTGAAGGCGGCCTCGACGGCCGCCTCGGGCGGGGCGACGAAGGAGAGCACGCAGCGGTTATGGTCGGGGTCCGTCTCGACGTCGAGGACGCGCACCCCCGGCACGGCCCGCGCCGCCTGGACGATGGCGTCGATGCGGCCTTTGTCGCGGCCTTCCGAAAAGTTGGGGACGCAGAGGACGAGCTTGCTCATGGGGGTCTCCTATGGGTGGTGCGTCAGGACCAGAGTCCGGGCCTCGGTGAACTCCTCCATCGCCCAGCGCACGCCCTCCCGGCCGAGGCCGGAGAGGCGGGAGCCGCCGTAGGGCATGAGGTCGGAGCGATAGGTCGGCACGTCGTTGATGATGAGGCCTCCGACCGGGAGGTCCCTCCAGGCCGTGAGGACGGAATCGATGTCCTTGGTGAAGAGTCCCGCCTGCAGTCCCCACACACCCTCGGCGGCCTTGGCCAGGCCCGCCGCGGCGTTGGGGACCTTCTCGAGCGTGACGACCGGCCCGAAGACCTCGTCGACCAGCAGCTTGCACCCCGCCGGCGGGTCCTCGACGACGGCGGGCGCTACGGTCCTCCCGCGGCGGGCCCCTCCGCAAAGGACCTTTCCTCCGCCCGCGGCCGCCTCGCGCACCCAGGACTCGACGCGCTCGGCCGCCTTCTCGTCGATCAGCGGCCCGACGTCTGTGGATTCGGACGCGGGCTCGCCCTGCTTGAGCTCGGCCACGTTGGCCAGGAGCAGCGCGCGGAAGTCGTCGTACACGGGCGCTTCGACCAGGATGCGCTGGACCGAGATGCAGGTCTGCCCCGAATAGCCGTAGCCGCCCGCCGTGCAGCGCGCGGCCGCGAAAGCCGCGTCGGCATCGGCGCAGACCACGGCGCAGGCCGCCCCGCCGAGCTCGAGCACGACGTGCTTGCGCCCGGAGAGCGCCTTGAGCCGCCAGCCCACCGCGGCCGACCCCGTGAAAGAGAGGACGGCGAAGCGCTCGTCCTCGACCAGCGCTTGGGCCGCGTCGTTGGGGCAGGAGAGGACGGCGCCGCAGGCGTCCGGCCAGCCGGCCCGCCGGAGCGTCTCGGCCAGCTTGCGGCCGGAGCGCGGGGCCTGAGGCGGGGCCTTGAGCAGGAACGACATCCCGACCGCGACGGCCGGCGCCACCTTGTGCGCGGAAAGGTTGAGCGGGAAGTTGAAGGGGCTGACGAAGAGGCCCGGCCCGCGGGGAACGCGGCGGACGATGGCCGTGCGGTTCTCCCCTGAAGGCTCCGCGTCGAGCGGGAACCAAGGCCCGCCCCAGCGCAAGGCCTCGCCGGCCGCATAGGAGAAGGTGAAGACGGCCCGGTCCACCTCGCGCCGCGCGTCCTTGAGCGGCTTGGCGACCTCCTCGCACAGGAGGCGCGCCCATTCCTCGCGCTCCGCCTTCAGGATATCCGACACGGCCGAGAGGACCTTGGCCCGAGCGTGCGCGGGCATCCGGGCGGCCTCGGCTGCGCCGCCGGCGACGACAGCCGCCGCCTTCAGCGCTTCTTCGGTGCTGCGGGCTTCAATGAAAGCCATCTGAGCCACTCCTTGACGTTGCGGAAATCCCGGGCGAGCCGGTCCGGCTTCGAGCGCACCAATTCCTTCCAGGTCGAGAATCCCGTGCCCACGGCGATGGTCCGGTAGCCGGCCTGCCGCCCGGCGGCGACGTCCAACGGCGTGTCGCCGACGATGAACACGTCCTTCGGGTCCACCCGGCGCAGCCCCAGATGCCGCTTGGCCCGGGCCACCCCCTTCTTGAGCAGCAGATGGCGGTGGTAGGCGTCCGACCCGTATCCGCCGAAGGGGAAATAGCCGTTGAGGCCGGAGGGCTCCAGCTTGATGCGCGCCCCGCGCTCCATGTTCCCCGTGCCCAGGCCCAGCGCCACCTCACCCGGGCGCGCGGCCAGGACGCGCAGCAGGCGGCGGATCCCCGGGGTCAGCTCGTAGCGGCGTGCGCGCAAGGCCACTCGGACGTAGTGCGGGAGGATGCGGACGTACTCCTCGTGGACGCGGTCGATGTCCCGGCGCGACGGGGCGCGGCCCGTGGCGTGGGCGATTGCCTCTTCGAAGTTCTTGAGGTCGGTCTTGCCGGCCAGGTTCAGCTCGCCGCAGTCCTTCCTCACGCCGAACACGCTGCGCACGGCGCGGTTGAGCGCCTTGCGCCCGGCGCCGCCGGCCCTGACCAGGGTCCCGTCGAGGTCGAACAGGACGATTTTCACAGGCGCAGGTCCGTGGCGGCGTGGGCGACCTTGCCCGCCTTGAAGACGGTGGCCGCCAGGTTCTTGCCGAACCAATAGCAGAGCTCCCGGTAGTCGGTGCAGTCGAAGACGGCCAGGTCGGCCGCCATGCCGGCGGCCAGCGCGCCGTGCGTCTTCCCCAGCCCGACGGCCCAGGCGCCGTTCACGGTGCCGGCCACCAGAGCCTCTTCCGGGGTCATCTTCATGCGCGTCACGGCGATGGCCAGGATCTCCTGCATGTTCCAGCAGGGGCAGGTGCCCGGGTTGAAGTCGGTGGCCAGGGCCACGGGGACCCCGGCGTCGATGATGCGCCGCGCCGGAGGCATTTCGCCGAGCCCCAGGAAATGGTTCGACCCCGGGACCAGGCAGGCCATCGTGCCCGCCGCCTTCAGCGCCCCCAGGTCCTCGTCGTCGGCATGGTCGAGGTGGTCGGCGCAGCAGGCCCCGAGCTCGGCCGCTAGGCGGGCGCCGCCGGAATGGCTGATCTGCTCGGCATGGACCCTGACGCCCAGGCCCGCGCCCTTGGCCGCGCGCAGGAACTCGCCCGCCTCGGCAGTCCCGAAATAGCCGCGTTCGACGAAGACGTCGGCGTAGCGGGCCAGGCCCTCGGCCGCGACGGCGGGAAGGACTTCGCGCGCCATGAAGCGCAGGTACTCGCCCGGCCGTCCCTGGTATTCCGGCGGGACGGCGTGCGCGCCGAGGAAGGTCGGAACCACCCCGATGGCCCCGCCCGCCGCGAGGTGCTTGAGCGCGCGCAGGCTCTTGAGCTCGGAGTCCTTGTCGAGCCCGTAGCCGCTCTTGGCCTCGATGGTCGTCGTCCCGCAGGCGAGGAACCGCGCCGCGCGTTCCTGCAGCAGGGCCGTCAGGTCGCGCTCGCTGGTCCCGCGCACGCCGTTGAGGCTGGAGACGATCCCCCCTCCGGCGGCGGCTATCTCCAGATAGGTCTTGCCCCTGGCCCGCAGCTCGAAGTCCTTGAGGCGCGGCTCGGCGAAGACCGGATGGGTATGGGCGTCGACGAAGCCGGGCATGGCCACCCGCCCCCCGGCGTCGTGGATCCGGCCCTTGCGCGCATCGGGGTGCTTGAGGACCTGGTCGGCCGGGCCGACGGCGACGATGCGGCCCTCGTCCATCAGGACCGCGCCGCGGCGGATCAGGCCCAGCGCGCCCGCCGCCGCCCCGGCCCGGGGGCCGTCCGGGCCGGCGAAGGTCAGGAGGGTGGCGTTGGTGAGCAGCTGCTTCATGGTGCGGCCCCAGCGGACGCGGGGACGTCCGATTCTACTAAACGGCGGCGCCGGGGACGGCCCGTTCGGGTGTATAATCTGACCTAGGCCTTTAGACCCAGAGCGGGCGGGTCCCCTCGACCCTGCCCCGCCCGGGCCGAATGAGCTACTTTATCCCCAAGCGATGACCTCCATCACCCCGAGACTGCGCGTGCTCGTCGTCGACGACGAGCCGGCCGACGCCGAGCTCCACCAGGACGTCCTGGAGGCGGCGGGCTATGCGGTGACCTCGGTCGGGTCCGTCGCCGCGGCCCGCAAGGCCCTGGCCGTCAAACCGCACCAGCTCCTCCTGGTCGACCTTCGCCTCCCGGACGGGGACGGCCTCGACCTCCTCGTGGACGCGCACCAGGCCGACCCGCACGCGGCCGCCGTGGTGCTGACCGGGTTCTCCTCGGTCGACAACGCCGTCACGGTGATGCGCGCCGGCGCCTACGACTTCCTCTCCAAGCCCTGCCCCGAAGAGCGCCTGCTCTCCTCCATCCACCGCGCGGCGGAGCGCTACGAGCTGGCGCGGACCCTGGCGCAGCGCACCGCGGAGCTCGAGTCGATGAACAGCGAGCTCGACCGGCGGGTGCAGGACGCCACCGCCGAGATCTTCACCCTCAACGAGAAGCTCAAGAAGACCGTCTCCGAGCTCGTCGACATCAACAAGGGCCAGACCCGGTTCCTCGAAGACATGGCCCACGAGCTCAAGAACCCCCTTTCCGTCGTCATCGGCTACTCGAGCTTCCTGCTCAGGCGGCCGATGGAGGAATGGACCCACGAGGAGCTCGAGCGGAGCCTGCAGAGCGTGTCGCGCAACTCGCAGCACCTGCACGCCCTCATCGAGGAGCTCCTCGACTCGGCCCGCCTGGCCGGACGCAAGATGGCGTTGGATTCCAAGCCCGTCGACGCCGGCCAGGCCGCCCGCGAGGCCGCCGAGGAATGGCGCCTCAAGGGCAGCGAGAAGGGCGTCCGCGTCGAAGCCGACATCCCGGCCGATGCGGGCGCGGTTTGGGCCGATTCCAACCGCCTCCGCCAGGTCTTCAACAACCTGCTTTCCAACGCCTTGAAGTTCACCCCCGCGGCCGGGCTCGTCACGGTCAGCGTCCGCCCCCAGCCGGGCTCCGTCCTATTCTGCGTCGGAGACTCTGGCCCGGGCATCCCGGCCAAGGACGCCGAACGCATCTTCGAGCGCTTCTACCAGGTCGAGGGCAAGCACCAGGAGCACGTCCGCGGCCTGGGCCTCGGCCTGAGCATCACCGCGGGCCTGGTCCACCTCCACGGCGGACGCATCTGGGTTGAGAGCGAAACCGGCCGCGGCGCCCGCTTCTATTTCGACATCCCCACGCGGGCGCCCAAGCCCGTCGAACAGGCCGTCCTCCCCGAGACCGTCGGACCCAGCCGCTCCTAGGCCGAAAAACCACCCCGCACTGCCCCTCCGGCCCACGCGCCGGCTTCTTCCTTATTGTTACCGTCGCGGCGTAAGCGGAGGAACCTTGAAGACCATTCTCCTTATCGCCGCCCTGTCGCTGCCGGCATCCGCCGGCCCCGTGTCCTTAGGGATCATCGGCCGTTCGGCCCTGCCCCTGCCGCCCGGCATTCTGTTCGCGCCCTTGTCGGCGCCGCTCGTAACCCCCAGATTCATGCTGACCCCCTCGCCGCTGGCGTTCAGCCCGGTCCTGCCCGCGCCGGCGCCGCTGCTGCCGACGCTCAAAGCCGCCGCGATTCCCGCCATCGCCGCACAGGCCGCCCCCGCGGCCATGGCCGCGGCCGCGCCGGTGCGCGCCGCACTGGCCGAGACCGTGCGCACCGTGGCCCAGGCCGCCCCGGCCCAGCGCTCCCAGGCCGCCTCGGCCGCCTCGGCGTCGCTCTTCGACGGCCTCAAGGCCAAGGGCGCCGTCAACGGCGTCGCGGCGTTCTCCCGCCCGCCGGACTGGTCGGAGGACCGCCGCATCAACACGGCCATCGCCCGCCTGAACGAGTCCTCAATCGGGCGCGACCTCTACGGCTACGTCTACCAGAACCACCCCGACCTGCGCATCGTGGTCGACGACGCCGCGGGCGCGAACTATGACGCCCGCCTCGACCGCTCGGGGCGGCAGACGACCCTGCACCTCACGCAGGCCTTGGTCGACCGGCAGTCCCCCGAGGTCGTCGCGGCCTACATGGCCCGCGAGTTCTCCGACCTCTACTTCGCCAGCTTCCCGACCTCGGCCGAACGCGGCTACATGGCCTACTCGAACATGGCGCGCGTCTTCGCCGAGCTGACGAACTCCGGCCGCCGCGCCGACGGTTACTGGTGGAACCGGAACAAGGACCAGTACACCCAGGGCGCCTACGCGATGGAGCGCTACTACGGCTCCTGGCGCGAGGCCGTCGTCGACCACGTCAACGGCCGTCGCGACGCCCGCTCGTCGGCGTTCTTCCAGTTCCTCAAGGGCCGCGACGACTCGAACACCGAGCCCGCGTCCAAGCTGTCGCTGCGGGAGCAGTACAACCGCGGCATGATCTCCTGGTCGGCGTACCAGGAGATGGACCGCTACTTCGGCTCCATCCTCTCCAGCGAGTCGCAGTGGCTGACCTCCACGGACCGCTGGTAACCAGGAGATTCCCATGAAGATCCCCCTCATCCTCGCCCTCGCCGCCTCCGCGGCGTTCGCCCAAGCGGCGGACTGGACCCAGCTCGCCGGAGACATGAGCCGGGTCGGCACCGCCAAGGCCGTCGTCGTCGCCGACGCCCAGGCCTGGAGCGCGCTCTGGAAGGAGCACGCCGGCGACCAACCCGCGCCCGCCGTCGACTTCTCCAAGGAGAAGGTGGTGGCGGTGTTCCTCGGGCAGCGCGACCGGACGGGCTACAAGGTCGAACTCGAGGCGGCCTCCGACCCCGCCAACGCCGCGGGCCTGCTCGTCACCTATGGCGTCAGGAAGCCTTCCGGGTTCGGCGCCACGATGGTCACGACCCCATTCCTCATGAAGAAGGTCGCCGCCCCGATGGTGCGCCTGATGGCGAAGGGGGATGCCCCGAAGCCCCTGACGACGGTCCCCGCCCAGCCCAAGGAACGCTATGCCGCCAGCGAAGCGGCCAGGAACATGCTGGCTGCGGCCGGCGGCCTCTCGGCCCTGCGCGACGCCCCTAACGCCTCCGCCGCCTTCGACGGCGCCAACTCCGGGGCCAGGTTCGTCCCCGCCGGCCTTCCTCCCCCTCCCGGCGCAGGGTCGGAGCAGGATTCGACGCGCGGCGGCAGCGGGAAGCCGCTTCCTCCCCCGCCCGGCCAGCGCCAGGACCCGCCCCGCACGGGCGGCAAGCCCCTGCCCCCGCCCCCCGGCCAGCACAACGACGGCGGCAAGCCCCTGCCCCCGCCTCCCGGCGGCGGCAAGCCGTTGCCGCCCCCTCCCGGAGTCAGCATCCCCCGCCCCACTTACCCGGGAGGGCCGCTGCCCAAGGGCGACCATCGCCTGGAAGCCGCCGAGCGCACCTACTCGGTCTACGGGCTCGACTATGTCGGCTACTGGTACGCCGGGACCTCGTATGAGAGGACGCGCGGCGTGGTGAAGGTGACCCCCGCCGACGCGGGCAAGACCTTCGTGCTCAACATGACGAGCTCTCGCGTGCAGGAGTACGTCGAGTTCTACCGCAATCCGCAGACCAACGAGTACTTCTGGGCGCCCGACTCGCAGCGCATCGCCGGCGGCGTGCGCCGCCGCCTCGAGGTCTCCTTCGGACCGCGGACCCTGTTGCCCTGGGAGACGGAGAGCTTCTCCTTCGCGCTCGAGGGACGCGACCTGGCCTTCGAGAGCCAGGACGGGGCCTACACCTACACCCTGACCACGACGACCGACCCGCGCGACCCCGAGTCCGTGGCCGTCACCCTCAACCCCGGGGCCAAGCGCCTGACGGCCCCGGACGCGAACGGCCTGTCGGCCCGCCTCGTCGACGACGGCGGGCGCCTCAAGCTCGTCATCGAGGACCGCTGGGCGTCCGAGTACCAGGGCGAGACCTACGAGGTCGCCGCCGTGGTGCGCAAGGACGACGGCAGCTTCTGGCGCCGCGACCCGGTCGTCTTCAGCGCGGACTCCCGCCAGCCGCTGCGCGGTTCCGGCCGCCTGGAGTTCGACGTCGCCGGCGGCTCGGGCAAGTTCTACCTGGAGTCCTGGTCGTTCCGCCGCGCCGGCAGCAAGCTGAGCTCGGGCGGCTGGGTGAACAAGGGCCAGGGCAACACGGTCAGCAAGTAGGCCGCCCCGCCCGCAAGGAGCCCCTCCCGGTCCGCCGGGAGGGGCTTCGCATTCCCCGGCGAATGCGGCGAGCCGGCTGAGCCGGCGGCGAGCCGGCTCAGCCGGCGCCGAGCCGGTTGAGCCGCTCGGTCTTCTCGCCGAGGGCGGCCTGCACCGTCTCCATCTCGTCGCCCAGGGACTGCACCTTGGCGAAGTCGGCGTAGAGCTCGGGGTCGGCCAGCTTGTGGGCCAGCTCTTCGAGCCGGATCTCGAGGTCCAGGATCTCGCGCTCCAGGCGCTCCTTCTCCTTGGCCTGACGCTTGAGGTCCACGCGCGTGGGGCCCTTGGAGGCCTCCGGGATGGCCTCGACCTTCGGCGCCACATAGGCGCTCTTGGCGCCCTCGGCGGCCAGCTGGGCCTGGCGCCGCTCGAAGTACTCAAAGTTGCCCGGATAGAGCGTTATCTTCCCGCCGTCCACATGGACCACATGCGTGGCCAGCCGGTTCACGAAATAGATGTCGTGGCTGATCAGGCAGACGGTCCCTTCGAACTCGCTGAGCGCCGTGGCCAGGGCCTCCACCGAGGCCATGTCGAGGTGGGTGGTCGGCTCGTCGAGGAAGAGGCAGTTCGGGGCCTCCAGGAGTATCTTCACCAGCGCCAGCCGGCTCTTCTCCCCGCCCGAGAGCACCTTCACCTGCTTGTAGACCGTGTCCCCCGGGAACAGGAAGGTGCCGAGGATGGTCCTCACCGTCAGCTCGCCGCAGTCGCGGTTCGCCGACAGGGCCTCCTCGAAGACCGTCTTCTCCGAATCCAGCGACTCCGCCCGGTGCTGGGAGAAGTAGTCCACCGTCACCTCGTGGCCAAGCACGCGCTCTCCTTGCTCGAAAGGGAGCACCCCGGCCAGCACGCGCAGCAGGGTGGACTTCCCGGCCCCGTTGTGGCCCACCAGGGCCATGCGC
The DNA here is from genome assembly GCA_016218495.1 of Elusimicrobiota bacterium. Taxonomy (GTDB): domain Bacteria; phylum Elusimicrobiota; class Elusimicrobia; order UBA1565; family UBA1565; genus SCTT01. Next base: position 17,395 of record JACRDU010000041.1, read on the forward strand.
CAGGACCGCTCCAGCTCGAAGTCGAGCCCCTCATAGACCTTGTTGGCGCCGTACGATTTGTGGACGCCTTTGAGCTGGAGGACCCGCACGCCGGAGCGCTTGGGCTGCGGGAACTTGATCTTGACCGTCTTCGCCTCGGCAGGCAGCTCGATGCGCTCGAGCTTCTCGAGGCGCTTGAGCATGCTCTGAGCGCGCGCCGCGGTCGAGTGGCGCACGCGGTTGCGCGCCACGAAGTCGAGCATGTCGGCGATCTCGTCTTGCTGCTGCTTATAGGCCTTTACGACCCGCTCCTTCTCGGCCTCGCGCTCGGCGAGGAAGTCGCCGTAGGCGCCGGGATAGACCACCAGCTTGTGGTCCTGGACGCTGACCATGGCCTTCGTGACATGGTCCATGAAGTCGCGGTCGTGGGAGACGAGAAGCAGCGAGCCCTTGCGCGAATTCAGGTACTCGCGCAGCCACAAAGTCGAGTCGAGGTCCAGGTGGTTGGTCGGCTCGTCGAGGAGCAGCAGGTCCGGGTCGTCGACCAGCAGGCGCGCCATCGCCACGCGCATCGCCCACCCGCCCGAGAGCTCCTTGATCGGCCGCTCGAAGTCCTTCTCCTTGAAGCCCAGGCCCATCAGGATGGCTTTGGCCCGCGCCTGCATGCGGCCGTCCGGGTCGACCTGTCCCTCCAGGGCCCCCACGAGGACCGTCTCCAAAGAGAGCGGGGCGTTCTCCTGAGGCAGGTAGCCCACGCGCACGCCCCGCTTGATGAGAAGCTCGCCGGAGTCGGGTTCGAGCTCGCCGAGCAGCATCTTGAGGAGGGTGGACTTCCCCGCGCCGTTGGGGCCCACCAGGGAGAACCGGTCCCCCTGGTTGATCTGGAGGTCGGCCCCGTCGAAGAGGTGTTGACGGGCGAAGGACTTATAGACGCCGCGGAGCGTGATCATCGGAGGCTCAGCGGCCCAACAGGTGCCTGAGCGCTCCGACCAGCTCAGGATGCTTGAATCTGAACCCTTCCTTCTGGAGCCGGGCGGGCAGGACATGCGCCCCGGAGAGGAGGAGGGATTCCCCCATCTCCCCGAAGAGGAGGCGGACCATCGGCGCCGGCAGCGGCGCCAGGGTCGGGCGGCGCAGGACATGGCCCAGCGCGGCGGTGAATTCCATGTTCGTCGCCGCCGCGGGCGCGGTGACGTTCACCGGGCCGATGAACGAGTCGTCGTCGGCGATGAAGCGCAGCGCCGCGACGGCGTCGTCAAGGGAGACCCAGCTCATCCACTGCTCCCCGGAGCCGATGCGCCCCCCCAGGAAGCACTTGAACCAGGGGAGCATCTCGGACAGCGCCCCGCCCTTGGGCGTCAGGACCACGCCGAGGCGCGCGTGCGCGACGCGGATGCCCGCGTGGGCCGCCGGAAGGGCCGCCTCCTCCCAGGCCATGCACACCTGGGAGAGGAAGTCCCCGCCCGGGCCGGAGGTCTCGTCGACGGAATCGTCGCAGCCGCCGTAGAAGCCCACCGCCGATGCGCAGACCATGACCTTCGGCTTCGACTTGAGCCCTGAGAGGGCCGAGGCCAGCACGGAAGTGCCGCGGCAGCGGCTCTCGCGGATGAGCTCCTTGCGCGCGTGCGTCCAGCGGCCCGCGGAGATGTTCTCCCCGGCCAGGTGATAGACGACATCGATGCCCTCGAGCCCGGCGGAGTCCACCGTGCCGGCCACGGGGTCCCAATGGACGCCGTCCTGGCCCTTTGCGCGCACGAGGGGGGTCACCGCATGCCCGTCAGCCTCCAGCGCCGCGCGCAGCGCCCCTCCGATGAGGCCGGAGGCTCCCGTCATGGCGATGCGGGGAAGACCGAGGCCGGTCACTTGGGCGGAGGCGCGGCCTTTTCCAAGTCGGCCAGCTCCTGCTTTGCTCTAGCCAACTCTGATTCCATAGAAGCGATGAATTTTTCAGTATATTTTCGCTCTAGGTTCTCGGCGGGATACCATTCCAGCCGGGCGCGCATCTCCGGCAGGGATTGCTCCAACCCCATGATCGTGCGCACCAGCCTTTCTCGGGCATCCATCAGAATTGTTATACTTAACCTATGGCTTCGAAGACAAACAAGGACCTCAAAATCGGCGACAAAGCCCCGGATTTCGCCTGCCTGGACCAGGCCGGCAAGAAGCACTCGCTCAAGGATTATAAAGGAAAGACGGTCATCCTCTATTTCTACCCTAAAGACGACACCCCCGGCTGCACCATCGAAGCCTGCGAGTTCAGGGACAATCTTGCCGCGTTCAAGAAGAAGGACGCCGTCGTCCTGGGCGTCAGCCCGGACACTCCGGAGTCCCACCAGAAGTTCATCAACAAGTTCGGCCTGACCTTCCCGCTGCTGGCCGACACGGACAAGAAGCTCTGCGAAGCCTACGGGGTCTGGAAAAAGAAGGCCTTCATGGGCCGCGAGTACATGGGCGTGGAGCGCTCCACCTTCGTCATCGGGCCCGACGGCAAGCTCAAGCTCGTGGAAAGGTCGGTGACGGCCAAGGGCCACGCGGCCGCCATGCTCGGGGTCTCCTGATGGCCGCGCCGATGAACCCCGCCCGCCGCGCGGCGCTGGTCAAAGGCGCCTCCAAAGCCAAGACCAAGGCCCGCATCGACCTGGCCGGCTGCACGGGCTGCGAGGTCTGCATCTCCGCCTGCCCGGTGGAGTCGTGCATCGAGCCCTTCGGCGACGACATCAACACGCGCGGCGTCTACGTCAACTACGACCTCTGCATCGGCTGCACGAAGTGCGTCAAGGACTGCCCGTGGGACACCATCAAGATGGTGCCCACCGCCTCGGTTGAGGGCCACACCACGAGCCTCGAGTCCGCCCAACTCCACCTCAGCCCCATCTTCGAGCACATCAACCTCTTGGACGAGCGGGTCAAGAAACCCTTGGCGGAGAAGGGAATCGGGCTCGACACCGGCCTCCCCAGCCGTTAAGACGTCCGTACCGCCGGTCCTTTCTTCGCCACGGAGGCCGTCCATGAGATGCCACCTGTTCCAGTTCGTTTCCAAGACAAAGAAGGTAAGCTGCCAATGCGGCTGGGAACGGACCCTCAAGAGCGGCGACGCCGCTTTGGCCCACAAGAAGTTCGAGGAGCACCGCGCCGAAGCCGCCGAAGGCTGACGCCGGGTTGCCCAGCCGCTGACTCATGAGGCGTTGAGGATTCGTGCCGACGCCTTCGGGGAGCGGGCCCTACCCGCCCGCCTCCTTCGGCTCTCCCTTGGCCGGCGCCAGCATGGCGGCCAGGATGTACGCCGCTGCCGCGCCGGCCAAGCCGGCGAGGATCGCACCGATGACGCCGAATATCTGATAACCGACGAAGGGGCCCGCGAGCGGCAGCGCCATGATGATAATGCCAGCCAACGCCCGTGAGGGGCGAGGCCTCTGCTCGCGCGACCCGGTACACGCCGGAACGATGAGCCCGAAGACGCAATATGCGGCCATCCAGGACAACGGGAACCACCACCACTCCGACCGTGCGACGGAAAGATGGACTGCGAGGGCGAAGTAGGCCGCCACGGCGAGCTGCCCCCCCCAGACCGCCAGGCGCGCGACGAGCCGGGGTCTCATCCTGAGCGATCGCCGCTGTCGACACGGCCGAGATTCTTCAGCATCCATTCCCCGCGGGCGACGGACGCTTGGACGCCCTCGGGAGTACGGCCCCACTCCGACATCTTGCGGATGTGGGCCATGGTCCGCTCGTCGACGGCGTCCATCGGGATGCTGATTACGGTGCCGTTGTGGTGGACCAGCGTCCACAGGCCCGGCGCGAAAGCCTCCACCCGACGGATGCCGTCGAGGAAGCACCAGATTCTCTCGCACCCCAACATGAAGCCGATGCCATGCTCCTCGACGATGATGTCCATCGCATGCACGGGCAGGAACGCGACGTTCAGGAAACCCCAGAAAAACCCCCAGAGGCTCCAGAGGCTTGCGAACGCCAGCGGCGCCCACCACCAAGACTTCGTGACCGCGAGGGAGGCCGCCGCAGTCCCGGTGAGGACATGGAAGGCGAGCAGGAGCGGATGCGCCCGCCAGACGCCGAGATGCGCCGCCAGACGCTGCCGGCGCGTCAGGCTATAGGTGATGCGTACAGGCTCGATCTGTCCGCCCATCTTCGAAGGGTAACATGGCGTGCGCGCGTGTCAAGGCCGTCCGCTGGCGGCGAAGGCGGGGAGGTGCCTGGAGCAACGGGGCAGATTTCAGGCCGCCGTCCCCGGTGGCGCTCCGAACCCGAGCAGCTTCTCGAGCGCGCGAACCTGCGACGAGGCGCTCGCCATATGTCCGACATGCCCCAAATACACCTCGCCACCGCCCTTGTGGAGCAGCGAGACGTAGGTGAATCCCTCGTTGTTGTAGAAGTGGATTCCCACTCCCCGCAGGTCCGCCAGCGGGATGCCCGCATCGAAGCGCCGGAACCCGCGCCAGCCGGTATCGGGACAGTTCCAAGCCTTGAGCCGCAGCGTGCGGCCGTCGAACTTAACCCGGGGCGGCCAAAGAAGCGGGAGAATCACGATCAGAAGGCTGATGCCGACATGGTAGACGACCCAAGCTCCAAAGAGAAGCTCGGCCGCCCCGAGAGCGAATGCGTCCGCGGAGGCACCGGGACGCGACAGTTCGGATAGGCCGATAAGGCAAGCTAAGAGGCCCCCGCCGATTAGGAATAGGGATAAAAGGAATCCGAAGACCCAGAACCCGTCCAAATGGACGCGAAGGACGAATTCGAAGGGCTTCTCAGGCGCGGGCGGCTGCCCGGCGCCCTCTATGATCCCTTCGTGACGGTGGTAGTGCCAGTCCAGGCCGCAGGACTGGCAACGATCCCACCATTTAGCCATCCCGGCGCCGCAGACTGCGCAACGGGGGCGTTCGGCTGATTCCGAGCTCACGGACGGATTGGAGCATTTAGGGAGCAGAAGCGGCACCCGACGCCGCCTCGGCGGGCCGCCACGACGGCGATGCCCGGGTCAAACTGCACCACTCGAGCGGTCGCTGCTTCGAACTGGGTCCGCCGCGCGCCCTCCGCCGCGCCGAAGGCCAAGCCGCGGAGCTGTCGCGCCTCTTGAAAGGCTGACGTCTCGCCCGGCCTGACATCCATCAAGGCCCGCCCCGCCGTTCGCGCATACAATGGTCGCGATGCTCCTTTCCATCGTCCTGCTGACGTCCGCCCCGGCCCTTCCGGCCGGCGCCCAGAGCGGCTACGACGCGAAGGCGTGGAACCAGTACTACATCGAGGACGTCAAGAAGCCCTTCTTCGCCCCGGACGCGCACGGCCGTTACGGGCCTCAGCGGCCCGGCGCCAGCCCCGCCCGCTTCCGCCAGCCAAAGGGGGACCGGACCCTGCGCGTCTTCGTGGTTGGCGGGTCCATCGCCCAGGCCCATATGACCTGCCCCGGAGACCTCGGCAAGAGCCTGGCGGAAGCGTTGAAGGGCGTCCGCGTCGAAGCCCTGGGCTGCGGGATGGGCGGCTACGACAGCGAACGCGAGGCCGCCGTCGTGGAGGAGGTCCTCGGCTACTCGCCGGACCTCGTCGTCCTCATGACCGGGCACAACGAGAACAACGTGGTCCGTCGTCCCTGGTTCCAACAGGCCATCGACCCCGCTCCCGGCCCAGACCGTTTCGCGGCCAACCTGGAGCGCATGGTCCGCGCGGCCCGTTCCCGGGACGTCCCGCTCCTGCTCGTCACCCCTCCGCTCAACTGGGCCGACCAGGCGCCGCAGGACGGCGCCTTCCCCGACGACGCGCGTTTCATCGCCGCCTGGCTGCGCTATGCCCGCGGCGACCTCCCGGGGGCCGTAGCGGGCTGGACCGCGCTGCTGGGATCAGGCCGCGACGAGGCGGCCCTGTTCTATCTCGGCCGGGCGCGGGAGCGGCTGGGAGACGCCGCCGCGGCCAACGACAGCTACGAGCGGTCGCTCATGGCGGCGCCCATGCCGCGCTTCTGCGGCCGGTCTTGCCGGGAAGAGATATCGCGCGCGGGCAGGGGAGACGGGGTCTTGTGGGTGGACGTCGACGCCGCGTTCCGCGCGGCCGCCGCCCCGCGCCTACCCGGGCTGGAGATGTTCCAGGACGCCGTGCACTGGACGCGGCGCTACAACCCCCTGGTGTCCGAGGCCATCCTGGGCGCGCTGCGCGCCTCGCCCCGCTTCGCGGGTCTGCCCTGGAAGGATGCCCGGCGGCCCAAGACGCCCCGCTGGTCGGCCGAGGTCTCGGACGAGGACCTGCTCAACACCCTGCGTTATGCGCTGGTCGACATCGGCGCCAAGACGGAGCCTTCGCTGTCCGCGCTGGCCAGGATCGGCTGGAGCCTGCGCCGGCGCCCCGGCCTCTTCGCGGACCCGCTGAAGCTGTACTCCAGGCTGCTGAAGTTCAAGAACAAGGGCGGAGCCTGGAAGATGAGTCCGTCCTTCTGCGGCCCCTCGCGCTGGCTATGGCTGGTCGGCATCGCTCACCTCGAAGGCGGCGACATCGACGCGGCGCGGCGGGCCTTCAGCCAGGCCGAGAAGCTGGAGCCCTCATTCGCACCGTTGCGGACCTGGCAGGCGGCGCTGGGCCTCTGAGCGGCGGGCCGAGGCGCTTGCGCCTCAGAGGGTAGTCCAGAGGCTATACTACGGTCCTGATGGCCGCCTGCGCGTTCTGCCAGCTCCCCTATCCCGAATCCGACCTCCAGATGGTCGAGGGCCGGCCGCTCTGTCCTCAGTGCCGCGTCCCCGTCCTGGAGGCGAAAGCCTCGGCCGCCGCCGCGCCCGACGACGGCCGGCCGCCCCGGATCATCCTGCCCGTCGGCCGCAAGAAGTTCGTCACGGTCCCGGCCGGGACCAGCCCCGCCGGGCTGGCGGCGATGGCCTGCACCGCGGCGGCCGCCGTCGCGGCCCTGGGCGCCGTGTACGCCGCGCTGCAGTTCGTGTTCGGAAGCTGGGTCTACGGCCTGCTCGAAGGCCTGTGGGCGAGGCCTCTCAGCTACGCGCGGGGAATCGCGCCGCTGTTGGCCGGCTACGCCATCGGCTGGCCGGCGGGGAAGGCGGGCATGCGGGCCGGCAACCGCAGCGCCTGGGCCTGCCTGGCGGTCGGCGCGGCGGCCGGCCTTGCCGCGGTGTATTGGACCTGGGCGCTGCACCTGGGTCTGGAGGGAGGTCTGCCCGACCCGCGGGCGGTATGGGCTGAGCTCGGCCCGCTGGCCGAGTCCCGGCCCTGGGACCACAACGGCGTCACCCTCGCCCCCAGCGGCTACCTCATCGTCTGGAGCCTAGAGGCCTTGGCTTTCGTCTCCGGCTCCGTAGCGGGCGCCCTGTTCGGCTCGGACCTGGCCTCGGCCCCATGGTGCGAGCCCTGCCGGAGGAACCTGCGGCGCGAACGCCTGTTCCGGAACCTTACCGGAATCCCCGATAAGACGCGCTTCACGGCCGCGCTCAGGAACGGGGACCTCTCCCCGCTCCTCGAGCTGGAGCTCTACGCCGGCCGGCCCGACCTCTTCACCGAGGTGCGCCTCTGGCGCTGCCCGTTGTGCGAGTCCACGCTCTGCCTCGACCTCGTCGCGGCGGACCGGGTAGCGCCGCGCCGAGTCGAGCGCGAGTTCCTGCTCGAGGGCCTGGCGCTCGACCCGACGGCCTACGGCTGGGTCCTGCGCCGCTTCGACGGCCTGGTCGACGAGCTCGAGCGCCGCGGGCCCTGAGGGCCGGGTCAGCGGCACCTGGCGCATTCTTCTTCGGTCTCGAAAGGCTGGGTTTCGCCGCAGCCGCCCCAGAAGAAGCCCTTGCAGGACCTGCTGGCGGGGTCGAAGAAGTACCTCTGGAACATCCCCTTGCATGGGCCCGTCTCGCCCTTGAGAGCGCACCTCTTGTCGGCCGGATCGTCCTCCAGGCCCTCCAGCGCGTACTTCAGACCCGTGGCGGCATCGGCCAGGATGTCGTCCTTGAAGGAATACTTGCCCGTATAGCTGATAACCTGGATGATGGCCTGCTCTTTGCCGAAGAAGCCTCCGGGCTCGCCGGACAATCCCTTGATGGCCTTCTCCTCCCCCGCGAGGAGCGCGGACGTGCTCGCCTTGAGGGGGAGGTTGAAGCACAGCGGCCTCTGGTTGTAGGGCCGCTGCGCCTCCGGACGCGTCTCCCGATAGGCCGCGCCGCTGTAGGGGTCGAAGGGCGTGTTGCCCGGCGTGCACAGGGTGGTCGGCGCGATGACGATGAGCTCGATGCTCCCTTCGCCGCCGAAGCTGTTCGAGGTCAGGAGCGGATAATACAGCTGCTTGGTCTTGAACCGGTAGCTCACGGGCTCGATGAAGCGGGTTTCGGTGGAGACTTCGGCGAAATCGACGGCAAAGTGAACGAACCCTCTCCTCACATAGTCGGCGACGATCCCCTCCTCCGCAGGATATTCGTCTTTCGCCATGAGGCCCTTCTTCTCGAAGTACCCGTTCACCCACGCCCTGAATGCCGAGACCTCGTTGACCTTGATGACCGTCATGTCGTGGGCGCCGAGCTTCTGGTTGAGGCGGATTTCCACGCCCTGCGAAGCCGCCCCCCCCTCGCCGCCCTTTGAGAACGAGTACTCCTGGTACTTCAGCCCGTACTTCTTGATGAGGGACGCCGCCGTCTCGAAGGCGTCATCGGGCGCCAGGCCGACGGTCGGCTCGGCGGGGAAAGGGATGAAACGGACGATGCCGGTCTTCTCCGAGGCCTTCAGGTCGGTCCCGAGGACCAGGACCTCCTCGGTCAGGTTGTGCAGGATGATGGCCTTCTGGGCGGCCTCGCTCACCGTGACGGATTCGCTCCGGGTATGGATTCGCCCCATGTCGGCATGGGCCGGCGCGCACAGGCCCGGCACGGCCGCCATGAACACGGCAACGATGCGCCTCATTTCCCCTCCGCCCGCCCCTTCGAATCCACGCAGAATCCGGGCCGCCCGCTCCGGACGCCGACCCTTTCCAGGTCGCAGTACAGCACGAGAGGTCCGGGGGGCGCCCCTAATGCCGAGCCCTCGAATGCCAGGGACTCCCCCCCGCCCGGGACTTTGACCCTGAGGGAGAATCGATAAAGAGGGTCGCCCAGCACGCTCTTGGTCAGGTGCAGCTTGGACAACGGGCCGAGCTTGAATTTCCCCGCGCCGTCGCTCAGGACCGCCGCAGTGTCCTCGGTGAATACGGCGCTCAGGAGCACTTCGGCGCCTGACACGGGCACGCCGGCTCGCACGAGAGTCCCGGAGACCTCGGGGGCGCAGAGGCGCCGGTTCGGGAACGGTACGCAGGCGTTCAGCGCGAGGACGACGCCCAAGACGGTTATATTCGATTTCATGCGGGGGGAAGGCCCGTCGCCCGCACTCTATAATAAACGGCGTCGACCAAGGCCGTTCCCGGTCGAATTGATAGAATCCCCCCGGTGACGACAGCCCTCATCCTCGCGCGGCGCGCTGGCCGGGGTCTACCCCCGCCAAGAGTCATCAACTCTTCAGACCAGAGTCAAACGACCGGCCGCCTCTAATGCTTAAATCCACCATCCGACCCCGTGCAGTCTGACCGGAGACACCCATGAGAACATCGGCTCTCGCCGCTCTATCGGTCTTCCTCGTATTTTCACCAGTCTTGGGCCAGGAGAAGGCTGCGCCCCCCGACCGCGCTCTGGCCGCGAGGCCCGGGATCGAGGAACTGCTCAAGAAGGCCCTCAAAGCCCAAGGCGCAAACGACCTGGCCGCAATCAGGGAATGCCTGAGCACCGGCACCCAGAACGCGGTGAAGGGGGAGACCAGCATCAGCGTCCGGTTCGAAGGGGTAAAGGAGCTCAAGAACCTCAGTCTCACGCTCCATCCCACGGGAGACTGGGCTTTCATCCGGTTTCAAGGGCCGGACGGCCCGCGCCCCCTATACCTGCGCAAAGAAGACGGTGAATGGCGCATCGAGGATGAAGTACGCCAAGCCCAGCTCCGCTCCATCATGAAGAAGGTCGAAGCGATAGCCCGAAAAGACGCCGCCCTTGCCCCCACGGGCGGAGAAGACGCCCCCGTTTCACTGCGCACGAAGATACTGGGAGCGGCGGATTTCCCCGAAGGCTGGGTCGAATCCGAGGCAGCTCCTGCGAAGTATTCCATCACATATATCTCTGAGCATATTCGTCAAGAGCTTAGGACCAGCCCCCCGCCGCCTGAGTCGGCATCCTTCATGGAGCAGTTCAAGGCGTCCATGAAATCCCCCCGCATCGACTATTCGTTGGCTACGACCGACAGCATGGCGCGCTTCATCGGCTGGAGCGGCATGGCCTTCTACCACGGCAACGGCACGAAGGTCGAAGAGGCGGGGGCATGGGACGAAGCCTATTCGGCTCCCAAGGGCCTATGGCTGCGTAAAGGCAAGATCGTCGTCGTGCTGGCCAACGTCGAACAGCCGCTGCTGCTGAGCCTGGCCCGCAAGGTCGCGGCGCGCCTCTAATCCGCTTTGGGAGGCGCCAGCAGGGCGAATGAAGAGAGCGCGCGCTCGAAGCGCCTTCCCTGCAGCCCCCCGAGCGTCCATGGTTCGATTGGACCGGTCTTCTCGCCGACCGGAGCCACCGGCAGGGCCGCTGTATAGCGGGCGAGGTAGTCGGCCGCGTCCTTGAAATGCGGGTTGCCTGCCGCATAGAAC
>JACRDU010000039.1 GCA_016218495.1 Elusimicrobiota bacterium
CGCACAACGAGCTCTGCGTCCAAGCACGGCAGTCCATCGCCTATCTTCAACGGCAACGGCAAACAAAAACGACACTTGGAAAAGAAACGGCACGACAACGACCCTATGGATTGGGGGACATTCTTACGTGAGTTGACACGCGCCCCTGGCGCAAGCCCCGTCTCCCATATATATTCGAAGCATGGCCCAGGATAAGGACGAGGAAGAAGAGCGGCGTAGCGGAGCCGTATTGCCTTGGTGGCGCGCCGCCTCCGGCGGCGAGGGCGGATTCGGGCCGATGGGTCTCCTGCGTTCTTTGGGCCGGGCTTTCCTCGTCGCTCCGGAGGCGACCTTCCTGCGCGTCCTGGCCGGCGGGCTGGTGGCCCTCGGGGGGACCTGGGGCATCGCCGCGTTCGCCGGCCGTTCAGCCGCCGCCGACGGCTCGTCCATCTTGAGCCCGTTCTTGCCCACTCCGGCCGGCTTATCCACGGAGGGGGCGCTGGCGGGACGCTCCGACCTCGCGACCTTGGTCCGCGGGATGGAGGGGTTGTGGGGGACTCCCCCTGATTCCGTCGCGGACGCCGCCGGCTCGACGGCGGGGGCGGACGCCGCTCCGGAGCTCCCGATGGAGGGCGACGGGGCGGCAGGCAAAGAGGAGAAAGGCTCCGACGGCGCGAAATCGGCTGAAGGCGGGGCCGGCGGCGCCGGGACCCAAGACGCGCAGGGTGAAGTCGCCGTAGGGGGAGCGGGCGCTCCGTTGGGCGCCGGCTTGGGCGCCGGCGCCCTGGCTTCCGCGGCCTCGGTCGGCGCCGGCAAGCCGGGGACCGGCGGCCCGTCGGCCGGCGCGGCCGAGGCAGGCGTCAGCGCCGCGCTGCGCCAGATGCGGGCCGGGACCCTGCGCAGCGCGCGGCTAAAGGGCGGCAACGCGGGCAAAGGCGCGCTCAGCCAGCTCAAGTTCGCCGACCGGAGCTCCCAGCTCGGCGCGTCGGCCGCGTCGGCCGAACGCTCGTACCAGGCGGCCCAGTCCGCCTTCGAGGGCGGCTCCGCCGGCGTCGGCAGCCCCATCGGAGGGGCCGGGGCCGGGGACGGCGGGGCCGGCGTCTCGGCCAGCCCGCGCGGCACCATCGCCGGGCCGACGGACAGGACGGGCCCGCGCCTGTCCTGCCCCTCGGGCTACACGCTCGACGGCGGCGATTGCCGGGCGCTGCAGGGCGAGAACAAGACGCCCTACCAGGGCCTGGCCGACACGGCCAAGACCCTGCTCATCCTCGGCGCCGTGCTGGCGGCCGTCGGGCTGCTGCTCGTGACGCGGCCCCTGCCCTGGATGCAGATCGTGGGCGGCATGATGCTCGGGGCCGCGGCGGCGCTCATCCTCATCGCGCTGGCCATCGGGGCCGACATAAAGAACCGCTACGGACAGGGCGCGCAGAAGGACTCCATCGACTCCGCCGGGTCCCGGGCCGGCCAGGGGAAGTCGCCCTAGCCTGACCCCGATTCCCGGGGGTTTTTGTGACGGCACGTTCCCCCAACGGCGTGGGCGGCCCCCTGGGAGCCGCCCAGCCTCGGCGGGCAAGCCCGCCGAGGAGAATGGCAACAGCGGCAGAGCGGTGAAATCCGGTAGGGCCTTGGCCTCACATTCGCCGGCGCATGCTTATGCACTGAAGGCCCCCGGAATCGGGAACTGGCCACGTGGCCAGCCATCGGCACGGCTGCGGAGCGTTTCGGGCGGGCCGCAGGACGCGTGCGCAGCCGGGCCTAGGCATACAGCCCGGCGGCCGGAGGCCTGACCGAAACGCTCCGCGGCGGCGGGAACGACTATCCATTTTGATAACCCAACTGCCCACGTGGGCAGTCCGCTCTACCTGGACGGGTGTGAGCGGGGGGTGTCAAGTGCATAAGCATGCGCCGGCGAATGTGCGCGGCCGCCCATTGACACCCCGGCGCCATCTGTTACGCTAACGGCGATGGCCCAGCGCAACGACGGCCTCGAGCCGGCCTTTGCCTACTCCGTCGGCTTCACCATCACCCCCGCGGTGCTGCTCGGCGTTGCGCTCTACATCCAGGACTCCTGGACCCCCAATCCCGCCCTGGCCAAGTCGCTGCTCTGGCTGGCGGGGGCCTACGGGCTGCTCTCCGTGGGCATCAACGGGGCGATGGCCGAACCGCTGCCCATCAAGCCCACGGGCGAAGGCGTCCCGCTGCGCCTGCGCATCTCCTGGGGCCTGCTCGGGCTTTGCCCCCGCCCCGGCCGCAAGGCCCGCCTGGGCGCGGCCATCGTCGTCGCGGCGCTCTTCGCCCACCCGCTCCCGTCACTGTCCTTCCCGGGCCTGCTCGCCGCCGCCAGCGTGCTCGTGCCCGCCCTCCTGATGGAGAAGCCGGCGAGCATGTCGGAGATGGAGGGCTTCGAGGCCTGGTTCATCGCGGGGGCCGTCGCCGTGGGCGTCGGGGCGCTGTTCATGGTCGCCGACCCGGCGCCGGGCACGGCCTGGCAGGGCTTGGCCGTGCTGGGAGCCCTGGCGGCGCTCACCGGCCAGCGCGCCCGCGAGGTCACCGCGCTGCGCTGGGCGGAGCTGCTGCCCGGCGTGCCGCCCCCGCCGGCCCTGGACCTCTCGCGCTACGAGCTCTCCGTGGCGCGCAAGGCGCCCGAGAAGCGGGCCGCCCTGCCCGCGGGGGTCGACGCCCAACTCGTCGACACCGGCTCGTTCCGGGTGGACGCGGCCAAGATGCTCGACAAGCTGCGCAGCTACCAGCTCTCCGACCCCCAGGACTTCATCCTGGCCTGGCTGCGCTGCGCGGCGGCCTCCGGGGCGGAGGTCATCGAGCTGACGCGTTCCTGGAACGCCGTCGAGCTGCGCTTCGACGGACGGCCGTTCTCCGCCGCCGAGCTCTCCCAGCCCTATCAGGTCCTGGTGGACGGGGAGGGCGCCGACGCGCGGCGGGGCCGCCACTTCGCCTACGGGCTGCTGGCGCTCTACCGGCTCGCGCCGACGCGGGTCTGCGTCACCTCGCGGGGGCCGGACGGGGTGGCGGTGATGAAGGCCGGCTCCGGCGCGGCGGCCGACCCGGAAACCGCCCCCGCAGGGACGGTGCTCCGGGTGGAATGGCCCGCCTGGGCCGTCCTCTGGCGGCCGTTCCTGGTGGGCCTGCGGGCCAAGACGAAGTTCGGCCTGGGGCCGGCGCGCCTGGCGGTGGACGGAACCCCGGTCCCGGACATGCCGACCGGCTCCTCCTGGGAGGCGTTCGGGACGAAGACCTGGCGCGGCGCCTACAGGACGCGCCTGGCCGGCGGACGCGTGCGCCTCTATGTGCTGGGGACCCTGATCGAGGAATTCGCCCCGCAGGGCATCCGGGCCGACGCCTGGCTGACCCACGACCGCCTCGAGCTCAACATCTCCCAGTCCGCCGTGCTGCGCGACGGCCTGGTCGAGAACGGGCTGCAGATGCTGGCGTCGCGGGTCCGGCGCAGCTTCGACGGGCTCTAGCGGAAGTTCTCGTACTGCAGGTCGATCTTGAAGTCCTGGGCCTTGAGGAAGCGCATGGCTTCCTGCAGCGCGTCCTTGGACTTGGAGGAGATGCGCAGCTGCGCGCCCTGGATGGTGCCCTGCACCTTGATGCCGGATTTCTTGAGCGCCGCCACGGCCTCTTTGGCCTTCTCGACGGGGATGCCCTGGGTGATCTTGACCTTCATCTTCGCCGTGCCGCCCAGCGCGCTCTCGGGCTCCTGGGGCTCGAAGTTCTTGAGCGGCAGGCCGCGCTTGGCCAGGCGCGTGGCCAGCACGTCCCAGACCGCCCTCACCTTGTAGTCGTCCTTGGACTGCAGGTTGAGCTCGCCGGCCTTCTCGTCGAGCGCCACGGCGGAGTTGGAGTCCTTGAAGTCGAAGCGGTTGTTGATCTCCTTCATGGCCGTGTCGAGGGCCTCGGAGACGAACTGCATATTGACCTTGCTGACCACGTCGAACGAGAAATCGCTGGCCATCACGCCCTCCCGAGCATCGGAATCTTGACCTTCTTCTTCTTCGCCACGGCCTTCGCCTCGTCGTAGCCGGCGTCGGCGTGGCGGACCACGCCCATCGCCGGATCGTTGGTGAGCACGCGCTCGAGGCGCGCCGCCATGGCCTTGGTGCCGTCCGCCACCGTCACCTGCCCGGCGTGCAGAGAGTAGCCCATGCCCACCCCGCCGCCGTGGTGGAAGCTCACCCAGGAGGCGCCCGAGGCGGTGTTGATGAGGGCGTTCAGGATGGCCCAGTCGGCCACCGCGTCCGTGCCGTCCTTCATGGCCTCGGTCTCGCGGTTGGGGCTGGCCACCGAGCCGCAGTCCAGATGGTCGCGCCCGATGACGATGGGGGCGCCGACCTTGCCCTTCTTCACCAGGTCGTTGAAGCGCGCGCCCCCCTCGGCGCGGGCGCCCAGGCCCAGCCAGCAGATGCGCGCCGGCAGGCCCTGGAACTTCACCTTCTCGGCGGCCATCTTCAGCCAGCGCGAGAGGTGGGCGTCCTTCGGGAAGAGGTCGAGCACCGCGGCGTCGGTGACGGCGATGTCCTTGGGGTCGCCGGAGAGGGCGACCCAGCGGAACGGGCCCTTACCCTCGCAGAACAGCGGGCGGATGAAGGCCGGCACGAAGCCCGGGAAGTCGAAGGCGTTCGAGACGCCGCCGCGCTCGGCCATGGCCCGGATGTTGTTGCCGTAGTCGAAGGTGACGGCCCCGGCCTCCTGGAGGTCCAGCATGCCCCGCACATGGGCGGCGATGGACTCGATGGCGCGCTTCTCGTAGGTCTTAGGGTCCCGGAAGCGCAGGGCGGCGGCATCTTCCAGGCTCATGCCGGCCGGGATATAGCCCGTCAGAGGGTCGTGGGCGGAGGTCTGGTCGGTGAGGAGGTCGACCTTGACCCCGCGGCGCGCCAGCTCGGGGATGACCTCGGCGGCGTTGCCGAGCAGGCCGACCGAGAGGGGCCGGCACTCCTTCTGGGCCTTCGCGCAGGCGACCAAGGCGGCGTCGAGGCTCGTCTCCATGACGTCCAGATAGCGCGTCTCAAGGCGCTTCTTGATGCGGGAGGGGTCCACTTCGACGGCCAGCATGACGCCGCCCGCCATCGTGGCGGCCAGCGGCTGGGCCCCGCCCATGCCGCCCAGGCCCGCCGTGACGACGAGCCGCCGCTCCAGGCTGCCGCCGAAATGGCGGCGCCCGGCCTCGGCGAAGGTCTCGTAGGTGCCCTGCAGGATGCCCTGCGTGCCGATGTAGATCCAGGAGCCCGCCGTCATCTGGCCGTACATCATCAGGCCCTTCTTCTCGAGCTCGTTGAAATGGTCCCAGGTGTCCCAGTGGCCCACCAGGATGGAGTTGGCGGTGAGGACGCGCGGCGCGTAGGCGTGCGTGCGCATGACGGCCACGGGCTTGCCGGACTGGACGAGCAAGGTCTCGTCGTTCTCCAGGGCCCGCAGGGACTTCACGATGGAGCGGTAGCAGTCCCAGTTCCGGGCCGCCTTGCCGCGGCCGCCGTAGACCACCAGGTCCTGCGGCCGCTCGGCCACCTCGGGGTCGAGGTTGTTCATCAGCATGCGCAGGGCGGCTTCCTGCTGCCAGCCCTTGCAGGAGAGCTTCTTCCCGCGCGGCGCGCGCACGATCATGCGATGCCTCCGAAGGCGCCGGCCAGGACCATGGCCCGCACCGTCTCCATCGTCCCGGAGAGGGACTCGTCGCCCTCGGAGCGCTCGGCCAGGAGGCGCAGACGGCGCAGCGCCTCGGCCGTGCCCCGGCCGGGCTTGAGCGGGCGGTGGGCTTCCACGCCCTGCGCCGCGCAGAGCAGCTCGATGGCGACCACGCCGGCCGCCGCGTCGACGGCCTTGCGGAGCTTGAGCGCCCCCCACATCCCCATGGAGACGAAGTCCTCCTTGTTGGCGGAGGTGGGGATGGAGTCGGCCGCGGCGGGATGGGCCAGGGTCTTGAGCTCGGAGGCCAGGGCGGCGGCGGCGTACTGGACGATCATGTAGCCGGACTCCATGCCGGGGTCCTTGGCCAGGAAGAGCGGCAAGCCGGGCCCGCCGCCGGAGACGACCTGGAAGACCCGGCGCTCGCAGACGCCGGCCAGCGAGCAGAGCGCGGCGGCGGCGCGGTCGAAGGCCAGGGCCAGCGGCTGGCCGTGGAAGTTCCCGCCCGAGACGAGCGCCCCGCCCACGACGAGCGGGTTGTCGGTGACCGAGCGCATCTCGGTCTCGACGACGGACCGCGCGCCCTCCAGGGCCTCGAGCACGGCGCCGTGCACCTGGGGTGCGCAGCGGAACGAATAGGGGTCCTGCACGCGCTCGTCGCCCTCGCGGTGCGACTCGCGGATGACGCTGCCGGCCAGGAGGGCGCGCAGGCGCGCGGCGACGCGGCGCTGCCCGTCGTGGGGCTTCAAGGCGTGGATGCGCGCGTCGAGCGGGCCGTCCGAGCCCATGATGGCCTCCAGGCTCATCGCGCAGGCGGCGTCGGCGGCTTCGGCCACGCGCAGGGCGTCGAGCATGGCCAGCCCGCCCACGGACTGCATGGCCTGGGTGCCGTTGATGAGGCAGAGGCCTTCCTTGGCCTCCAGGACCAGGGGCTTGAGCCGGGCGGCGGCCAACGCCTTCTTGCCGGCGACGACGCGGTCGCGGTAGAGGGCCTTGCCCTCGCCCAGCACCAGCAGGGCCGCATGGGCCTGCTGCGCCAGGTCGCCGGAGGCGCCCACCGAGCCGCGGCTGGGGATCCACGGGGTCACGCCGCGGTTGACGAGCTCCGACAAGAGCGCGATGAGGGCCGGGCGGCAGCCGGAGAAGCCGCGCGAGAGCTCGTTGGCGCGCAGGAAGACCAGGCCGCGCGCCTCGGCCTCGCCCAGGGGCTCGCCGATGCCGCAGGAATGGCTGAGGACCAGGTTGCGCTGGAGTTGGCGTATCTTGTCGGCGGGGATGCGCTTGGAGGCCAGCTCGCCGAAGCCGGTGTTCACCCCGTAGACGGGCTCCCCCGACGACGCGACCCGTTCGAGCACCGCCCGGGACCTGGAGACTTTGGAACGGGCCGCGAGGCCGAACGCGACGCGCCGCCCTCCGCGAGCCACCGCCTCGAGGTCTTCGAGCCGTACCGGCGCTCCCAGCGGGAAGGGCTTCATATGCTCGGTCATAGCTTGAGCAGTTCCTCGAGGGTCCGCACCCCGCGCTTGTCGAACTCGCCGAGGAAGTGCGCGAAGATGCCGCTCAGGACGGCGGCGTCGGCCTGGGCGCGGTGCGCCCCGGCCGAGGCGATGCCCAGCGCCGCCGCGATGTTGCCCAGGCTGTTCGACGGGAACTTGAAGTGGCGGCGGGCCAGCTTCAGGGTGCAGAGCACGGGGGCCGCCGGCATGGTCCTGCCGATGCGGGCGAACTCGGCCTGCATGAAGGAGACGTCGAAGGGGGCGTTGTGGGCGACCAGGACCTTGCCCTCCAGGTGCCGGGACACCTCGTCGGCCACCTCGGCGAAGGTGGGTTCCTGCTCCACCATCTCCTCGGTGATGCCGTGGACCATCATGGCCCCGTAGGAGATGGGGCATTCCGGGTTGAGCAAGGTGGCGTAGCGGCCGACCTCGCGCCCGCCCTGCACGCTGATGACGGCCACCTCGCAGACGCGCCCCCCCGTGCGCGGGGAAAGGCCCGTCGTCTCGGTGTCGAGGAAGGCGAAGGGAACCTCGGCCAGCGGTCGGCCGGAAGCGGACTTAACGCTCGACGGCAAGGGCCACCGCCTCCCCGCCGCCCAGACAGATGGAGGCGATGCCGCGCTTGGCGTTGCGGGCGGCCAAGGCGTGCACGAGGGTGCCGACGATGCGCGCGCCCGACGCCCCGATGGGGTGCCCCAGGGCCACGGCGCCGCCGTTGACGTTCACCTTCTCGCGCGGGATGCCGACGAGCTTCATCACGGCCAGGGACACGACGGCGAAGGCCTCGTTGACCTCGAAGAGGTCGACCGACTCCTTGGCCCAGCCGGTCTTCTTGAGGAGCTTCTCGATGGCGCCGGCCGGGGCGGTGGTGAACCACTCCGGAGCCTGCGAGTGCGTAGCCCAGCCCACGACCTTGGCCAGGGGCTTGGCCGCGCCGGCCTTCTCGGCCGAGGCCAGCACGAGGGCGGCCGCCCCGTCGTTGAGCTTGGAGGCGTTGGCGGCCGTGATGGTGCCCTCCTTCTTGAAGGCGGGCTTGAGCTTGCCGACCTTGTCGAGCTTGGCCCGGCCAGGCTCCTCGTCGAGCACGATGCCGTCGACGCCGACGATCTCGGCGTCGAAGGCCTTCGCGGCGACGGCCTTCTGAGCCCACTCGTAGGATTCCACCGTGTACTTGTCCTGCGCCTCGCGGGAGATGGCCTCCTTCTCGGCGCAGAGCTCGCCGCACATGCCCATGTGCATGTTGTTGTAGGGGTCCCAGAGCCCGTCGTGGATGATGGCATCGAGGAGCTGGCCGTGGCCCATGCGGTAGCCGGAGCGCGCCTTGTCGAGGAGGTAGGGCGCGCGGCTCATGGACTCCATGCCGCCGGCCACGACGATGTCGGACTCGCCGAGCAGGATGGACTGGCAGCCGAGCATGATGGCCTTCATCCCGGAGCCGCAGACCTTGTTGACCGTGGTGGCACCGACGGAATCGGGGATGCCGGCCGCCTTCATCGCCTGGCGCGCCGGAGCCTGGCCGATGCCGGCGCCGAGCACGTTGCCCATGACGACCTCGCTGACGGCGTCTTTGGCGACGCCGGAGGACTCGAGGGCGGCCGCGATGGCCTTTGCAGCGAGCTGGGGGGCGGTGTAGGCGGCAAGGGCGCCGTTGAGCGACCCGATGGGGGTGCGCCGAGCGCCGAGGATGACGATGTCTTTCATGGGGGCCTCCGGGGTCCGCAGAGCGAGTATACAAATTGGACCGTCAGGGCTCCCGTTTAGCCTGGTGGAGCCGCATTCGCCGGCGCATGCTTATGCACTTGACGCCCCCTGCTCGCGCCCGTCCAGGTGGAGCGGACTGCCCACGTGGGCAGTTGGGCTATCCACGTGGGTGGCATATGCACTTGAGTACAGCCCCCTGCTATAATGCGCGTCTAGCGACGGGCTTCCATGCCCTCGTCGTAATTGCCGTCGAGATCCGCAAGAAGGGCATGGGACGCATAAGGCTTCAGCGCATCCCCGCCGCCACAACGACCCATCTCGTCGGGTTCATCAAGCGAACGATAGTCGAAGGCAGCACGGTCGTCACGGACGGCTGGCGACCCTACGAGGCCCTGGGGCCCCAGTACCCGCATAGGCGCCACCCCATAGAGGGGTCGGGGGACAAGGCTTCGGCGCTGCTGCCCCGGGTCCACA
>JACRDU010000040.1 GCA_016218495.1 Elusimicrobiota bacterium
GGCCTGACCGAAACGCTCCGCGGCGGCGGGAACGACTATCCATTTTGATAACCCAACTGCCCACGTGGGCAGTCCGCTCTACCTGGACGGGTGTGAGCGGGGGGTGTCAAGTGCATAAGCATGCGCCGGCGAATGTGAGGGTTCCGCGGCGGTCGGTTGGGCAATCCGGCACGCCGATTTTGCCATACCACATCCCCCCAAGATTGCGCCGTTGCCTAGGGACGGCCATACCGGGGGATGGCCGGAACCAGGTGACCAGTGCCGTCGCGGAGCATCGTTCGGTAATGAACCCCGGGAACCGGGAGTCAGCCCCCCTGGCGCGCCATCCGCCCCGGGGTTACTATAAAGGAAGTATGAAGGTCGCCGTTCTAGCAGGGCTCTTCGCCGCCATCGGCCCGTCGGCCGACGCCGCGCAGACCTACGACCCTACCACCGCCCAGGTCATCCAGGCCGACCGGGATCTCCAGGCCGCCGAACGGCAGCGGGAATACGCGGAATGGCTCAAGAGCGACGCGGCGAAGAAGGCCATGTCGGCCAAGCAGCGGGCCGAGGCTAATTCCTGGTTCCGCCGGGCCAAGCGCCGGGCCAAAGCCATCGCCGCCGAGGCCAAGGCCAACCTGAAGAAGGCCGAGGCCAACGCCCAGCAGAAGGAGATGCAATACAAGGAGACCGGCATCAACTACCTCCAGGCCGAGGACAATTACTACGTCGCCAACGGGAAATACCTGAACCCCCAGCAGTACCAGGCGATCAAGGACCGCCTGCATTACGAATCGACCGTCGATCCCGCCGCGGCGACCAACCCCGACAACGCCGAGGCGGCGAGCAAGGAGCTGACGCAGCGCATGACCTCGGGCAAGCCCATCGGGGCCGGGGAGTTGGCGGCCCGGGCCAGCCAGCTCAGCAAGATGGGCTACGGCGCCATAGGCAAGACCCTGGACATGGATTTCTCCGCGGCAGGACGGGAGCCGCAGGGGGCGAAGAGGCCCTTGGCCGGCCCCGCGGCCGGCGCGCCGTCCGCCGCCGCCCCCTCGCGGTCCGACGCACTGCGCTCGGAGACCGCCCTGCTGCTGCGCCAGCCCGCGCTGGGAAGCGACCAGGCCGCCTCCAAGCGCTTCGTGGCCGCCGGAAGGGACCGTCTGAACCTCGGCGACGCCGAGCAGGCCCTGCGCGCCGCCGACGAAGCCATCAAGCGGGACCCTTCCAACCCCGCGGCCTGGACCCTGAAGGCGCAGGCGCTCAACAAGCTGCGGCGCTTCGAGGAGGCGGAGGAGGCCGCGCAGCGCGCCGTCGACCTCGACCCGAACAACGCCGCCGGCTACAGGGAGCTGACCTGGGCCCAGCTCCACAACGGCAAGGCCGACGAGGCCGCCGCGAACGTGACCCGGCTCATCCGCCTCGAGCCCGAGAACGCCGAGGCCTACCTGCTCAGGGCGTTCGCCTACGAGCTCAAGGGAGACCGGGAGCGCATGCTCGCCGACCTCGAGAGGGCGGCCGCCCTCGACCCGCGCTTCGCGAACCCCCCCGCCCGGGCCCGGGCGGGCCAGAGGCTCTTCGACCCCGAGTCCGGCGACACGGACAACCTGCTGCAGGCCCTCCCGGCCCTGCCCGCTCCCCAGAGGGGCTCCGTGGTCTGGCTCGGCGTGCTCATCCTCCTGGGGGGCGTAGGCCTGCTGGCCTGGAAGTCCGCTCCGACCCTCCTCCCCCGGCTCAAGGAGCGCTTCGCGCGCGCGCGCACCGTGGGCGCCGGGAAGGCCGCCTCAGCGCCCGCGCCGCGGGAGGAGCCGGACTCGGGGCTCCTGGCGGGCAAGTACAGCCTGGAGCGCATCGCCGGGCGCGGCGGCATGGGCCGGGTCTGGCGGGCCCTCGACACCAGCCTCGAGCGCCGCGTGGCCGTCAAGGAGATGGCGCCGGAGCTGGCCAGCATGCCCGAGCTCAAGGAGCTGTACCTCAAGGAGGCCCGGGCCCTGGCCGCCATCCATCACCCCAACGTCGTCGAAATCTACGAGGTGCTCGACCTCGGGACCCAGGTCTACCTCATCATCGAGTGGGTCTCCGGGAAGACCCTGCAGCAGGTCCTCGTCGAGAAACGCCGGCTGCCGCTCGACACCGTCAAGGCCGTCATCGCGCCGGTCTGTGACGCCCTGGCCTACGCCCACTCCCAAGGGCTCGTCCACCGCGACCTGAAGCCGTCCAACGTGATGGCGGGCAAGGACGGCTCCGTGAAGCTGATGGACTTCGGCATCGCGCGAGCCGTCGGCGAGAGGCATTCCGTTCCGGAAGGCGAAGCGGCCGGCACGGCGCCCTCGGTCCAGCACGCCGCCAGGACCCGCACCATAGCGGGGACGCCCGCCTATCGCCCGCCCGAGGCCGAGAAGGGCCTGATTTCCCCCGCCTTCGACATCTTCTCGCTGGGCGTGTGCGTGTACGAGCTGGCCTGCGGGGAGCTGCCGTTCGGGCCCGACGGCCTGCGCGAGGGAGACCCCGCGCCCAAGCCGGTTTCCAAGCTCGTCCCGGGGCTCCCCGAGGCCCTCGACGACCTCCTGGCCCGCGCCCTCGACCCCGACCCCGCCCGCCGCCCCAAGGACGCCCTCGTCTTCAAGAACGCCCTCCTGCGCACCTGACGCGGGCGAATTCGTACACTCCCCGCATGAGCCTCCCCTCCCTGCTGCTCGTCCTGGCGTTCACGGCCGCCGCCCACCCGGGGGGCGTCGACAAGGACGGCTGCCACGCGGACAAGGCCGCGGGGTCGCGGCACTGCCACTCCGAGCGCGCGGCGGGCGCCTCCGCGCCGGCCAAGCAGGCCTTCGAGGGCAAGGTCGTCTCGGTTAAGGACGGCGACACCGTCGAGGTCGTCCGCTCGGGGAAGGCCGCCCGCATCCGGCTGGCCGAGGTGGACGCCCCTGAGAAGAGCCAGGCCTACGGACAGCAGGCCAAGAAGTTCCTCTCCGACCTGGTCTTCGGCAGACAGGTCCAGGTCTGGGTCACCGACACGGACCGCTACGGCCGCCTCGTCGCCCGCCTGACGCTGCCCGACGGGAGGGACGTCAACCGGGAGCTGGTCAAGGCGGGCTTCGCCTGGTGGTACAAACGCTACTCGAAGGACGCCTCGCTGGGGGCCCTGCAGGACGAGGCGCGCGCCGCCAAGCGCGGGCTGTGGGCCGACCCCGCCCCCGTCGAGCCCTGGCTGTTCCGCCGCAAGGCCGGCGGGCGCGTCTAGAACTCGTAGGCCGAGCGGTAGGAGCCGCGCGCCTCGGCGAAGGCGAGGAACTCCCGGTAGAAGGGATGCGCCGAGATGGTGACGCTGTCGCCCAGCACGATGGAGAGGCGGCGCGCGCGGGTCGTCGCCACGTTCATGCGCCGCGTGTCGGTGAGGAAGCCCACCTCCCCGCGGTCGTTCGAGCGCACCAGAGAGAGGATGGTCGCCTCCTTCTCGCGGCCCTGGAACCCGTCCACGCTGCCGACCTCCAGCCCCGGCACGCGCAGCAGCGACTTGATGAGCCGGACCTGGGCCGTGTAGGGCGTCAGGACGGCCAGCGCCTTGGGGGCCAGCCCGGCGTCGAGCAGGCGCCGGGCCAGGCGCGCGGCCAGCTCCGCCTCCCCCCTGTTCGAACGGCTCTGCAGCAGCTCGTCGAGCTCTTCCTCCCAGCCGGTGCCGGCCGTGTCGACGAACACGAGCGCGGCAGCGGTCAGGTCGTCGGCCGCGACGCCCTCGAGCTCGGAGGCCAGATGGGAGGCGACGCTGGGGTCGGCTAGCAGCTTCCCGCCGTAGAACTGCTCGGAGGAGAAGCGCATGATGGTCTCGTTCATCCGGTATTGGACGCGCAGCAGCGTCTGCAGCTCCTCGGGCAGGGCCTTCTCCAAGCGCTCCAGCAGGGTGACGGCCAGGCCGTCCTTGGCCGCGTCCTGGGAGTACAGGGTCGGCGGCAGCTGGCGCGCGTCCCCGGCGAACACGGCGCGTCCCGCCCGGGTCAGGGCCACCCAGGACAGCGGCTCTGGGGCCTGCGAGGCCTCGTCGAGGACGACCAGGTCGAAGTCCCCGCGCAGTTGGTTCGAGGACAATCCTCCGTGGGTGGAGAGCACGGCCTGGGCCGAGAGGACGATGCGGCGGCCGATGGCGTCTTCGGTGCGCCGGGCCTCCCGCCAGAGCCGGTCGGCCTCCCGGCGCGTCTCCTCCCTTTCGGAGCCCTGCATGCGCCGGTTGCCTTCGCGCGCCAGGCGGCGATGGAGACGCTCGCGCCAGGCGTCCATCTCCTGTACGGACGCGAACTGGCCGTCCTCGGCCACCTGGGCCGCCAAGGTGGCATGGCGCAGGCTCTCCAGGGTCCGCGCGGGGTGTCCCAGCCGCACCACGCGCAGGCCGGAGGACAGCAGCTTCTCGAGCATGTTGTCGACGGCGACGTTGGACGGGGCCGTGGCCAGGACCCTCAGCCCGGACGCGCAGGCCCGGCGGACGACCTCGGCCAGCACGGTCGTCTTGCCTGTGCCCGGAGGCCCGTGGATGAGGCTGACCGGGTCCGCCGCCAGCGCTCGCCTCACGGCCAGCCTCTGCCATTCGTTCAAGGCCTCGTCGTCGAAGACGAGCTCGGGCAGCGGGGCGGACTCCGGGGCCTCCAGCCCTATGAGGCAGTCGCGCAGGCGGGCCGCCGGGCCCCCGATCAGGCGCTGCGCGCGCTCCAGGGCCTGGCGCATGCGGCGGTAGGTGGCGTCGGAGCCCAGCTGGTCGAGCGTGCAGCGGCCCTCCGGCAGGGGGTCCGGGAGGCGGCCCGACACCGCCACGGTGGCCCGGTATTCCTCCACGCGGTCGAGCGTGCCGTCCAGACCGGGAGGGACGGTCCCCGGCGGGAAGCTCACCCGGACGTTGTCCCCCTGGGACATGGCGTGGAACGGAGCCAGCGCCTCGCCGCGGGGCACCCGTGAGAGCACGAGACGGGCATAGCCCCCCACCCCGCTCTCCACCCCGTCGATGCCCAGGCGCGTCACGGTCCGGCCCAGCGCCTCCCGCGTCGCCGCCGGCAGGTTCTCGAGCTCGCGCGCGCGCTCGGCCTTCTCGGCCTGGCGCTCGGTCTCGAGCAGGGACTCCAGGCGCGTGAAATGCGCGCGCACCGCCTCGCTGGCATCAGGCATGAAGGCCTATTGTATGATAAGCCCCATGGAGCTGAGGGACTGGAGGAGTCTTCTCCTCCCCCGCGCGGCCGGAAGGGCGGGCTATTTCGCCTTCCCCGCGGAGACCACCCGCGGCAACAGCCTGCAGCTGCTCAACGACGGCGCCGAAGCCTATCCGGCCATGCTGGAGGCCATCCGTTCGGCGCGCGAGACGGTCCATTTCGAGGCCTATCTGCTGCGCGCGGACCGGATCGGCTGGACCTTCGCCGACGCTCTGATGGAACGGGCCCGCAGCGGCATCGCCGTCCGCCTCATCTTCGACGCCATCGGCTCCCTGGACCTGCCCTCTTCCTTCGTCCAAAAGCTGCGCAACGCCGGGGTCCAGCTCCTCGAGTACCATCCGGTCGCGCCGTGGCGCCCGCGCTGGGCCTGGGGACGCCGGGACCACCGCAAGATCCTCGTCGTCGACGGCTCGCTGGGCTTCACCGGAGGCGTGAACATCTCGGAGGACTACGCCCCGCGTTCGGAGGGCGGCGGCGGCTGGCGGGACCTGCATGTGCGCATCGTCGGCCCCGGCGCCCACGAGCTCGACCGCCTCTTCCGCCAGGTCTGGCACTCCCAGACCGGGCGCTGGTTCCCGCTGGCCGGGCACCCGGGCCGGCGCCACGGGCACAGCCTCGTCCAGGTGGCGGCCAACCAGGAGTTCCTGCGCCGCCAGCTCATCCGCCGGGCCCTGATCCACGCCATCCGCCGGGCGCGCCGCCGGGTCGTCGGCGCCATCGCCTACTTCGTACCGGACCGGCGCGTGCGCCGCGCCCTCTTCGGGGCGGTCAAGCGCGGCGTTAAGGTCGACATCCTCGTCCCGGGCGTCAGCGACGTGCCCGCGGTCGCCTACGCCAGCCGCTTCTACTACGACACGCTGCTGCGCCACGGGGTGCGCCTGCACGCCTGGCCGGGGACGGTCCTGCACGCCAAGGCCTTCTCCGTCGACCGCCTGTGGGCCTCGATCGGCTCCTACAACATCACCAACCGCAGCCTGCTCAGCAACCTCGAGGTCAACCTCAACGTCCTCGACCGCGCCTTCGCGGCCCGCCTCGAAGACACCATCCTCGCCGACATCGCGAGCTCGCACGAGATCAAGCTGGAGACCTGGCGTTCGCGGTCCTATTCCGACCGCGTGCTGGAGCGGTTCTTCTGGCTACTGAAGAGCTGGTTCTGATAGAATCGCGGCGGATGAGGCTGATCGTCATGCGCCACGGCCACGCGCTGTCTCCCGTCGAGGCCGGCGTGCGCACCGACGCCGACCGCCCGCTGTCGGCGACCGGCCGCGACGAGGTCCGCAAGCAGGCCGGGCGCCTCGTGGAGAAGGGCCTGGTCCCCGACCTCATCCTCTCCAGCCCGCTGACTCGCGCCCAGCAGACCGCGGCGGAGCTGCGCCGCGTCTTCAAGGACCGCCCGCGGCTCGAGACCTACGCCCCCCTCGCCAACCAGATGACGGGGGCCGACCTGCTCGGCCAGCTGATGAAGGAAGGGCCCCGGCCCGGCCTGGTCATGCTCGTCGGGCACATGCCCCAGCTCGGAGAGCTGGCCGGGACCGTCCTCGGCGCGCCGCTGGGCTTCGACACCGCCGGGGTGGCGCTGTTCGAGCTGGAGGCCGCGGGACGCGGCCGGCTCGACTTCATCCTCTCCCCCGCCGACGACTGATGCGCCGCCTAGCCCTCGCCGCGGCCCTGCTGGCGACCGCCGCGCCGGGACGGGCGGTCTTCCTGCGCGCGGAGATGGACGCGCTCGACACCGAGCCGCTCTTCGACTCCGAATACTTCCTGGACCTGCAGTCCTTCCGGGAGCCGCTCGACTGGCGCTGGGCCTGGGACGGGGCTCCCATCGGGTACCGGATCAACGGCGCCAGCCTGGACCGCTCCGACCTCTACCTCGAGCAGGAGGTCAAGCTCCCCAAGCGCCTCAACGGCTGGTCCTCCTTCGAATACCGCGTCGAGCACCGCGGGGATAAGGACCTCGTCGAGCTGCACCAGTGGGTGGCCTTCGACTTCGGCCCGTGGTCTGGCTTCTCAGCCGGGCTCTTCGGAGAGCCGGCCTTCGACAAGCAGGACGCCGACATCGGGCTGCGCCTGCGCCAGGCCCTGGGCCCCGTCACTGCGCGGGCCTCCGTGCTGTTCCCGGACTTCAACTTCAACGAGCGCGGCAAGACCGCGGAGGCGTACGCGCGCAAGCCCGTCACCTACGAGGGCGGGCTGTCCTGCGCGGCGGGCCCCGGCACCCTGGCCGCCGCGCTGGAGCTCGACATGCCCCTCATCCGGGAGGTCCCGGCCGCGGGACGGACCTACGGCTACCGCCGGACCCGGGCCCGCCTGGCCTGGGACAGGCCCTCGTCCGCGGACGCCCCGGGCTGGCGCGCCGCCTACTCCTACGAGTTCAAGAAGGAGGAGGACCGCTTCCAGCCGGCCACGGCCTCGAACCTGTCGGTGCACCGCAAGGTCCATGTCCTGGAGGGCGCCGTCGAGCGGGGGCTCGGCGTGCGGGACCGCATCGAGGCCGGCGCCCTGTTCATGGCCCGGGGCGGCCTGACCGACGCCTTCTCCGCCGGCCAGAAGGACGCCCGCCACAAGCGCTGGGAGCTGCAGCCCTACGGGCGCTGGCGCCGCACGCTGCGCCCATGGGCCGTCTCGGAGGCCGCCGTCTTCCTGAGCAAGGGCGAGGATTACCGCATCTTCCCCGGCGTCGGCCCCGACAAGCGCGACGCGGTCCTGGAGGCCAAGCTGGGCCTGGGCATGGACTTCGTCTCCTCCGCCTCGGGCCGCGTGGGCTTCTACGGCACCTTCGACCTCGACGACGCCGGCCGCCATGTCTGGGACGGCGGCAACGTCCGGGCGATGTTCCTGTTCTAGACGGCACCCATCCTTGCGGCGCGCCGCATGCCGTGGTATTCTCCGGGCATGGTCAACCACTTCCTCGCCGCCCTCCTGTTCGCCCTGCCCGCCGCCGCCGCCCCGCTGGCCACGCAGGACGTGCCCGAGCCCCTGCGCCCTTGGGTGAAGTGGGCCCTGCACGGCCGCGAGGCGGAGACCTGCCCGGCGATGCAGGGGCGCGGCGGCGGCAAGGTCTGCGCCTGGCCGGGCGCCCTGCGCCTCGAGCTCGACGAGTCCGGCGGACGCTTCACGCAGTCGTGGAAGGTCTACACCGAGACCTGGGCCATCCTCCCCGGCGACGCCGCGAACTGGCCGCAGGATGCCGCGCTCGACGGCGCCCCGGCCGCCGTGCTCCCCCGCGAAGGACGGCCGGCCGTCCTCCTCAAGCCCGGCGCGCGCAGCCTGTCGGGACGCTTCAAGTGGAGCTCCCTGCCCGAGGGCCTCGAAATCCCCCGCGAGACCGGGCTGGTCTCGCTCAGCGTCTCGGGCATCCCCGTCCCCTTCCCCGCCCGCGACGCGGCGGGGCGGCTCTGGGTCCAGAAGGCGCGGGCCCAGGGCGCCGAGCGCAGCCATCTCGAGCTCTCCGTGCACCGGCGCCTCTCCGACGGCGTCCCCCTGCTGCTGACGACGCACATCCAGCTGCGCGTCTCCGGGCGCGCCCGCGAGGAGGTGCTCGGGAAGGCGCTGCCGCCCGGCTTCGTCCCGATGGCCGTCGTCTCCCCGCTTCCGGCGCGCATCGACCCCGACGGCCGCCTGCGCGTGCAGGCCCGGGCCGGGACCTGGGACATGGAGCTCTCCGCCCGAAAGGAGGCCCGCGGCGACGAGGTGTCCCTCGGCGAGCCCGGAGGGCTCTGGGACGAGGACGAGGCGTGGGCGTTCGAATCCGACGAGGCCCTGCGCGGCGTCAACGTCTCGGGCGTCCCCGGCGTCGACCCGCAGCAGACCGAGATGCCCCCGGCCTGGCGCCGCTTCCCGGCTTATCTGATGAAGGCCGGCTCGGCGCTGCGCCTGGTCGAGCGGCGGCGCGGCGACGACGCCCCCCAGGCCGACCGCCTGAGCCTGGACCGCACCCTGTGGCTCGACTTCAGCGGGCGCGGCTTCACGGCCCGCGACCGCATCACCGGACAGCTCAACCGGGCCTGGCGCCTGACCATGTCCCAGAGCACGATGCTCGGCCGCGTCTCCGTCGACGGGCAGGACCAGTTCATCACCGAGCTGTCCTCCTCGGGCCCCGACGGGGTCGAGCTGCGCGGCAGCGTCCTCGACGTGGAGGCCGACAGCCGCATCCGCATCCGCCGCTTCTCGAACCCCGCCGTCGGCTGGGCGCACGACTTCGAGCATGTGACCGGCCGCCTGAACCTCCCGCCGGGCTGGCGCCTGGTCCATGCCTGGGGAGCGGATTCGGCCCGCCCGAGCTGGGTCACCTCCTGGACCTTGCTCGACCTCTTCCTCGTCCTCATCCTCGCCTTCGCGGTGGGGCGCCTGTGGGACCGCCGCTGGGGAGCCTGCGCGCTGGCCGCCGCCGCCCTGGCCTGGCACGAGCCCGGCGCCCTGCGCTGGGTGTGGCTCTGGGCCCTGGCCGCCGAAGCGCTGGTGCGCGGGCTGCCGGAAGGCCGATTCCGGACCGCCCTGCGCTGGGCGCGGGGCGCCGCCTGGGCCTGCGCCGCGCTGTGGCTGATTCCCTTCGTCGTCGGCCAGGTCCGCGTCGGCCTGTTCCCCCAGCTCGAGTCCCTGCGCCCGACGGGCATCGGACGGAGCTTCGGGATGATGAACCTGGGAGCGATGGCCGGCGCCGCCGGACAGAGCGACGAGCTCGACGCGTCCCAGGAGTACGACGCTTCGCTCGCCCAGGAGGCGGCCGAGGCGGGCAATGCGATGGACGTCTCGGAGCCGGCTCCGATGTCCCCGATGGCGAGCCGCGACCCGGGCTCCCTGATGATGAGAGCGAAGCGGGCCTACCGCGGCGACATGCCGGAGAGGAAGATGAAGAACATGCTCGCCCTCGACCCGCGCTCGGCCGTTGCGACGGGCCCGGGCGTCCCCACTTGGCAATGGCGCCAGGTCCAGCTGTCCTGGAACGGCCCCGTGCGCGCCGACCAGCGGCTCCGCTTCTGGCTGCTCGGGCCCAAGACGAACCTGGTGATGGCTGTGCTGCGCGCGACGCTGGCCGTGTTCCTGTGGCTCCTGCTCGTGGGGCTGCCCGTCGAGGAGTGGCTCAAATCCCTCAAGGTCCGGGGCACGCTGGCCAAGAACCTGCGCTGGCTGTTCCCGGTCCTCGTCCTCGCCCTGTCCGTGCCGGGGGCGGCGGCCCAGATGCCCGACGACGAGCTGCTCAAACAGCTCGGAGACCGCATCCTCTCCGCGCCGGAATGCGCGCCGGAGTGCGCGCAGAGCCCGCGCCTGCGCCTCGAGGTCACGGGCCAGGAACTGCGCGCGCGCCTGGAGATCCACGCGGGAGCGGCCGTGGCCGTCCCGCTGCCGGCGGCCGGGCCGGCATGGACGCCCCGGACGGTGCTGCTCGACGGAGCCCCTGCCGCCGGCGTGCGCCGCGAGCCCGACGGCTCGCTGTGGCTGCCGATGGGGCCGGGAGCCCACCAAGTCGTCCTCGAGGGCCCGCTGCCCGAGGTCGAGGTCGTCCCTCTGCCATTGCCGATGGCGCCCCGCCGCGTGGAGGCCTCGGTCTCCGGCTGGACGCTGCACGGCCTGCGCGAGGACGGGCGCGCCGAGTCCAGCCTCCAGCTGGCCCGCCAGCGCGCCCCCACCGGCCAGGCCGGGACGCGGGCCGGCGGCACCTTGCCGCCGTTCGTTCGCGTTGAGC
This sequence comes from Elusimicrobiota bacterium, assembly GCA_016218495.1. Taxonomy (GTDB): domain Bacteria; phylum Elusimicrobiota; class Elusimicrobia; order UBA1565; family UBA1565; genus SCTT01. The sequence goes on from JACRDU010000040.1 coordinate 10,852, forward strand.
GTACGCTGCGCCTGGGCCTGTCCTGGGAAGTCGAGACGCACGTCGTCCGGCTCACGCCCATCGGCACCCCGGTCATCGTCGAGGTCCCCCTCCTCCCCGGAGAATCGTTGACCAGCGACCTGGCCGTCAAGAAGGGCAAGGTCCAGGTCAGCCTCGGAGCCCAATCCACCGAAGCCGGCTGGTACTCGGTGCTGGCGGAATCCGAAGCCCTGACGCTGAAGGCCCCGGATTCCGTCCCCTGGACCGAGGTCTGGGAGGTCTCGGCGGGGCCGGTCTGGCACGTCGAAGCCTCCGGCATCCCGCCCGTCCGGGCCGAAGGCGAGCAGCGCCGCCGGGTCTGGCGGCCGTGGCCCGGAGAGGAGGTCTCCCTCTCCATCAGCCGGCCCGCGGGGGTCGAAGGGCGCACGCTGACGGTGGACCGCGCCGACCTCACCCTGTCTCCCGGCTCCCGGGCGACCGACGCCCAGCTGTCCGTGCGGCTGCGCTCCAGCCGCGGCACCCAGCACCCGTTCGGGCTGCCCTCCGGCGCGGACCTGCAGTCGGTCAGCGTCGACGGCGACGCCCTTTCAGCCAAGCTCGAAGACGGCAAGGTCATCGTCCCGGTGCAGCCCGGGACCCATCAGGTCGAGGTGGCCTGGCGCGAGCCGCGGGGCCTGCGCCTCTTCTGGCGCTCCTACCGGGCGGGGTTGGGGGCCCCCGCCGTGAACGCCACGGTGCGCATCGCCATGCCCGTCGACCGCTGGACCCTCCTGGTCGGCGGCCCCCGCCTCGGGCCGGCGGTGCTGTTCTGGTCCCTGCTCTTCGTATTCCTGCTGATCAGCGCGGGGCTCGGCCGTCTGGGGCTCACGCCTCTGGGTTGGAAGGCCTGGTTCCCCCTCTCGGTGGGCCTCTCGCAGATCCCGCTACCGGCCGCCGCCCTGGTGGCGCTGTGGCTGGTCCTGCTCGGCTGGCGGGCCAAGGAGCCGCGCCCTGATGCCGCCTCCTTCGACGGCCTGCAGGTCCTGCTGGCTCTGATGACCCCGGCCGCGCTGGCCTGCCTATTCGCGGCCATCCGGGCCGGCCTGCTCGGCCGGCCCGACATGCAGATCGGAGGGAACGGCTCGAGCGCGGAATCGCTGGTCTGGTACGCCGACCGCGTCTGGGTCGGTACGCCGCGGGTCTGGGTGCTCTCGGTGCCGCTCGGCGTCTACCGGCTGGCGATGCTGGCCTGGGCGCTGTGGCTGGCCAACGCCCTGCTGAGCTGGCTCAAGTGGGGCTGGGCCTGCTACGGCACCGGCGGGTTCTGGAAGCCCCTGCGGCGCAAGGCCGAGGCGGCCCTCCCTCCCGCCCCTGCTCCTTAGCTGTGGCCCAAGAACGCAGGCACAGTTCCGGGGACGGGCCCCGGACCGTCCCGTCCCCGTTCGTGTACGCCGGCCTCGGCGCCCTGCTCGGGCTGGGGTCCCCGCTGGGCGCCTTCCTGCTGCGCTGGTGGCAGGCCGAACCGCGCATCTTCCCCCTCTGGGCGCATATGGAGCTGCGCTACAACTCCGTCTTCTACGGCTATATGGGGATCGGCTCGGTGATGGCGTTCGTCGCCTTCGGCTGGTACGTCGGCCGCCACATCGAGAGCCACCTGGTGCGCAACCGCGACCTGCGCCGCCGCGTCGACGAGCTGCACCTGCGCTCGGTCACGGACGGTCTGACGGGGGCCTTCTCCCACGGATATCTGCAGGAGGTGCTCTCGATCGAGATGGAGAAGGCCCGCCGCGAGGGACGCCCGCTCTCGATCCTGATGATGGACCTCGACGACTTCAAGAAGCTCAACGACCACCACGGGCACCTTTTCGGAGACCGTGTCCTCAAAGAGCTCACCGAGACGGCCAGCATGAACATCCGCGGGGAGGACGTCCTCGGCCGCTACGGCGGCGAGGAGTTCCTCGTCATCATGCCGGGGGCGGACTCCGAAGTGGCGGTCCGGGTCGCCGAACGCGTACGCCGGGCCTTCGAACGCGCGGCCATCCATCCCGTGCACAGCCAGGGCGGCAGCGTGCGGACCACCGTCAGCATCGGCGCCGCGACCTACTCCGGCGAGCACGAGCTGGACTCCCGCACCCTCATCCAACGCGCCGACGAGCGCCTCTACGCCGCCAAGCGCTCCGGCAAGAACCAAGTCGTCTCTTAACGGTGTAACGGTGTCAGACATTCGGAACTTTCGGAAGTTCCCGGACCGGAAATTATCGAAAGTTCCGAATGTCTGACACCGCTTGTTGACAGCGGTCTTGGAGGTCGCAGCGGGGGCAGTGGGCGGTGTCGGGGACGAAGGCTCGGCCGAAGGCGATGAGGTCGGCGATGCGGGTCATGAATGCCTCCAGCTCCTCTTCGCCGGCAGGGTCGTAAGGAACGCTGACGGTCTTACCGGCGGCCAGGAAGCGCCAGGTCAGCCACTTCGGCTCCATCGCCCAACAGGCCCCCAGGCCCCAGGCGTACATGCGCAGCTGCAGGTCCTGCGCCGCGTCTTCCTCGGTCCCGAGCTCGAGGTGGGTCTTGTAGTCGATGACCTCCAGGGTCCCGTCCGGCCGGCGGTCCACCCTGTCGATGATCCCCCGCACCGTATGCGGTCCGAGCGGGACGATGAATTCACGCTCGACGAATTCCACCTTGGACTTCGAGGCCCGTTCCTCGGCATAGGTGCGCCGCAGGATGTCCGCCCCCCGCTCATGCAGCTTCAGGACCTCGGCCCCGGGCAAGCCGGGCGGATTCACCCAGCTTTCCTCATAGAACTCCAGCAGGCGCGCCTCGGACGGAGCGCCTTCGGAATGGAAGAGTTCGAGGGCGCGGTGGATGGTCTGCCCGAGGGCGGACGGAGCGGTCGGCGCAGACCGCCAGCGCAGGTCGTAGCGCAGATGGTAGAGCCACGGACAATCCAGGAAAGCCTTGAGCTGGGAATAGCTGAACTCGAGGCCCTTGGGGCGAGCGCGCGCCGGCGGAGGCGGGTGGGCGGCCGTCCAGTCGGCCAACCAGCCCATCAGGCCGCCGGGGCCCGCCGATAGAAGCTGACCCGGCTGTCGCCGTGCTTCTCCCGGCGGAACATCTCCAGCCCGGGGACCGCGCCGGGCTCCTCCTTCTGGTGATGCTGGGCCATGATCCACCCGTCCGTGGAAAGCAGGCCGCCCTGCGCGATGTGCAGCAAGGTGCTCCGGGCCAGGAAGAGCGGGGTATTGTCGGCCAGGCGGTAGGGCGGCCCCAGGAAGATGAGGTCGAAGGACTCCACCCCCGTCTTGTGCAGCACCCAGGTCAGCGCGTTGGTCGCGTCGCCGCGCAGCACCGAAGCCTGCTTGGCGAAATCCAGGTGGGCCAGGTTCTTCTCGATCACCTTGATGCAGCGCATGTCCTTCTCGACGAATGCGACCTTCTGGGCCCCACGCGACAGCGCCTCGAGGCCGACGGCCCCGGTGCCGGCGAAGAGGTCGAGGAAATAGGCGGCCGTGATGCGGGGCCGGACGATATCGAAGAGCTGCTGGCGGATGCGGGCCGAGATCGGCCGCACCATGATGTCGGTCGGGGTGGTGAATATCTTCCGCCCGCGGGCCGTTCCGGCGATGATGCGCATGGACATGGCCCTGCGGTTATATATAATGCGCCGATGCCGACGGAAGTCCTCATCGTCGACGACGACCCCCTCGTGGGCGGCCTGTCGTACGAGATCCTGACCGAGGCGGGCTACCGAGCCAAGCTGGTCCGCGATTCGAACCTGGTCGTCGGCCTGCTGCGGGAGGAGACCCCCAAGCTGGTCCTGCTCGACATCCTGATGCCGGGCCTCGACGGGCTGACCCTGCTGCACATGATCAAGTCGGACGAGCTGCTCAAGGCCACCCGCGTGGCCGTCGTCTCCGGGAAGACCTTCTCGGCCGAGATCGACCGGGCGATGCAGTACGGCGCCGAGGCCTTCATCAAGAAGCCCTACGACGCCACGACCCTCATGAAGAAGGTCGGGGACCTCATCGGTCCGCCGGCGAACCCTCCGGGCGCCGCCCCCACCGAGGCGCCCGCCCCTTCCCAGGGCGCGGCCGCGGTCAAGGTCCGGATCTGGGGGAACAGCGCCGCCGACGACTCGCCCGTCCTGTCGGTGGAGGTGATGGACCGCCTCTTCATCTTCGACGCGGGCAAGGGCATCGTGCCCTGCGGCACGGCCATGCTGCAGGAAGCGCGCTTCAAGGAAGCCTGGTGGCTCATCACGCACTTCCATCCCGACCATGTGGGCGGCATGGGCCTGAACCCCCTGCTGCGCCAGGAGGGGTTCTCCCTGCGCATCGGCGGGCCCAGAGAACCCGGCTCGACGCTGGCCAACGAGCTGCGCGAGGCGGTCAAGAGGTCCTACTCCGCCGACCCCCGCCCGGTGAAGGCGGCGCTCAAGCTCCACGAGCTGCGCGAGGACTCCTACGAGATCATCCCGCACGTGCGCCTGACCCCCTTCTACGCCAACCATCCCGGCACGACGCTCGGCTACATGCTCGATGCGGCCGGGCGGCGCATCGTCTTCTGCCCCGACGCGGAGCTCTACGGCAGCGAGGCCACCGCCCACCAGGACTACGACGAGAAGATCGGCCGCCTCATCCGCGGCGCCGACCTGCTCATACACGATGCCCGCTGGTCGGACGCCGACCACGAATCCCGCAAGGACCAGGGCCACTCTTCGGTTTCCGGCACGGCCGGATTCGCCGCCGACAACGAGGTCAAGCGGCTGGTCCTCTGGCACGCGGACGCATCTTACGGGGAGGAACAGCTGGCCGCGCACGAAGCCGCGGCCGCAGCCCTGTTCGACGAGCGCGGCGCCGACATCCCCGTCCACGCCGCGCGCGACGGGTTCACGCTGGAGTTTTAAGAACTAGCGCAGGGCCCGGACGAAGTCCAGGTTCTCGCGGTCCCGGCCGGGCGGCATCTCGAGGATGCCCGCCGCGCGCGCGAAGTCCGGGCGCGCCAGCAGCCGCCGCAGGCCCTGCGTCCCCAACAGCCCCGCCCCCCAATGCTCGTGGTGCTCGCGGTGCGAGCCGCGCGCGGCCCGGGTGTCGTTGATGTGGAAGAGCGTCACGTCCCCGGCGCCGAAGAGGGCGGCGGCGCGGTCCAGGAAGGCGTCCATCCCCGGCTCCGAGGAGACGTCGTAGCCGGCCGCCCAGGCGTGGGCGGTGTCAAGGCAGACGCGGACAGGTTCGCCCAGCGCGGACATCTTCTCGCGGTAGGCGGCCAGCTCCTCGAGCGTCCCCCCCATCCGGCGTCCTCCGCCCGGCACGTTCTCGATGACGAAGGGCGGGCCGCCGGAGCGCTTGCGCGCCTCCGCGGCGCCTTCGGCGAACAGGCGGATCCCCGTCCGGATGTCGGAGCCCGGCGAGTAGGCGCCGAGGTGGAACACGATCTCGTCGGCCCCCAGAAGTTCCGAGAACGCCAGCTCACGGGCCAGCAGGCTCACCGACGCGGAGCGTTTGAGCGCGTCGGTGCTGGCCAGGAACGGGAGATAGCGCACATGGGCGACGAAGCGCTTCACGCAGCCCCGCGGCCGCCGCTCCCGGAAGACCCCGGCGTCATAGGGGTCGGGCGCCTCCCAACGGAAGCCGTCCGGCGCGGGCTGCTGGGCGGGAAGGCGCCGGTACGGCAGGAGTTGGAGGGCTTCGGCGCCCAAGGCCTCGGCCCGGCCCAGCGCCGCCAGGGCCCCACGGCGGATGCCGACATGGAGCCCGAGCCTCATCTAGGAGAACCTAGCCAGCAGGGACAGCAGGCGGGACTTCAGGCGGCTGTAGGGGAACCACCAGAGGTCGGGCGTGTTCGACGGCCATTCATGGATGACGACCGACTGCTCCTGGCAGAACATGCGCAGGCCCTGGTCCCCGTGCCGCCGTCCCAGCCCGGAATCCTTGACCCCGCCGAACGGCAGCGAGCAGGCGGCATAATGGATGAGGACGTCGTTGACGCTGACCAGGCCCGCTTCGATGAGGGAGGCCCATTCCGCCCCGCGCTCGAGGTCGGTGGTCCACACGCTGGCGGCCAGCCCTTGCCGGCCGGCGTTGGCGAGGACCAAGGCCTCCTCGACACGGCGGACCGGCATGACGGCCAGCACCGGGCCGAAGGTCTCCTCGGTCATCACCTTCATCTCGGGCTTCGCGTCGAACACCAGCGCTGGGGAGACGCGCTGCCCCGGGCGGTCCACCTCGCCGCCCACGACCCGCGCCCCGCGCTCGCGCGCATCGGCCAGATGCGCCTCTATGACGGGGAGCTGGTGCGGGTAGATGAGGCGGCCCAGGTCCTGTTCATAGGCTCCCGCCGGGCCGGGCCGGAGAGCGCGGACCTGCTCCTCGATGCGCGCGCAGAATTCGGGATAGACGTCCTCGTGGACCAGCACCCGCTCGACGCCGACGCAGATCTGACCGGAGTTGGCGAAGCGGCCCCAGACCGCCGCCTTGACCGCGCGCTCCAGCGCCGCGTCCTTGGCGACGACCATCGTGTGCTTGCCCCCGAGTTCGAGCACGCACGGGACCAGGCGGGAGGCGGCGGCTTCGGCGACCTTGCGGCCGGTGGCGGTGGACCCGGTGAAGAGGACCATGTCGGAATTCCGGACCACCTCGGCCCCGAGAGCGCCGTCACCGACGATGACCTGGACCAGGCCGTCCGGGAAGAGCCCGGAGGCGCGCACGCGGTCCTCGAGGTAGAGCGCCGTGCGCGTCGTCCACTCCGAGGGCTTGAGGAGGACGGCGTTCCCCGCCAGCAGGGCGGGGACCATGTCGCCGAACGGGATGAGGAACGGCATGTTCCACGGAGTCACCAGGCCGATCACGCCGCGCGGGACGTAGCGCACGTAGGCCCGCTTGTTGAGCAGCAGCCAGGGCATCGACGCGGCCTGGTCCTGCAGCAGGCGGTGCACGCGCCTCGTGAAATGCCTGAGGATGAGGCCGGCGGCGTCGACCTCCATGGCCTCGACCTCGGCCACGGGCTTCCCGGTCTCCTCCCGGATGACCTCGATGAGCCGGGCGCGGTCGCGCTGGAGGAACTGCCACAGCCCACGCACCGCCCTCACCCGCTGGGTCAAGGTGTAGCGCAGCCAGGCGGCCTGAGCGGCGCGCGCCCTCTCAGCGCGCTCTCCGACCTGGGCGAGGTCCATGTTTTTTACGGGGGACTGCATCGTCGGGATTATATAACTTGCTAGGATTCGCGAATGGACACGAAAGCCCCCCTCCGCTTCGTCGAGTCGAGCCGCACCCGCTTCGTCGCCGAGCTTTCCGAGCTGGTGAAGATCCCCTCCTGCTCCTTCCCCGGACATCCCGCGGCCGAGGTGGAGCGTTCGGGGAAGGCCGTGGCGGCCTATCTGAAGGGCGTCGGCCTGCAGAAGGTCCAGGTCTTGCGCCTGCCGGGCGTGCATCCCTACGTCTACGGCGAATGGCTCGGGGCGAAGGGCGCGCCGACCCTGCTGCTCTACGCGCACCATGACGTCCAGCCCGTGGGCCGCGAGAAGCTCTGGAAGAGCCCGCCCTATAAGCCGACCGTCAGGAACGGCCGCCTCTACGGCCGCGGCACCGCCGACGACAAGGCCGGCATCGTCGTCCACGGCGCGGCCATCGAGGCCTGGCTCAAGACGACGGGGAAGCTGCCCCTGAACGTCAAGGTCCTCATCGAGGGAGAGGAGGAGATCGGCTCCGAGAACCTCCCCCGGATGCTCAGGAAGTACCGGAAGCTCCTGTCGGCCGACGCCATGGTCCTGACCGACACCGGCAACCACGACACCGGCCTGCCCAGCGTGACGACCAGCCTGCGCGGCATCGTCGCCGTCGACGTCACCGTCAGGACCGCCGACCATCCGCTGCACTCCGGCATGTGGGGCGGCCCTCTCCCGGACCCGGTCATCGCCCTCTCCAAGATGCTGGCCACCCTGACCGACGAGCAGGGCAGGCTGGCCATCCCCGCGCTCTGGAAGGACGTGCGCAAGCCCAATCCGACCGAGGCGCGCAGCTACGCCTCTCTGCGCTACAGCGAAGGAGAGTTCCGCAAGCAAGCCCAGGTCCTGCCCGGGGTCTCCCTGGTCGGCGGGAAGAGCTCTCCCATCCTCAAGATGTGGCGCGAGCCCGCAGTCTCCGTCAACGCCATCCAGGCCAGCTCCCGCCAGTCGGTGGCGAACATCATCAACGAGAGCGCGTGGGCCCATGTGGGGGTCCGCATCGTCCCCGACATGGACCCGGCCAAGACCGCGCGCCTGGTGCAGGCCCACCTCAAGAAGGCCGCCCCTTGGGGCGTGAAGGTGGAGTTCTCCAAGCCCGCGCTGGCCCGCTGGTGGATCACCAACCCCGAGCATCCCGCCTTCGCCGCGGCGAAGCGCGCGTTGACCGAGGGCTACGGCCGCGAGGCCGTCTATGTCGGCTCGGGCGGCTCCATCGGCTTCGTCGAGCCCTTCTCAGAGGAGCTCGGCGGGGTGCCGGCGCTCCTCATCGGCGTCGAGGACCCCTACACGAACCCGCACTCCGAGAACGAGTCGCTGCACCTGGGCGACTTCCACAAGAGCATCCGCTCCAGCGTCCTCCTCTACGAGGAACTCTCCAAAGTGTTGCGTTAGGGGTCAGACACCATTTGTTGACTTATCAGGGAAATAGGCGCCGGCAGCGGAATAAGTCAACAAAAGGTGTCTGACCCTCAAGTCAACAGGGTGGAGAGGAACTCCAGGTCGGCGGGGAACATCTCGGCCCTGGGGGCGTCGGCGGGGGCGCACCAGAAGTTATGGACGACGTCGTCGCCGTTCCCGTCGAGGCGGGGGTCGCCTTCGGCCTCCACCTCCCAATACAGGCTGACGAGCTGCAGGGGCGCCTGCGTGGAGACATGCAGCTTCTCCGAGGCGAAGAGCAGGCGCACGACGCGCGGGGTCAGCCCCGTCTCCTCGAGGAACTCGCGCCTGAGGCCGTCCAGCGGGGCCTCGCCCACCTCGACGCCGCCGCCGGGAAAATTGACGAAGGTCCTGGCCATGAAGCGGGACCGCGCCATCAGGACCTTGCCGCCGCGGCGCAGCACGCCGTAAGCCCGCACGCTGAAGCGCTCCGGCCACTTCCCGGGCGCCGAAGCGTCCTTGAGGCTCACAGGGACCTCTTGAGGGCGAGCGCGAAGCGCTCCAGGTCCTTGTCCGCCACCCAGCGGTGCGTGACGAAGCGGAACACGCCGCCCTCGTCGCCGTAGATGCGGATGCCCTCCGCCTGGAGGGCGGCGACCAGGCGTCGGGACGTCCCCTTGAGCCCCGGCAGGCGGCAGAAGACCAGGTTGATGTCCGGCTCGCGCACCAGCTCCACGCCCTTGACCGCGCGCAGGAGCTCGGCCAGCCTCTTGGCCCGGAGATGATCCGCGCCCAGGCGGGGCCTCTCTTCCCTCAGGGCCACGAGCCCGGCGGCGGCCAGCACGCCCGCTTGGCGCATGCCCCCGCCCATGCGCTTGCGATTGCGCCGCGCGGCCTCGATGAAGTCGGCCGGGCCGCAGAGCACCGAGCCCACCGGGGCGCACAGGCCCTTGGAGAGGCAGAACATCACGGAGTCGGCATGACGGGCCGCGACGGAGGCGTCCACGCCCAGCGCCGCCGCCGCGTTGAAGAGGCGGGCCCCGTCCATGTGGACCGGAGCGGCCCCGGCGGCCTTCTTCACCGCCGCCGAGGTCTTGAGCCCGACGACGGTGCCGTCGCCGGTGGCCTGCTCGACGCAGACCAGCCCCGTCTTCGGGTAGTGGATGTCCCCATCGGGCCTCATTCTGGCCGCGACGTCCTCCGGCCTCAGATGCGGGCTGTCGGGGCTCGTCGCCCGGAGCTGGACCCGCGAGATGAGGGCCGCCGCCCCGGCCTCGTGCTGGACGATGTGGCAGCGCTCGGCCAGGACGACCTCGTCGCCGGAGGAACAGTGCGTCAGGACGGCGCACTGGTTGGCGAAGGTGCCCGACGGGACGAAGAGGGCCGCCGCCTTCCCCGTCAGGTGGGCGGACAGCTCCTCGAGCCGGTTGACCGTGGGGTCCTCGCCGTTGACGTCGTCGCCCACCTCGGCGGCGGCCATGGCCCGGCGCATCGCCGGGGTGGGCCAAGTGACGGTGTCGGAGCGCAGGTCGAGTTCCTTCATGCCTTCATCGTAGAAAAAAGAGAGCCCCGGCTTGCGCCGGGGCTCCGCGAGATGGTGGACCTGAGCGGAATCGAACCGCTGACCTCTTGCATGCCATGCAAGCGCTCTCCCAGCTGAGCTACAGGCCCGAACTCTGCGACGGCCTATTATAACAGAAACGACACGGCTTGATAGCATCGAGACTCCTGGCTACAGTTGCGGTACCGGAACAATGCCCCCCGCCACACACTGCTCGCCCTGGCCCTGCTGGCGGCGATAGCCTACGCGGCCCTGCATCGGCCGGCGCACGACCCCGAGGGGCGCGGCGGCGGGCAGCCCGCCGAGGCTCCCAGCCCCGACCACGCGTTGTTTGCGGAGAACCTCCGGAAACCGGTGGAGGCCGCGCTCCAGGACCGCTACAGGGACATCGATGCGCGGCACTTCGCAGGGGCCCTCCCCGACATCCCGGTGCATTGGGAGGAACGGCTCTCCGAGCGGGGCAAGGACCTGCCCAGCGGCATGGGCCTCGAAGGCCTCTGGCTGATGGAGGACGGCAAGGCCCTGATCCTGGTGAACCCGCGCCTGCGCGAGGACGAAGCCGCGCTGACCCGCACGCTCTGCCACGAGATGGCGCACGAATACCTGTTCACCCGGGGGGATTCGCGCTCCAGCCACGGCCCGCCCTTCCAAGCCGTCCTGCGCCGGCTCTGGGACGAGAAGGCCTTCACGGGCCTGTTCGCCACCGACGAGGAGCGCGCCGAGCTGCGGGCCTGGCTCGACCAGAGGAAGGCCGATCTGGCGCAGAGCGAGGAGGCCGTGGGCTTGGCGCGCCGCGCGGTGGACGAGGCGGAAGGGGAGTTCTCCGCGCTGAACTCCCGCATCCAGACCGCGAACGAGCGCGGGGAGGGCTGGCCTTCGCAGGAGGAGATGGACCGGACCACGGCCCGGCGCGACCTGCGGGTCACCCAATACAACGGCCTCATCGAGTCCCGCAACGGCGCCATCGGGGAATTCAACCTGAAGGCGGAGCGCTACAACCTCATCCTGGCCTACCCCGACGGGCGCGACGAGGAGAGGGTGGCCGCCATGAAGGACGCCCCGGAACCCGGGCCCTAGATTAAATAGACGAGCCAGCACCCTGCGTTATATCGTGGGTTGTTCCCGGTGAGGAACCTATCCACAAACGGAAGTTTTGCTGGCTCTATGCTCGATTATACAAAGACGGTCGTCGGTCTGGACGTCCACAAGGAGTCTATCGTCGCCGCGGTCCTGCCGCCGGATGCTGAGCGGTCCGCGCTGACGACGAGGTTCGAGAACACCCCGGCCGCGCTCAAGGCCTTCGTCGAGCGCACGCGTACGCGCGGGCCGCTGACTTTCGTCTACGAGGCGGGGCCGTGCGGCTACCAGGTCCATCGCGATCTGACAGCGCAGGGACAAGACTGCGTTGTAATCGCGCCGGGCTTGATTGCGAAACGGCCGGGCGACAAGGTCAAGACGGACCGGCGTGACGCGGAGA
>JACRDU010000038.1 GCA_016218495.1 Elusimicrobiota bacterium
GGTCGGGGTCGGAGTCCAGGTCGGGGTCGGAGTCCAGGTCGGGGTCGGAGTCCGGGTCGGAGTCGGAGTCCGGGTCGGGGTCCGGGTCGAGTTCAGCGTCGAGGTCCGGGAGGACCACGCTCGCCCCCTCGCCCCGCGAAGCGGGGACGCGGGCGAGGGGAGAGGGGCCGGCCTCCAGAGCGGACTCACCCAAGGCGCAGCTTCCCTGGTCGATTGCGTTCAGCTCCCTCTCCCCCACCCCGTGGGGGAGAGGGTCGGGGAGAGGGGGCCGCTAGGGAACGACCACGGCCACCGCGTCGAGCCCCAGCTTCACCTTCTCGATCGAAGCCGCCGTCACATCCCGGTGCTGGCGCAGCCGGTGGAGGGCCGCGTCGATGGACTCACGCTCCGCGCCACCCGCGAAGCCCGCCTCGATGAGCCGCTCCTCCTCGAGGGCCGCCTCGGCCACCAGCTTCTCCAGGGCCGTCTCCTTGCGGGCCTCCAGCGCCTTGTTGGCCGCCGCCTCCGCTGCCTCCAGGGCCGCCTCCAGGGCCGGGCCAGGCACCGGGCCCACCTTGGCGTCCTCCGCCCCCTCGGCCTCGTCCTCCAGCCGGGTGGCGCCGCCGGAGAGGAGCCGCGCCCCCTCGAGGTCGATCATGGCCGCCAGCGGCGAGCCGTCCAGGTAGCGGGAGGCCTGGCGGGAGCCCACCCGGGCGCCCGGGGCCACGTCCGCCGCCGTGGCCCACTTCAGCTCGAAGCGGGCGTGGAGCGCCCCGCGGCGCGGGGCCCAGGTCCGGCGCAGCGCCGCCGCGTGACCCGCGTCGCCGTCGCGCACCAGGCCCACCAGGGCCTCCACCAGCTTGTGCCCCGTGGCGAACCACTGCAGCTCGTCGCGGGCCACCGCCGTCTCGCGCCAGAAGGAGCCCAGGTAGGTCTCCGGCTCCTCCGGCATCGTCATGCCCGGCAGCGCCTCGATGCGCAGGCCAGCGCCCAGGGTGAAGGCCACCTCGAAGGGGTGGACGTTCTGGTCCGTGTCCACCTCCATGCCCACCCGGTGGCCCACCTCGGTGCAGAGCTCCTCCAGCTCCTCCTCAAGCCAGCGGGAGAGCGTGATGAGCGCCTCGCGGAGCGCCTCCATGCCCGCCTCGGTCGGCACGCCGGAGAGCTCGGCGATCTCCTCCGGGGCCTCCTCGCCCATGCGGGCGAAGGCGTTGCCCACCAGGGCGCCCAGCTCCGGCAGGGAGGCCGAGCGGATGTCGAGGAGCGGATCGCCGTCGTGCTGCGCCTTGCGCCCCTCCGCCACCCGGGCCGCCAGCTTCTCGCGGAAGGCGGCGCGGGTCTTCTCGGTCTTCTTGCGGCGGAGCGTCTCCAGCTCCTCCGGGAGGGAGGCCAGCACCGCGTCGAGGCCGCCCACCGGCTCCTCGAAGATGCCGATCTCGTGCTGGTAGAGGTCCGCCAGGAAGGCCTCGTCGCCCGGCTCGACCACCAGGTGGATCTCCACCGGGCGGGTCTGGCCCAGGCGGTCCAGGCGGCCGATGCGCTGCTCCAGCACCAGCGGCGACTCCGGGAGGTCCGCGCAGACCAGGTGGCAGGCGAACTGGAAGTTGCGGCCTTCGCCGCCCGCCTCGCCGGAGAGGAGGACCATAGGCCCCTCCGGATCGCGGAAGCGGGCCACCAGCCGGTCGCGCGCCTCGAGGGACGGCGCGTCGTCGTAGAGGAGCGCCTCGTAGCCCGCCTTGCCGATGGAGACCTGCAGGGCGCGCAGCGACTCGAGGTCGCCGCCGAAGCAGAGGACCTTCTCCCGCTTGGAGGCCAGCCCCGCGATGAGCTGCGTGAGGGCCTGCGGCTTCGCCCCCTCCGGCACGTCCTCGCGGCGCAGGACGCGGGCCGTGAAGGCCCCTACCTTGACGCGCCGGTTGCGGATGAGGCGGGCCGAGAGGGAGTAGCGGTCCGCCAGGTGGGCCAGGAGCTCGTCGGCGGAGAGGTCCTCCTCGTCGAGGAAGGCGTCGTCCGGGGAGAGCTTCTTGAGCGTCTTCAGCGCCTGCGCGACCTCGCCGCCGGAGAGGAGCGCCCGGGCCACGTCCGCGTAGGCCTCGTGCTGCTCGAGGCGCCGCAGGAACCCCTCCTCGCTGGTGGTCGGGATCGGCTCGACCAGGGAGAGGAGGCGGTAGTACTCGCGCGGGTCCAGGCGGACCGGCGTGGCCGTGAGGAGGAGCGCGCCGAAGGAGGCGCGGCAGAGCGGCGCCACCACGGCGTGGAGCGCGTCGTCGGAGAGGTGGTGCGCCTCGTCCACGATGACGAGGTCGAGCGGGAGGTCCGCCGCCGAGGCCGCCAGCTCCTCGTCGGCGCGGAGCGTCTCGAAGGAGACGATGGCCAGCGGCGAGCGGGCCAGGGCCGCTTCCGCGCCGCCCAGGGAGCGGATGCGGTCCGGGGTGAGGAGCGTGAAGAGCGCGTTGAACTTGTGGAAGAGCTCGGCGAGCCACTGGAAGGAGAGGTGCTCCGGCACCACCACCAGCACCCGCTCCGCCAGGCCCAGCTGGCGCAGCCCCGCGAAGACCAGGCCTGCCTCGACCGTCTTGCCCAGGCCCACTTCGTCCGCCAGGACGAAGCGCGGCATGCGGTCCGCCAGGATGCGGCCCGCTGCGCCCACCTGGTGCGGGAGGACGTGGACCCGGGAGGAGAGGAGCGCCCCCAGGCCGTCGGCCCGGCGCAGGGCCTCCAGGCGAAGGACGCGGGCGCGCAAGGCGAAGGCCGAGGCCGGGCCCGGCTGGCCGGACGCCAGGGCATCCAGCGGCCCGCCAGCGCCCGACTCGAGCGGCGTGTCCGCCGGGACCTCCAGGATGGCCGGATCCCGGCCCGAGACCACCGTGACGCCCTCGCGCCCCGCGAAGCGGACCGCCAGCCGCCGGCCGTCGTCGCCCACTTCGAGGATGATCCCCACGCCCCCGGCCCGCTGCGCCCGGTGGACGATCTTCTGACCCTTCTTGAACGCCATGCCGGGGCGGCTGTACCACCCACTCGCCCGTGGGACAAGGTGCGCAGGGCGGCGGGGAAGCCGTTTCGTCCCGGGGGGTTGGGTGCCCGGCGCCCCCCGGCCGATTCCGTGCCGATCCCCGCGTCTGCCCCGTTGACACCAGCGCGAGGGCAGGCTAGAAACCGCTCCTCTTTCGCTCTGGGCGGATAGCTCAGGGGTAGAGCGTCGCCCTTACAAGGCGAGGGTCGCAGGTTCGAAGCCTGCTCCGCCCACCAGTTTTTGGGGTGTTAGTTAAGTCGGTTATAACGCGGCCCTGTCACGGCCGAGGCCAGGGGTTCGAGTCCCCTACACCCCGCCAGTTCAAGGCCCCGCAAGCTCCCGAGCTTGCGGGGCTTTTTCTTTGCCGTTTCACCCCTGGTGATTGGGGTGACTTCAGCGCCTCAATAGCGCCAACGACCTCCTACTTCGTGAGCAAGACCACGTTGTTAGGGGATCCCCGGAGCTGCATGGGGAGCAGGGTCACCACCCCGCAGAGGGCCTCCCAGGTCGGCGTGAAGTAAAGATCCAGGACGTCCGCCGGCCGGGGGTGGGTGATCTGCAGGACCAGATCCTTCGGCGCCCCGGCCGACATGGCCAGGGAGATGAAGGTGCGCCGCGAGTCGTAGTGCCGGCGCCGGCGCAGCCCGAGCCGCTCGAGGTCCTCATAGAAGTCCTCGAGCGCCTTGCGGCTGTCTCGGTGGGTCATGTTGATGGTCGGGATGATGAGGTCCCCGGGGTCGGGCGACCGGCCGTGGCGGGCCTTCCAGCCGGTGAGCTTCCACTCGGCCAGGATCTTCGCCAGGACCGGGTTCACCGGCACCAGGTGATCCACGTTGGTCTTTGTCGACTTCACGATGCCCCGCTCCGAGTCGTAGGAGCGGGAGGAGGAGATGCGGCCGAGCGGCTGCATCTTCGGCTCGTAGTCGGACCAGGTGAGCGCCGAGACCTGACCGGGGCGGAGCCCGGTGAAGAACTCGATCGCGTAGCCCACGCGGCGGTGGATGGCGATCTCCTGGCTGGAGATCAGCAGCTCCACCTCCTCCTGGTTGAAGACCGCGTCCTTGCGCCAGGCCGGATCCTTGTCGGTCTTCTTGGGCAGGACGCCGCGGCCGAGCCGGATCGGGTTGGTGGGGATCAGCTCCTGCAGCACCGCGTAATCGAAGATCTGGCGCAGCGTAAAGTACGCCGCCCGGATCGTCCGGGGCGCCAGGGTCCCGCCACGCTGCGAGGGCTGGCGACGGAGCGCCATGACCACTTCGTGGGCGTGACGGGGGCGGACATCGACGACCCGGAGGCCGCCGATGTGCGGCAGGACGTAGCTCTCCATCCGCTGCCGGTCCTTCCGCTCCGTCGACATCCCCTCGGCGGCCCGCTGAGCGAGGAACTTCTCCACCACCTCGGAGACCTTGATGTTGGACTTCTTCTTCAGCTCGTCGAGCGTCTGGCGGAGGTAGTAGACCTCCCGCTGCTCGGCCCAGTCGTTGCGCGAGCTCTTCGTGGCCGACCACTCGTGGGGGATCCGCTCGCGCTTGCGCAGGGGCAGATCGCTCCCCGGCACGCGCAGCTTGTAGTCGGCTTCCCAGCCGTCGATGACACGGACGCACGCCGGCGGACACCCCTTGGTTTTCGGGCAGCCTTCGACGTGGTCGATGCGCACGACGTACTCCCTGATGATGAATGCCATCACCTACTCCTTCGTAGGCGGCGGCACGTCGCTCTCCGAGGCCCAGCGTACCAGACAGGGCCGACTGAAGAGGATGCGGCGCTGGCCGGGCCGGCGCGGGATCACGCAGGGGGCCTGGCGGCGCTGGACCATCTTCCAGACGGCCTCGCGGCTGGTGCGGAAGAACTGCTCGGCGGCCTCGGCGACGTCGAGGGTGTAGGGGTCGTGGGGGGTGCTGGACATGGTCGACTCCGTCTGACGGCTACGTGGTCGAGCCCTGGGTGGGCGGGACGCCCCGCCGGCCCGATGCCGGCGGAGCGCCCGTCCACCCCCATGTTCACGTTCGAGTTCGAGCTCTTCTTCGAGTTCAGGTTCGCGTTGGGCCCGCTGCTGCGTGGGGTTGCTGCCGGTGCCGGCGAGGATCCCGCCGGCGCCGACGCCGTCGACGAAGCCCTGAACTCCAGACGCTTCGTCGACGACGCCGGCATGCTACTTCTCCTGGACGGCGTTGCTGGTGGGGGCGATGGGGACCTCGGCCGGCCGGGTGGCCTGGCCGGCCTCCACCACCACCGGCTTCGTGGTGGCGATGGCCTCGACCAGCGCCAGCGGGGCGTTGCGCAGGGCCTCGGCCTTGGTGCCCGCCAGCTCGGCGAGCGCGCCGTAGTTGTCGGCCACCACGGCGGCGAGGCCGAGGACGGTGCACGACAGGTGGCCGCCCTTCCCCGCCTTGCGCTGCTCCACCTGACAGCTCTTCGCGGCCTTGTGGAGCATCTTGGCCGCCTTGGCGGCCATGGTGTCGACGTCGGGGGTGGTGGTGGTGCGCTTGCGCTTCGGGTCTTCCATGATGCAGCTCCTTCTTTGGTTGATGGCGCGGTGTGATCGCCAGCTTTCATTCAAGCGGCCATTTCGGCCGGCGCAAC
Source organism: Elusimicrobiota bacterium (assembly GCA_016218495.1). Lineage (GTDB taxonomy): Bacteria > Elusimicrobiota > Elusimicrobia > UBA1565 > UBA1565 > SCTT01. The sequence goes on from JACRDU010000038.1 coordinate 5,576, forward strand.
CCGGCTCGCTCGAACCCTTGATTTCAGGCCATTTGAGCGATCTCTTCTGATCTGGAGGACCGGTGATCTTGGGCCCGAGCCACTCCGGCGTCCTCGGCCAGCACGGGCTTGAGGTGCCAGGCCTCCTCGAAGATGACCTTGGCCATGTTCGGCCGGCTCGCCGGCGCCGCCCGGCCGGCCGTACCCTCCTCGGCCACGGCCGTCCGATCCGGTTGGCTCCGTAACCGACCGCCGCAGGACGTCTGGCGAGGCTGACCTGCCAGGCTGATGCTTCTCCGCTCACCACGGAGGAGCACATGGCCGATCAGGACCGGGAGCGCTGGACGAAGTTGGTGGCGGACTTCGAGTCGAGTGAACTGA
>JACRDU010000003.1 GCA_016218495.1 Elusimicrobiota bacterium
GACCGTGGCGCCGGCCTCGAGGTTGAAGACGCCGCCGATGTCCCAGGAGGCGTAAGCCGAGGTGCTGACGGCCGGGCTGGCCGTATGGGTCATGCTGGAACCCGCGCGCAGGGTCAAATCGCCGGTCAAAGTCAGGACCTGGGTCGTGTCCAGCGTCAGGCCGGAGTCCCTGTTGAGCAGGATGTTCGTCCCGGCCTCGATGGCGCTGGAGACGCGCAGCGAGACCGCCGGGCCGCCCACCGCCGCGCCGAGCGTCATGCTGGAGAAGGCGATGGCCGGAGAGCCAGCCCCGGCGAAGACCGCGGCGGCCAGGTTTATGGTGACCGAGTCGTTGCGCGTCGGAACTCCCGGAGGGGACCAGTTGTTGTCGTTGAACCAGTCGCCGTCGCCTCCGCCGCCGGTCCAGACCTTAGGCGCCTCGCCGGTCTTGGTGGCGACGGCGACCGAGTAGTGCGGGGCGCCGGCGTGGTTGAGCGCGGCCACGCGCAGATAATATGTCGTGCCGGAGAGCAGGTTCAGCACGCTCAGAGAGTTCTTGGACGGCACCCAGGAGGTGGAGGAGCGCAGGGTGCCGCTGAAGTCGGACGCCGTCGAGGCCGCGAGCTGGAAGCCGGCGGCCGTCTGCGGCGTCCAGGCCACGGTGACCGAGCTGAAGTAGGCGGCGCTGACGGAGACCGCCGTGGCCGGCGCGGCCAAAGTAGGGCTCGAGAAGGCGGCGCTGAAATGCGGGACGCCGTTGTGGTTGAGCGGGCCGACGCGCAGGTAATAGGTGGTGTTGACGCTCAGGGCCGGGGCCTGGACGGAGAGCAAGGTGATGTCCCCGTTGGAGGTCTCGCTGGAATGCAGGGTCCCCGAGAAGTCGGACGCGGCCGAGGCTTCCAGGCGGTAGCCCTGGGCCGCCACGTCTATCCAGCTCACCGTCAGGCTGGAGGGCCAGGCCTGGTAGACCGAGCCGCCCGGGACCTCGACGGTCAGGGTCGCCGTCGCCCCCAAGGACAGCGGCGTCCCGGGCACGCCGTTGTGGTTCAGCGCCGAAACGCGGAAGTAGTAGGTGGCGTCGGCCGACAGGGCGGGAGAGAACACGCTCAGGGCCGATACGGTGCGCAGGGAAGTCTGCGACGACACCACGGCGCCGCTGAAGTCCGCCGACAGTGATGCGTCGAGACGGTAGCCCTGCGCCGAGGCCGCCTGGGGCACGGCCGGCGCCGCCGCCCAGTTCGCGGTGACCGAGCTTTCATTGACGGCCAGGAACACGGGGCTAGTCCCGCTCGGGGCGACGGCCAAGGTGGCGGTGGCGCCCACCACGGCGAACGGCCCCGGGTCGTGGGCTAGGTTGAGGGCGGCCAGGCGGAAGTAATAGGTCGTGTCGGCATCCAGCGCGGAGACCGTCAGCGTGGAGGCGGAAGCGACGAAGGTCTGCGAGGAACGCGTCGTCCCTCCGGGGGTCAGGGCGCCGAAATCGGTCGACGAGGCATCCACCCGGTAGCCGCCGCCCGGCTTCGCCGCCCAGCGCGCCGTGGCCGAGGTCTCGAAGACGGCGAGGAAGGGCGGTGTAATCAGCGTAGGGGAGCCGAGCAAGGTCAGCGTGGAACCCAGCGCGGTGAACGGCCCCGGCACGCCGTTGTGGTTGAGCGCCGCCGCGCGCAGATAGTAGGTCGTGTTCTCGCTCAGCGCCGGGGAGGACACGGTCAGCGTCGATGCCGTGCGCGCGAAGGTCTGCGAGGAGGCCAGCGTGCCCGAGAAGTCGGCGGCCGTGGAGGCGTCGAGGCGGAAGCCCTGGGCGCTCTCGGACTGGGGCAGGGCGGGCGGCGACACCCAGGCCGCCGTGATGGAACTGGGAAAGACCGAGAGGATGGGATTGGCCCCCGCCTGCGGCGCCCCGGCCATGGTCGAGGTGGCGTAGAGGGCGGCATAGGCCCCGGGCAGCCCGTTGTGGTTGCGCCCGGCGACGCGGAAGTAATAGGTGGTGTTGCGCTCCAGCGCCGGCGCGAAGACGGTCAAGGTGTTCTGGGAGAAGACCGCGGAACGGACCGTCGGAACATCCCCCGTCCCGTCGAAGCCCGTGCTGGAAGCCTCCAGATGGTAGCCCTCGGCCGAATCCTTGAGCGGCGCCCCGGGCAGGGCGGTCCAGCGCACGGTGACCGAGGTCCCGAAGACGCCTATAAAGGTAGAGTCGGCGGCCAGGGCGGTGGGCGGCATGGCCCGCTGCGACGTGGAGACGACGGCGGCGTAGACGGGCACGTCGTTGGGATTCAAGGCCGCCACCCTGAAGTAATAGGTGGTGTTGGCGTCCAGGGCCGGAGCCGAGACCGTCAGCGCGCTCAGCGCCGCCACGGGCGTCCGGGTGGAGGAGACGCCGGAGGAAAAATCCGAGGCCTGCGACGCCTCGAGCAGGTAGCCCGCCGCCGACAGGTCGCCCGGCGGAGCCGGGAAGGCCGGCCAATCCCAGGTCGACGAGCTCTCGAAGACCTGCAGCGGGGTCGGGGCGTCCGGCGCCGCCGTCAGGGTGGCCGTCGTTCCAAGGACGGTGAAGGGACCTGCATGCCCGCCGGCGTTCAGGGCCGACACTCGGAAATAATAGGTGGTGTCGCGGTCCAGGGCCGGCGCCCGCACGGTCAAGGTGCTGACCAGGCGGTCGTAGGTGGACGAGCTCACCGTCACGCCGCCCGGAAGCAGCGCGCCGAAGTTCGTGGAGGACGCTTCCAGCCGGTAGCCGTAGGCGCTGTCCTCCTGCGGGGACGCCGGCATGGCCGCCCAGGCCGCCGTCACCGAGGTCTGGAAGACGCCGAGGAAGGGGGCGGCCAGGGTCTGCGGAGAGGCGGGCAAGGTCACGGTGGAGCCCAGCACCAGTGGCTCGCCGAGCGTGCCGACATGCGTCAGACCGAATACCTTGAAGTAATAGGTCGTATTGCGCTCGAGCGGGGGCAGGGCCACCGTCATCGTGCTCAGGAGGACGTTGGGGGTGGCCGTGGACGAGACGACGCCGCCGCCCGGCGACAGCGCCCCGAAGTTCGTCGAGGAGGCCTGCAGCACATAGCCCTCGGCCGAAGCGGTCGGGGGCGACTCCGGCAGAGCCGCCCATTCCGCCGTCACCGAGGTCTGGAACACTCCGAGGAAGTTCGGGGCCAGGGCCTGTGGGGGCGCCGTCAGGGTCGGCGTGGCGCCGAACAACGCGTAGTGGGACACGCCCCGGTGGTTGAGCGTGGCCGCCCGGAAGTAATAGGTCGTATTGGCGTCGAGCGGAGGATTCCATATCGTCAGCGTGCTCAACTGTACATTGGGGGTGAAGGAGGACAGGAGCGTGCCCGTGAAGTCCGGCGCGGTGGAGGCGTCCAGGCGGAAGCCGAAGGAGGAGGCGCTCGAGGGCTGGGGCGGCGAGGTCGGCAAGGCGCCCCATTGCAGGGTGGCCGAGGTCCGGTTCACCTGCAAGAACGGGTCCCCGTTGGGCGGCGGAGGCAGGGTCAGGGTCGTGGTGGAACCCAATGCCAGGGTGGTCAGCGCCCCTATGTGGTTCAGGGAGGCGACACGGAAGTAATAGGTGGTGTTCGGGTCCAGCGCGGGGGCCAGGACGGTCAAGGTGCTGGCCAGCACGCTGGTCGTGAAGGAGGAGTGGACCACCCCGCCCGGCGTCTGGGCCCCGAAGTTGGTCGAGGAGGCCTCCAGCAGGAAGCCCTGGGCCGAGTTCGACGCCCCGTGCACCGATGCCAGAGGGAACCCGGTCCAGGCCACGGTCACCGAGGACGGGAAGACCGCCAGGTAGGTCTTGTTCGCCCCGAGCGACCCGGGGGCCCGGGCCAGCGTCACCGTCGAGCCAAGCAGGATGAAGTTCGCCCCGTGGCTGTGCCCGAGCGTCCCGACCCGGAAATAATAGGTCGTGTTGTTGGCAAGAGCCGGGGCGTTTACCGACAGGGTGCTGACGAGGACGTCGACGGTCTCCGTCGAAACGGGCACGCCCGTGAAGTCCGGCGCCGTCGAGGCCTGCAGCAGGAAGCCTTCCGCCGTCTTGCTCGAAGGCGTCGTCGGGCGCGCGGCCCAGCCCGCCGTCACCGAGCTCAGGCCCACCGACAGGAAGGTCTGCGCCAGCGCCGTCGGGGCTATGGGCAAGGTCGGCGTGGAGGGCAGCACGGCATAGGTCCCGACCTCGGCATGGTTGAGCGAGGCGGCGCGCAGGTAGTAGGTCGTGTTGGGGTCGAGCCCCGCGCCTCCTGCGACCGACAATGTGCTTTGGCTGTAGACATAGGTCTGCGAGCTGACCAACGCAAGCCCCGGGAAGGCGGCCCCGAAGTCGGTGGAGGAGGCCTCCAGCAGGTAGCCCACCGCCGAACTCGAGGAGCCGTAGGCGGCCGGGTCCGGGAAGGCCTCCCAGGCGGCCGTTATAGAGGAAGGGTACACGGCCAGCACGCCGGGGGAGACCAGGGCCTGGGCCCGGGTCGCCACCGTGGCGCCGTTGGAGAGCCCGGAATAGATGGCCCCTTCGTCGCGCGTCCACAGGCGCATGAAGTAGGTCGTGTTGTTGAAGAGGCCCTCCACCAAATGGCCGCGCGTGGAGCCGGGGATGACGGCCGAGGTGGCGATCTGCACCTGGGCCGCCCCGCTTGAGAAGAAGTTCGCCTGGTTGGCCAGAGTGGAGGAGGTGGTGTAGTGGATGCGGTACTGGCTGCCGGCGGAGAGCAGGCCGGAGTCGGCGTCGTCGCCGGGCGAGGTCCAGGACAGCTCGACCTCGCCGGTGTTCGTGCCGACCAGGGCCGAGAGGTTGGTCACGGCGTTGGGGGCGATCTCGGAGACCAGGGAGACCACCTGCCATTTGAAATTGCCCGAGTTGCTGGTCCGAGCCCGCGAATAGAGCAGCTGGGAACTGCTGTTGAATTTGGCCGACCAGTAGGAGCTGGGCGCCCGGATGCCGCTGCGGCTGTCGTCGTTGAAGACCACCGGGAAGGAGAGGCTGGTGTCGATGGGCGCGATGTTCTGGGCGACGGTGAAGTCGGTGGCCAGGGAGGCGCTGTTGCCGCGCTGGACGCTGATGTCCGGATGCTCCAGGACATACCAGCGGCAGATGTTCGAGGAACCTGCAGCGATGAGGTTCCTGGAGAAACTCAGCGTGTTGGTGTTGGTCAATTCGACCTTCGCCGCGTCCTCGTCGTTGCCGTTGACGGTCGCCGACCAGTTCATGTAGACCCAGGTGCGGGCGGTGCTGTTGACGGCGCTGATGGCCTGGGTCTGGGGCGAGGCGTCCGTTCCCGTGTTGAGCGTGAACTCGCCGGTCTGGATGGTCCACTTGGGGGAGCGGAACTCGACTACGAAATAATTCACATCGGCCTGGGTGTTGCCGCCCGTGCGCTGAAGCCTCAGGTTGGTGTTGGAGGTCATGGCGGCCCGAACATGGGACTGGTGGTAGTAGGCGGTGTTGGCGGAGTCATTGGAGACCGTCAGGAAGACGACGGTGCGGGTCCAGTCCTGGATGCCGGAGATGTTCGTCACGTCCACCTGGGTCGCGGCGGCCCCGAAAGCAGCCTGGCCGGATGCCACATAGATGTCGCTGCCCGAGGGGTTCTCTATGACGTAGAAGGAATATATCGACCCGTTGTTGGCGCTGCCGCGCGTCAAGCGGACCTTGGCGTCGGTCAGGAATCGCGCCCGCGTGTAGACCTCGATGGCGTCCTGGCTGGCGTTCAAGCTGCCGACGCCGACGGACATCTGCCCGGAAGGCGCCAGGATGAAGGCCCGGTCCTGGGAATAGACCGGCTGGATGTCGACATCCAGGTTCAAGGTCGTCATCGTCCCGGTGTATTCCTGGACCAGCCAGGGGGTGTCGTTCGGGTTGACGAAGTTCCCCGTGCTGCCCGCCGCGATGTAGTTGGGAGTTCCGTCCCAGTTGAGCGAGCCGACGCGGAAGTAATAGGTGGTCTGGGCCAGGAGGGCGGTGACGGTCAGAGTGCTCAGGCTCACATTGGGGGTCGAGGAGGAGCGCAGGTTGCCGCCGAAGTTCGGGGCTGTCGAGGCCTCCAGGATGTAGCCTTCGCTGGTGTTCGAGGAGCCCTTGGCCGCCGCCGTCGGCAGGCCCACCCAGCTCACCGTCACGCTGGTGGGGCCCACGTCCTGGAACTGCGGGCCCGACGCCTGGTTCGCCAGGGTGGAGTTGGCCCCGAAGAAGCTGTAGGCCGGGACGCCCTGGTGATTGAGCCCTCCTGCGCGCAGGAAATAGGTCGTGTTGGGCCACAACGCGGGGCTCAGGACGGAGAGGGTCCCCAGGTTCGGGTTCGTGGTGCGCGAGGACACGCTCACCCCGCCGCCGGGGGCGAGCCCTCCGAAGGCCGTGCTGGAGGCGTCAAGGACATAGCCGCTGGAGGCGATGACGCTCCAGGAGACGGTGATGCTGGTCAGGTTCACCACCGACACGGCGGCGTCGTCGAGGTAGGCGGTCCAGGTAGGCGTCGAGCCCAAGGACAGGAAGGCGCCCGGGACGCCGTTGTGGTTGAGCGAGCCGACGCGGAAGTAATAGGTCGCGTGGGCGCCCAGCGGGGGGGACAGGATGGTCAGGGTGCTGACGAGGACCGATTCTGTGGCCGTGGAGAAGACCGCGCCGGTGAAGTCGGACCGAGTCGAAGCCTGGAGGATGTAGCCCTCGTTGGTCGAGGCGAGGGGCGCGCTCGGCAGGGCCGCCCAGGCGGCCGTCACCGAGGAGGCGTTGACGGAAAGATAGGCCTCGGCCAGGGCCGAAGGAGCGGCGGCCGTGGTGGAGGTCGAGCCCAGGGCGGTGTAGGGCCCCACGACGCCGCCCGAGTTCCGGGCCGCCGCGCGGAAATAATATGTGGTGTTTGCCGAGAGCGCCGGGGTGAAAACGGTCAACGTGCTGGCCGACACCACCGAGGTCTGCGAGGAGACGATGGCGCCGGAGAAATCCGAGGTGGGGCTGGCCTCGAGGCGATAGCCCCCGGAGCCGCCCCCGGCCGCCCAGGAGGCCGTCATCGAGGTCTGGAACACCCCCGTGAAGGTATTGGAGAGCAAGGTGAGGTCTCCGGTCAAGGTGATGGTGTCGCCCATCGTGGAGTAGGTCGGGTAGCCCTTGCGGTTGAGCGCCATCACCTGGACGTAGTAGGTCGTGTCGGGCTGGAGGAACCGGACCTCGGCCGTGAAGCCCGTCGTCGCCGAACTGCGGACCGTCCCGGAGAAGTCGGAGGTGGGGGAGGCGCGCAGGTGATAGACCGTGCCGGCGGGGTTCGCCGGCGAGCCCGAAGTCCACTGCGCCAGGATGGAGTGCGAGGTCACCGTCACGATGGGCGGGCTGCCCTGCCCTGCCGGCGAAGCGGCCGTGGCCGTAGCCCCATAAATCAGGAAGGGCCCCGGCACGCTGTTATGGTTCAAGGCGGCCACGCGGAAGTAATAGGTGTCGTTGACGCTCAGGGCTGGAGAGAACACGCTCAGCGAGGAGGCGGATACGACGGCGGTGCGCGAGGAGATGACCCCGGAAGAGAAGTCGGAGACGCCGGAGGCTTCGAGGAGGTAGCCTCTGGATGACTGGGCCTGCGGCGCGGCAGGGAGCGCCGCCCATGCCACCGTCATCGAGGTGGGGAACACGCCGATGAAAGGGGCTTGAAGGGAGGTGGGGACCTGGGCCAGAGTGGAGGTGGAACCCAGCACCAGGGGCGGACCGGGGACGCCGGCATGGTTCAAGGCCGCGACGCGGAAGTAGTAGGTCGTGTTCCTGTCCAGGGCGGGAGACTTCGCCGTCAGGGTGCTGACGAAGATGTCGGCCGTCATGCTGGAAACGAGCGTCCCGCTGAAATCATCCGCCGCGGAAGCTTCCAGCAGATAGCCCTCCGCCGTCTGGGCCAGGGGGGCGGCGGGGCGAGCCGCCCAGTTCCAGGTCGCCGAGGTCTCTGCCACCATCAGGACGGCCGGGGCCAGGGCCTGCGGCGTCACGGCCGCCGTGGGCGTCGCCGCCTGCAGGGCGAAGTTCGGCACCCCGTTGTGGTTCACGGCCCCGACCCGGAAGAAGTAGGTCGTGTTGGACTCCAAGGCGGGGCTGAAGGCGGTCAGCGCCGGGACGGAGCCCACCTTCGTCGTCGAGCTGTGCACCGTTCCCGAGAAGTCCCCGTTCTTGCTGGCCTGCAGGGCGTAGCCCTGGGAAGAGACCGGCGTCCAGGAGAGGGTCACGCTGGCGGTATAGACCATGGCGAACGCGGGCGCGATGGCCGCAGCCAGGGTGGCGGTGGAGGCGAAGACCGGCCCGAGATGGCGGCGCCCGTCGTGGGTCAGACCGCCCGCGCGCAGGTAATAGGTCGTATTGGCCGAAAGCCCTTCCACGCCGAGGCCGGCGGCCGACCCGTTCGTCGTCGAGGAGAAGAAAACGGCCCCGTCGCAGACGGCCGTGTCGCAGGCCTCGAGCCGATAGCCTTGCGCGGAGATAGGGGTCCAGGAAGCCGCGATGCTGGAGGAGTAGACCTGGGACACGGCCGCCGCCGGCGCAGCCGTGAGCGTGGGGCTCGCCCCTAGGACCGTATAGTTCCCGACGGACTCGTGGTTGAGGGAGCCCACCCGGAAATAATAGGTCGAGTCCGCCGAAAGGGCGGGAGAGAAGACGGAGAGCGTCGAGGCGCTCAGGGAATAGGTCACGGACGCCACGACGGTTCCAGTGAAGTTCGGGGCCGTGGAGGCCTCGAGGCGGTAGCCTTGGGCGGAATCCTTCATCGCCGCAGGGGGCCAAGGGGCGGTGGCCGCCCACGCGGCCGTGGCGGAGGACTCGTCCACGGCCAGGAAGGGCGCGGCGAGCGGGTTCACCGGAGGAGCCAAGGTCGAACGCGTGGACGCCGGAGCGTAGTAGGTGGTCGCGTCCCACAGCGCCCCCGCGCGCAGATAATAGGTCGTGTTCGGGTCCAGCCCCGCCGCCGTCAGACCGCCCGAGAGCGGGATGGAGTTGGCGGTCTCGACATCGGCGTCCCCCGTGAAGTCCGGGGCCGTCGACGCCTCCAGCACATACCCCAGGGGGTTGACCGGGTTCCAGCGCATGGCCGCGCTCGAAGTCCCCACCCACTCGATCTGCGCGGAAGAGGGCGGAAGCCCAAAGGCCGTGGTCGTGACGGTGGAAAGTGCGACATAGTGCGCCACCCCGGCCCGGTTCAGGGCGCCGACGCGCAGATAGTAGGTGGTCTGAGGGGCGATCTCCACGACCGTCAGGGTGCTCTGCGACAGCTCCCCGGTGGCTGAGGAGAGGATGACGCCGGTGAAGGCCGGCGTAGTGGAGGCCTCGAGCCGGTAGCCTTCGGCCGAATCCTCGGGCGGCCCGGCGGGATGCGGCGCCCAGTTGGCCGTGGCGCTGGTGCCGAAGACGGCGTAGAGCTGGGCCCCGGTCACGGGCTGGGCCAGGGTATAGGCCGTGGTCTCGTTGGAGAGACGGCTCAGGCGTCCGCCCTCGTCCCGGTGCCAGACCCGGAAATAGTAGGTCGAGTTCGCCAAGAGCCCGGTCATGCGGTGCGAGGCCCGAAAGCCGGCGGGCAGGCCGGAGGTGGAGAGCTTCACTCCGGCCGAGGAATAGGCCCAGGCCGGAGTCGCGTTCGCCTCGGCCTGGATATAGTAGGAGGACCCCGGCGCCAACGCCCCGCGGTTGCCGTCGGCACCAGGCGCCGACCAAGCCAAAGTCATCGAGGAGAGGGATACCTGGGAGGCCGTCAGGTCGGTGACGGAGCGCGGCCGGGCGGCCCGGTCGGCGTGGCCCGTGCGCATGTCGTAGACGCCGCCCGTCATCCTGCCGGAAGCCGTCTCGCCGACGGAGGGCGCCGTCTCGTAGATGCCGCCCGTCGCCCCGTGCGCGCCGCCCGCGTCCGTCGTCCCCGGCCGCACCTCCACGCCCGAACCGCTGAAGACGCCGGCCGCCGCCGCCGCGCCCAGAAGGGCGGCCAAGGCCAGCCCCGCCGCCGCCTTCACGCCGTCAGCGCGCGGGGTGCCCATGTCAGTCCTTCCTGCAGAAGAGGACCTGGATGTAGGGCACCGTCGTGTCGGCGTCGTCTGTGAAGAGGTCGTTGCCGCCCGTGCGCAGCATGGCCCCGCCGCCGCTAAGGTCGTGACGGTGGGTGACCAGCTGGCCGTCGGTGGTCAGCGCCGTCGCGTTGGTCGTGCCGGCGGTGCAGCCGCTGCAGTTGCCCAGCGGCGTGCGTCCGCGCATGCTCGTCTCCTCGCTCCAGCCGCCGGGACAAGCCGGGCCCAGCCAGATGATGAGGATGTTCTGGGGCACCAGGTCGAAGCCGCCTTCGCGGACCTTCGCTCCGGCGCCGGTCACATTGATGCCGGAGCTGGTGGCCATCGAATAGACCCCGCTGCCCGAGCCCGGCAGGTTCAGGGTCGCGGAGGCGTCAAGCTGCACGAGCTTGCCTGCCGCATTGAAGGAGTTGCCGGCCTTCGTGGCGCTGCCGGGGTCGAGCGCATAGTGCTGGTACTTGCCGTTCGCGGCGTACTTGGCCACGCTGGAGGCGTCCACGAGGGAGTTGGGCACATAACCCGCACCATCGAGTTTCACGAGCTGCTCGGAGCCGTTGAAGGTGTTGCCCTGCTTGGTGACGCTGGAGAGGTCGAGCTCGGTGTTGTAGACCTGGCCGGAGAGGGAGAGCTTGGCGACGCTGGACCCGTCGATGTTGTAGTTCTCGACCAGGGCCGCGGGCGAAAGCAGCGTCAGTTGGCCGCCCCCGTTGAAAGAGGAACCCTCCTCGGTGACGGTCAAGGAGTCGAGGGCCCCGGTGGGAACGAAACCCGAGACGTTGAGCAGGGCGAGGCCGGAGGGGCCGGCCACGGCGTTGCCGAGCTTCGTCACGCTGGAGTTATCCAAGGATTCGTTCGGCACCTTCGTAGCCGTGTCGGCTCGGGCCGCGTCGAGCAGGCCGGCGGCCCCGGTCAAGGCCACGGTCCCTGTCCCCGCACGGAGGATGCCCGAGACCTTCGTGTCCGCCTGCGAACGGACTTCGCCGTAGCCGGTGAACTGGCCGGAAACCGCGGCGCTGGATACGAAGAATTCGGAGCCAGCCTGCGGGTCCTGGGCGTTCTGAAGGTAGTTCGTGCTGCCCGGCTCCAGGTAATCGGCCACGGCGGCGCGCAGGGCCCAGGGAACGGCGTTCAGACGCTGTCGGGGAGACAAGGTCTGACCGGCCACTTCCACCTCCAACCAACGCCCGGCGGCCGAGAAGACCGCCGAAGACAGCGGCACCGAGGCGCCGAGGAGGGCGTCGAAGGCGCCTTCGTCCAGCGAGACCGTGTTGGGGCCCTCCGTCCAGAGCAAAGACCCGGCGGAGGCGGCGTCGTAGATGCGGAAGGTGATGCCCAAAGAGGACTCCGAGCGCGGGTCCAAGCTCGAGGTCTCCAGGATGCGGCCCTGGAATCTCAGGGTCCCCGGCACGGCGGCTCGCACCGGAGCCGCTGAAGCGATGAAGAGCAGGCCGAGCAGGGGGAGGGACCTCATTGGTCCTTCCGGCAGTAGAGCATCTGCCTATAGGGCATCGTCGTGGTCTTGGTGTCCGTCCGGCGCGTGCCGGTGTCGCGCCAGGCGGTGCCGGCGGGGTCGGCCGAGCCCATGGAATGGTCGTGGGTCTGCGCTTGGGAGTTGGTCGTGAAGGCCGTGCCGGCGGTCAGACCGACCAGACAGCCCGAGCAGACTCCGATGGGGACGCGGCCCTGGAACTCCGCCGCCTCGGACCAGCCCGGAGGGCAGACGGCCCCGGCCCAAATGACGATGGCCTCCTTGGGCACGAGGACGAAGCCGGCCTCATGGACCCTGCCGCCCGAGCCGCCGACGTTGATGCTCGAGCTGGTGACGACCCCGTAGACGGCGTTTCCCGAGGCCGGGGCGTTGAGCACGGCGTTGGCGTCCAGCTTGACCAGCTTGCCCGCCGCGTTGAAGGTATTGCCCTGCAGGGTGATGCTGGCGGAATCCAATTGGTAGTTGTGGACCAGCCCGGTGGAGGAGCGTTTGGAGACGCTGGAGGCGTCCAGGTAGAGCTCGTCGACCAGGCCGCCCGAGTCGGCCCTGAGCAGTTTGTTCGCCGCGTTGAAGGAATTGCCCTGCAGGGTGATGCTCGTCGCGTCTATCAGGTAGTTGTGGATGAGACCGGAGGGGGAGACCTTGACGACGCTGGAGGCGTCCACGAGCGCGTTGGGGACCAATGCTCCCGCATCCAGCTTCAACAACTTGCTGGCGGCGTTGAAGGTGTTGCCCTGCTGGGTGACGACGGCAGGGTCGAGCAGGGAGGCCGGAACATAGCCCGAGCCGTCCAGCACGACCAGCCCGTCCGGGCCGTTGAAGGCGTTGCCGAGCTTGGTCACGCTGGAATCGTCCAAGGCTTCGTTCGGGACGGTGGTGGCCGGGTCGAACTTGGCCGCGTCCCACAGTCCGCTGCCGGTGGTCAGCGTATGGTTCGCGGTCCCGGCCCTGAGGCTGCCCCGCACGCGCAGGTCGCCGGCCAGGTGCACCAGGCCATAGACGGTCAAGGTCCCGTTCACCGAGCCGCTGGAGGGGAAGGCCGAAGCCCCGGTCTGAAGAGTATCCCTGTTCTGGATGTAGTTGGTGGTTCCAGAGGCTAGGAAGTCGGCGGTCTGGGCGCGCAGGGACCAAGGCGCCGAGGCGAATGCTTCCCGAGGGGATAGAACGGAACCGTTGACTTCGACCTCCAGCCAACGGCCGGAGCCCGCGAATACCGCCGAACTCAGGGCCGTCACTTCCCCCATGCGGGCGTCGACTTGTCCGTTGTCCACGGTAAGGGTCCGAGGCCCCTCCGACCACAGGAGGCTGCCGCCGCTTGAGGCGTCGTAGATGCGGAAGGTGACCTGGGCCGTCGGGGCGGTGACCGGGTTACCCGTCGCCGGGTCGGAGAGGCGCCCCTGCCAATTGACCGCCGACGGCCCGGCCATGGCCGCGGCGGCCAAAGTCAGCCTCAGGAGGGCGAAGAGGGTTCCCATGTCAGTTCTTCTGGCAGAAGGTCAGTTGCAGGTAAGGATTGGTCGTATCCTGGGTATCGGCGGAATTCAGCGTGCCGCCGGTGTTCCCGGTCCCTCCGGTCCCGACCGAGCCGGTATGGTTATGCGTCAGGCCCTGGGCGTTGACCGTGAACGCCGTCCCCGCCGTGCTCCCCACCGTGCAGCCCGAGCAGTTGCCGACGGGTAGGCGGCCGCGGAGGAGCGTGTATTCCGTGTACCCGGCCGGACAGGGACCGATGCGCATCAGGATGGCGTCCTTCGGGACGATGTCCACCCCGTTTTCGCGCACCTTGGCGCCGGTGCCGGTCACATTGATGGAGGTGCTCGTCACCAGGCTATAGACGAAGTCGCCGGAAGCCGGTAGGTTCAGGGTGGCCGACCCGTCCAGTGAGGCCAGACGGTTGGCCGCGTTGAAGATGTTGGCTTGCAGCGTCACGCTGGAAGAGTCGAGGAAGGTGTTCGGCACATAGCCGTAGGAGTTGAGCTTGGTGACGCTGGAGCCGTCGATGTCGGCGTTCTGGATGAGCCCGGCGCCGGACAGCCTGAGGAGGTTGTTGGGCCCGTTGAAAGTATTGCCCATCAGGGTCACGCTGGAGGAATCGAGCAGGGTGTTGGGGATGTATCCCGTGGCCCCCCGCTTGGCTACGCTGGAGCCGTCGACGAGGTTGTTCGGAACGAAGCCGGAGCCGTTGAGGAGGACAAGCTGGTTCGCGGAGTTGAAGGTGTTCCCCTGCTTGGTCACGGCGGCCCCGTCGAGGTGGGCGTCCGGCACCCGGGCGCTGGGGTCGAGTAAGAGCAGCCCGTTCGGGCCTTGGAAGGCGTTGCCGAGCTTCGTCACGCTGGAATTGTCCAGCGCGGAGTTGGGGACCAGGGTCGAGGGGTCCAGGGCTGATGCGTCCAGGTTGCCAGCGGCCGTCGTCAGCGGCAGCCCGTTCACCCCGCGCAGGATTCCATCTACCCGCAGGTCGGCCGCCGCCCGGAGCTCGCCGTAGGTGGTCAGCTGGCCGGCCACGCTGGCGCTGGAGACATAGAAGGTGGCCCCGGCCTGCAGGCTGTCCCGGGTCTGGATGTACTCCGTGCTGCCGGGCTCGAGCGACTCCGCCGCCCCCGCCCGCTGGACCCAGGGAACGGCGCTCAGGCGCTGGCGGGGGGAAAGGACGGTGGCCTCGACCTGGATCTCCAGCCAGCGCTCGGCTCCCGCGAAGACCGCCGAGGACAGCGGGACGCTCAGGCCTATGGAGGCCTCGAAGACGCCGCCCTGGAGTGGGAGGGTGGTCGGACCTTCTGCCCAAAGGGGCGCCCCCCCGGATGAGGCGTCAAACAACCGGAAGACGAAGTCGGCTGCGGGGTCGTCGCGTGGAGTCCCGGAGGTCGGGTCGATGAGCCGGCCTTGGACGGTTATTGACTGTGCGGTGCCGGCCGCGCAGGGGAGCGCGAGGAATAAGATTTCGAGGAATATCGCCAGTCCGTTCGGCATCAGCCGCACGCTCGCGCGCGCGTAAGAGAGTATAGTGCTCGACCCATCCTCAAAGCACCCCTTTCGACCCTGAATTTCGCGAAGAGACCTTCGCAAATTCTTCGCAAGGAATAATAACAGGCACGATGGAATAGGCCCTTCGACCTAGTCCATCGTGCCTGTTATTCCATCGTGCCTGTTATTATTCCGACGCGGGAACGGGGGCGTCTTCGGTGAAGCGGTAGCCGACGCCGTGGATGGTGCGCACGCAGCGGCCGGCCTCACCGAGCTTGCGGCGTAAGGTCTCGACGTGTTTGTCGAGGGTCCGGGTCTCGACCTCCTGAGGGTACTTCCAGACGGCCTCAAGGATCTCCACGCGCTTGAGCACGCGGTCCTTGTTCTTGACCAGGAATGCCAGCAGGTCGAACTCAAGCCGGGTCAAAGAGACCTCGGCCCCGCCCACATTCACGGTGCGGTCCACCAGGCCGACCTTGACCATGCCGCCGGTGACGGCCGTGACGGGCTCGGCGGGCAGGGTGCCGTTCCAGAGGCTCCGGCGCAGCAGCGTCCGGACCCGGGCGAGGAAGATGTCGTGGTTGAAAGGCTTGGCCAGGTAGTCGTCGGCTCCGGCGTCGAGGATTGCGACGACGTCCTTCATCGTCCCCGCCGGGTCCACCTGCAAGATGGGCAGCACCCGGGTGGACTGGTTGGAACGGAGCGTCCGCAGCAGGTCCACGGCGGCTTCCTTCGAAGGCAAGCCGTCCAAGACGATGAGATGGGGGGGCTCGGAGGCCAGCCGCGCGGCCGCCTTCGCGCAGTCGGGCATTAGGCTCACGCGGTGTCCCTGGGCCTGCAGGACATCCTGCAGCTCCATGCAGAAGCGCGAGTCCTGGCCGACGATGGCTATGATCATCGCATCTCAGCCCCGGAAGGCCGGATACTCCCCGAACACCGCCTGGAGCGCGTTCGTCATCTCGCCCACCGTGGCGTAGGCCTTTACCGCTTCGATGATGGGGGGGAGCAGGTTGTCCTTGCCGCCCGCGGCGTCGCGCAGACGACCGAGCGCGGCGTCGACGGCCCTATTGTCGCGGTCCTTCTTGAGCTTCTTGAGCGCCTTGACCTGCCCCCTCTCGACGTCGGAGTGGATTTTCAGGATCTCGGGCGCTTCGGTGCCGGACTGGAACACGTTGACCCCGACGGTCTTGCGGCGCTTCGAGGCCGTATCGCGTTCGAAGCGGTAGGCCGTCTCGGCAATCTCGCGATGGAAGTAGCCCTTCTCCAGGGCGGGCACCACCCCGCCGAGCTCCTTGATGCGCTTGATGACGGCCAAGGCACGGGACTCGACCTCGCCGGTCATCGCCTCCAGGTAGTACGAGCCGCCGAGGGGGTCGACGGTATCGCAGACCCCGGTCTCCTCGGCGATGACCTGCTGGGTGCGCAGAGCGTACATCACCGCTTCGTCGGAAGGGAGCGCCAGCGCCTCGTCGAAGGAATTCGTATGCAGGCTCTGCGTGCCTCCGAGCACGGCCGCCAGGCCCTGGTAGGCCACCCGGGCCAAGTTGTTCAAGGGCTGCTGGGCGGTCAAGCTCACCCCGGCCGTCTGGCAGTGCATCGGCAGCATCCAGGACATCTCGTTCTTGGCGCCCATCGTGTCGCGCATGAAGCGCGCCCAGATGCGGCGGGCGGCGCGCAGCTTCGCGATCTCCTCGAAGAAATCGTTATGGACGTCGAAGAAGAAGGAGAGCCGGCGCGCGAACTCGTCGACGCTGCGACCGCGGGCGGCCAGGCGTTCCACATAGTCCATCCCGTCGGCCAGGGTGAAGGCCAGCTCCTGGACGGCGTCGGCGCCCGCCTCGCGGATGTGGTAGCCCGAGATCGAGATGGGGTAGTAGCGCGGCACCTGGTCGCAGCAGAACTCGATGGTGTCGAGCACGATGCGCATCGAGGGCTCGGGGGGGAACAGGTACTCGTTCTGCGCGATGTACTCCTTGAGGATGTCGAGCTGGAGCGTGCCGCGCACGCGCTTCCAGGGCACCTTCTGCTGGTCCGCCACGGCCAGGTACATCCCGAGCAGCATCGGGGCCGGCAGGTTGATGGTCATCGAAGTCGAGGCCTTGGCCAGGTCGATGCCCGAGAAGAGCACTTCAAAGTCGGCCAGCGAATCCACCGCCACGCCCTCGCGGCCCACCTCGCCCTCGGCGCGCGGGTCGTCGGAATCCACCCCCATCAGGGTCGGCAGGTCGAAGGCCGTCGACAGACCGGTCTGGCCGTGTTCGAGGAGGTACTTGAAGCGCTCGTTGGTGTGCTTGGCCGTGCTGAAGCCCGCGAACTGCCGCATCGTCCAGCGCGTCTGGCGGTAGCCTGCGCCCTTGAGGCCCCGGGTGTAGGGGAACTCCCCGGGCATGCCGAGGTCGCGCGCCGGGTCGAAGGTGCCGAGGTCGGCCGGTCCGTACTCGCGGGCGACGGGAATCTCCGAAAGGGTGGCGGGCTCCATCTCGGCCCGGGGGACTTCCTGCGCCTCGGGTGCGCGGGTCTTGGTCGTTGTCATGGCGGCCCCTACGCGCTCTCGCGCGCGAGTCCCGAGTCTATCAAACCGCCGTCGAGGCTTACAATCAGCGCTTGGGCGGGGGATGGCCGCCCCCGCGCTGCTCGTCCCGACGGCCTCCAGGGCCTCGCTTCTCCTGGCGCTGTCCGCCTCCCTGGCCGCGTCCGGGGCCCATCCCGTCTTCTTGGCGGCCAGGGCCCATCCCCCCGCGCTGCCCGCCGTCCCGGCGTTCCTGGCGGCGCTCTTTGATCCTCTCCCGCAGGTCCCCGCCGCGCTCGCCGCCGCCGGGACGGTTCTCGCGCATGTTCTGGCGGAAGTTCTCGCGCAGCTTCTCGCCGAACTGGCGCCGCTTCTCGGGCGGCAGCTGACGCAGCTGTTCGAGGGCGCCGCGGCGGCGCTCCAGCGACTCCTGTCGGCGCTGGAAGCCCTCCTTCAGGCGCTGGCGCTGTTCGGGAGGCATGTTGCGCACGCGCTCCCGCATGCCATGCTGCCATTTCGCCCGCAGTTCGCGGCGCTGTTTGGGCGGGAGGTCCTTCCAGGTCTTGCGGATCTCCTCGCGGCGTTCGCGCACCCGCTCGAGGCGGGCGCGGCGGCCTTCGAAGCGCTTCAGGGCGCGCGCGCGCAGGAAGCGCTTGCCGCCCTTGCTCACCGTGTCGGGGCCCTCCCCGGGCGCCAGCACGACCTCCTGGTTCTGCTCGAGGGTGGTCTCCTCGACGCCGTCGCCGTCGGACTGCGTGACAGCCACCCGGCCCTCGTCGAAGACCCCGATCGAGGTCTCGCCGTCGTCGGCCACCTCGACCCCGAACTCCGTGCCGCGCACGGCGGCCACCGAGGTGGGCGTCCGGACGGAGGCCCGCTGGTTGACGGCGAACCTCTCGAATTTTGCGATGAAGGAGCCCAGCGAGAGGGAGAACCAGGAGTCCTTCTTCTTGACCGATTCCACGGTCATCGAAGTTCCCGCGCCGAGCTCCATCACGCTGCCTTGGTGCAGCGCCAGCTCGGCCGAAGAATCCTCTCCGGTCTCGATGCGGTCGCCTTCCTCGAGCTGCGCGCCGTCCTCGGCGGGCAGCCCCTCATCGGAGCCCTTCGCGAAGACCAGCACGGTGCCGCTGACCTTTCCCAGCTGGGGGGTCCATGATTCCGCGCCGTAGGCGCAGGAGGCGGCGAGCAATACGGCCAGGGCGGCGACGGGCATGTGTCCTCCCCTTACGGGAACACAATCTTATAGAAGCGATGTTTCCCGACTTTCAAGACGACTTCGGTCACGCCTGCTGTCTTTTGATATTCAAATACCGAGCCGTCCTCGATCTTCTGGTCGTTGGCCGATACCGCGCCTTGGGCAAGAAGCCTTTGCGCATCCTTTCTCGATTTGGCGAACTGCAGTTGGACCATCAATTGGCTCCAAACCCAGCCCTGCCATGCCTTATCAGACATCGGAACAACGGGAATATCAGTAGGCGTCTGCTTCTGGGAGAAGGTCTCGTCGAAGAACTTGCGCTCGGCCGCGCCAGCCGCCGGGCCGGCGTAGCGGGAGGTCAGCTCCTCGGCCAGCTCCTTCTTGGCTTCCATCGGATGCTTCGCCTTCACCGCCGCCAGGTCGCGGGTCGTCAGCAGCTCGTAGTAGGCCAGCATGGCCTCGTCGGAGATGCGCATCACCTTGCCGAAGATGTCCCGGGCGGGCTCGTTGAGGCCGACCGAGTTGCCGTAGGACTTCGACATCTTCTTCTGGCCGTCGAGCCCGATGAGCAGCGGCATGGTCAGCGCGACCTGCGGCGCCTGCCCCGCGTCCTCCTGCATCCTGCGGCCCATGAGCAGGTTGAAGAGCTGGTCGTTTCCGCCGAGCTCCACGTCGGCCCGCACGGCCACCGAGTCGTAGCCCTGCATCAGCGGGTACATCATCTCGAGGAGGCTGATGGGGGTGCCCGCTTCCATGCGCTTGGAGAAGTCCTCGCGGGCCAGGAGCTGCTGCACGGTATGGCGCTGCAGGGTCGGCAGCAGGCCTTCCTGCATGAAGGGCACCAGCCATTCCGAGTTGTAGCGCAGCTCGACGCGGTCCTCGCGCAGGACCTTGAAGGCCTGCTCCTTGTACGTGGCGGCGTTGCGGTCGATGTCCTCTTTGGTGAGCGTGGGGCGGGTCGAGTCCCGGCCCGAAGGGTCGCCGATGCGCGCGGTGAAGTCGCCGATGATGAGGACGGCCGTGTGGCCCAGGTCCTGGAAGGCGCGCAGCTTCTGCAGCACGACGGTATGGCCCAGGTGCAGGTCCGGGGAGGTGGGGTCCACGCCCAGCTTCACACGCAGCGCCCGCGGCCCGGCCAGCTTCTTCTCGAGCTCCTCGGCGCTGACGAGCTCCACGCACCCGCGAGTCAAAGAGGCATCAATCATAATGGTGTCAGTCTTTTAGACCCTTAGACCCGTTGCGTCTAACGGTCTGAAAGACTGACACCGCAGATTATCAATTTTCGAGACGGCGGAGCCAGGCGGCGGCTTCGGCTCGGTCGGCGGGGGAGGAGGAGAGGCTGCCCCAGGCCCGGGCGGCCTGGGCCGCCTCGCGCCGGCGGCCCAGCTTCTCGAAGGCCACGCCGAGGTTGTAATAGGCCAGCGCGTAGTCCGGCCGGCGCCGCAGGAGCTCGCCCCACTGCCGGACCGCCTCCTCCAGCCGCCCGGCGCGCAGATAGACCAGGCCCAGGTCGTTGGACGCTTCCAGCGGACCCCCGGCGGCGACGGACTCCTTGTAGGTCCGCTCGGCGTCCTCCAGCCTCCCCGCCATCAGATAAGCGCGGCCCAGGTTGTAGCGCACCGCGGCGTCGTCCTTGGTGCGCAGCGAGGCCTTATAGCGGCCTTCCGCGGCGGCCGTGTCGCCGCGCTGCAGGGCGGCGTTCGCCCAGTTGTTCCAGGCCTGGGCCAGGTCGGGGTCGAAAGCCAGCGCCGACGCATACAGGCGCTCCGCCTGAGACCCGCGGCCCAGATGCTCGGCCTCGATGGCGGCGTTGTTGAGGCCGCTGGACCAGTACGCCGCCGCGTGGCGGCTGAAAAACCCTGCGTCGCCGCGCGCCGGCCGGACCAGGAGGACTCTGAACGCCGTCTCTGCCCTGACGAAGGCCGCCGCGCGCGCCGCGGCGTCGGGGGCCGTGCTCCGGAGCCGGTAGGCCAGGCCCTCAGGGAGCACCGGAGTGCCCGGCGGGGCCTTCTGCGGCAGGTCCGCAAAGAGCGGGCGCCCCGCCGCCAGGTTGTGCGAGATGAGGGCGTCGAGCAGCTCCAGGCCGGAGCGTATCTCGCGTTCCGGCAGCAGCTCGGGGGAGCGCCGCTTCAAATACTCATAGCCCCAGCGGGTGCGGAAGTAGAGCAGCGGCGTGAGCTCGGCAGCCTTGCCGTGCGCCGCCTTAAGATAGGAGAGGGTGAAGGCGGTGGGGTCGTCGGGGTCGAGCACCAGGGCGCCCCTCGGCAGCCCCGCAGCCAGGGCGGTGCCGTAGTCCCAAGCGGAGAAGTCGCCCCGGTGACCGCCGAGAGCCGAGGCGTCGGCGCGCCGCGACCACAGGGCGGACGCCGCCAGCGCCGCCCCCAGGACGGCCGCCGCGCGCCGCGGCAGGCGCCCGAGGAGGTCGGCCGCGCCGGCTCCGGCCAACACGGCCGCGCAGACCAGCGGCAGCACCAGGTGCGGCTCGAGGATGGGCCGCGACTCCGGGCGGGAAGGGTCGAGGTTCGCCCAGACGATGAAGACGGGGCCGGCGAGGAGGAAGGCGGCGCTCAGGCCCTGCACGGCGCGCGAGCGGCGCCCGCTCCAGACGCCCCAGAGCGCCAAAGCCGCACCCGCACCGCTGAGCTCGGCGCGGAACACCGAGGCCGCATAGAGCAGGCCGGAGCGCCACAGCGCCGGGTCGCCCAGGCCCGCCGGCCGCTCGGGATGCAGGCGCACGCCCCCGTAGTCGCCGCGCGTCAGCACCCGCCACAGGCGCGCGGGCGTCTTCGGGTCGCCCCAATCGAGCCAAGGATCGCCCCAGGCGCGGACCGGGAGGAACAGGAAGACCGCCGTCCCCAGGGCGAAGAGCCCCGCCACCCAGGCCCAGCCGCGTCCCGACAGTCGGCCGCGCGCCGA